>CAYRFK010000336.1:0-4413 GCA_964423465.1 uncultured Verrucomicrobiota bacterium | reverse complement strand
TCGCGCGGCAGGATCGGATCGGGCCACCAGCCCGGCCAGCCGTCGGAGGCGCCCTGCCGCGTCGGGAACTTGCGGTGCCAGGCGGGACTGTCGGACTGGTAGTAGCTGGTCACGTGGTCGACGGGGACATAGCCGACGACACCGACCTCGGGCGCGGGCAACCGGCGGCCCCAGCGGCCGCGCGGCGCACTCGCCTCAACACGGACGCCGGGAATCGCCTTCGGACCGCGGAGGGCGATCTGAAGCGGCTCGCGCTCGCCGCGGGCGGCCGAGATGCGGGCCGGTGCGGGCGACGCAGGGGCCGCCTCATCGCGAAAGACCTTGACGATGGCGTTGACCGGCCAGGCCACGGGGCCCGATCCGGCGCGCGGCGGACGAACCTCCAGTGCACCGGGGACGGCCGGGGTCACGCGGCACACCACGACGCCATCGTGCCACGCCGTACCCGCGGCGTTCATCGTCAGGTGCAGGTCGAAGCGCGCGGCGTCGGCGGGCATGGTGAAGAGGCCCTGGACGAGCGTCCAATCGCACGTGCCGGAGATGCCGGGGCCCGCGCCCTGGAACGCGCCGGTCGCGCACATCGCGCCTGCGGCGGTCCGGCAATGGGCATGGAGTTGGAGGTCGCCGACGGAGAGGTCGCGACACTTCAGCCAGGACGCAAAGAGGTAGGTCTGCCCCGGGCCGACCTCGAGGGTCTGCCTCCATCCGTGCCAGCCGGATGCAGCCGCCTGCGGAACGGTCATCCGCGCGGAGCGCACACCAAAGAAACCGGACGCCTCGGCGGCCATCTCGACGCCATCCTTGCCGCCGCGCGGTTCGGCGCCGCTCCACGCCTCGGGTGTGGACGCGCCGGATTCGAAGCTGGGATTCCGCACGAGGTTGGCGGGGCTCGCGAGCAGCCGCTCGTACTCCGCCTTCGCCACGCCGGTCACCGCCTCGCGCGTCTCGCCGCCGGGCAGGGCCGGGTTGGCGGCATACTCGCGGGCAGCCGTCGCGCCGGCGGTGCGGGCCGATCCGGCGCGGAAGCAGACATGGAAGGTATGGCGGGTACGGGCCTCGATCCGCGCCGGGAAGAGGATGACGGTCCCCATGCGGTTGAACGGCACCGGGCGGCTGCCGTCCATCACGGCCACTCGCTCCGCATCCACGCGGCCGCTCAGGCGCGCCAGCGGTCCGGCGAGATCCACTGCAAGCAGACCGGCATCGAGCGGCGTGTCACCGGCGTTCAGCACGCGGACGGGGTAGCGAAAGACCCATCCGGCGCCCTCCCCCGCGTCCGGCCACGCGGCGTCGGCTCCGGCTTCGCGGATGTCGCCGATCCGCTCGGGCGCGGCGGCCACGGCGCGCAGCGGTCCCGGATCGAGGCATTCCAGGGAGGCATCGTCGAACCACGCGACCCCCGTGCCGCGCAGGACGGTCCCGAGATCGGCCCGGTCGGCGTCGGCGGGCGCGGTGAACTCGGCCCTGACCTCGCGCCAGTCGAACGAACCGCCGGGCACCGTGGCCATCGGGCTGATCGTCAGGGGCTTCTTCGCGTTTCCGGCGTGGACGTACCAGCCGACGCTCCCCTTTACATTCTCGGCGCGCACCCAGGCGCGGAAGACGTAGCGCGCCCCGCCCGTGATGCGGATGTCGCCTTGGCGCGTGGAGATCCAGGTCGGCTCCGCACCGGGTGCGACGACGGTCTTGAGGCACTTCGCGCCCGAGTGCGGGCGTTCGGCGGACCACGAGGCGGTGTGCGCCGCATCCTCCACGTCGTGCCGCCAGGCGGAGGGCGTGTCCCCCTGCCCCGACTCCACCCCGCCGTTCCGCAGGCCGGTTGCCGCGTCGAGGAAATCGGGGACCGGCCAGGCGGACGGATTGTCGAAGTATGCGTGGAGGACCGTTGTCCCGTTCGCCGCGCCATCGACCGGCACGGTCAGCGTCGCCCCCGCGGGGACCGGCCCCCTGCGCACCGGCTCGCCGGCGGCATCCAGCACGGCCCACAGCAGTTCATTGCCGTTCGCATCGCACACGCGCAGGGCATCCGCCGACGCCCCCGCGAGCGCCGCCTGCCCGGGTGCGGTGCCGATCCGGAGTTCCACCGGCGCGCCCTCCACGGCGCTCCCCGCGGCGTTGGTCACAGCGATGGCGATACGCTGCCGCCAGTAATCGCCGTTCCCAAGATAGAGTCCGTTGTTCCACGACCCCGCCGCGCACGCGGTCGCGCAGGTCGCTGCGAACCCGAAAACCGATGAAAACTTCATAATCCACCGCCCCGTGCCCCGCCCCGGCGGCCCATCCGCCCGGAACGGACGACCCGGGCAGAGTACAGGAAGCGGCAGGACGGCGGAAGGGACGCCCGGCCGGCCCGGGCGCATCTCCGGTCCGGTGCAGCGATGACGAAGACGCTCGCACGGGCTTTCCGTTCGGCCGGGCCAGCGGCCCGGCCCTACCCATCGTTCCCGAGAAGTCCGTGGTAGGGCCGGGCCGCTGGCCCGGCCGTTCGATGGATCCCGGTAGCCATGCAGATTCCGAGAGGCACCCGCATGATCAGGTCAATGAATCGGAGATGCGCCCGGCCGGCCCTCGCTTTGGGTTTGACCCTTGGCCCGCATTCGGCCAGCATGCACGGGTTTTGCCCGGAAGACCGGGGATGGAAGGGTCAATCGTATGCCGATGTTGATTGGGAAGTTTCACAAGCTGATTCAATCGAGGCTCGTGTGGATGGCGATCCTCGTGATCATCGTCCTTTCGTTCGTCGTGTGGGGCACGCCCTTCATGTTCACGTCGAAATCCGACCGCGAGGCGGGGATGGCGGGAACGCTGAATGGAAAGGGAGTCGGCCGCGACGAACTCTGGAGCGCGATGATGCACGTGCGCGTCGCCGTGGCCTTCTCCACGGGCCGGATGCCGCCGCTCACGGAGGAGACGGAGACCATCATCCGGAAGGCCGCGTGGCGCCGCATCGCGGCCCTGCAGGAAGCCGCTCGCGTCGGATTCACCGTCGGCGAGGCGGAGATCCAGGATGCCATCCGGAGCCAGCAGGTCTTCCAGCAGAACGGGCAGTTCAGCCTTGAGGCCTACCGCGGCATCCTCGCGCGCGTCCTCGGGGAGACGGGCCTTGGCGAGCGGTTCTTCGAGCAGCACGTCGGCGAGGAGTTGTTGCTGCAGAAGGTCCAGATGCTCGCCTCGCAGGCCGTGCTGGCGCCTCCGGCGGATGTGGAGCGCATCTACTCGGTGCTCGAGGACCAGTTCAAGGTGGAGTACGTGGAACTCAAGCGGAGCCTCGTCGAAAAGACCGTCGCGCCGACAGCCGACGCGATCAAGGCCCACTTCGACAAGGATCCCTCGCGGTACGAGATCCCGCCGAAGGTCACCGTGAAGTACGTTCTTTTCGACGCCGCCGCCCAAGCCAAGGGGCTGGCCGCACCGTCGACGGAGGACATCGAGGACTACTACGACGAGCACCGCGCCCAGTTCACGATCCGCGTGCCGGGCACGAACGCGGTTGCGGGCGCGACGAACGCGGCGCCGGAGATGGTCGAGAAGCTCCTGCCTCTCGACGAGGTCAAGGGCCGCATCGTGACCGCGCTCCAGCATGAGACCGCGATGAACCGGGCCGAACAGGCGTCCGCCGATTTCATCAACCGCATCGCCCCCGAGCGCCGCGAGAAGCCCGTTCCCTTCGAGGACGCCGCCAAGGCGGCGGGGCTGGCGATCCGGTCGGCCGGGCCGTTCTCGCGCGACATGCAGGTTGCCGGCATCAAGGCCGGCCCCGAGTTCAACCGTGCGGCCTTTGCCCTGAACAAGACGGCGGACGAGTACTTCAGCAACCCGGTGCGCGGCGAGGACGGCTACTACGTCATGGCCCTTGAGACCAAGGTGCCTGCGCGGATTCCGACGCTGGACGAGGTGAAGGATGCCGCCACGGCGGACGCCCGCGAGACGGCGGTGGAGGCGGCGCTGGACGCCAAGGCCACGGCCCTCATCGACGACGTCAAGGCGGGGAAGACCACGCTGGCCGACGCGGTCAAGAAGCTGGGGCTGACCTTGGTGACGCCCCCGCCCTTCTCGGCCACGGCGCAGGCGAAGGACAATCCCCATGCGGAGCGGATGATGCCGGAACTGGCCACCTGCAACAGTGGCGACTTCACGCCGGTGATCCGGACGTTCGACGACTCGCGGCTCGTGGTCCGTGTGGCCGACCGCACGCCGGCGCCGCGGGGCAAGCTGGTGGAGATGCGCCGCCCGCTCTCGGACCTGATCCTGCGCGAACGCGAAGGCGCGTTCATGCGCGCCTTCGAGGAGGATCTTCTCAAGCGGGGCGGATTCGTCGACAAGGGCGCGAAGAAGACGTCGGACGGGAACGAGGGCGGCTAAGTCGGAACGATGCAGTTGACCGTGAACTGCGGGAAGTCCATAGCCCCAATA
>CAYRFK010000335.1:0-4424 GCA_964423465.1 uncultured Verrucomicrobiota bacterium | reverse complement strand
GTTGGCGCATCTGCCCGGCGTGCGCGAGGCGGTGGTATTGGCGCAGCGTCGTTCGGAGCAGGATGTTCGCCTGGTGGCTTATGTCACCGCTGTCGATGCGCAGACCGCATTAGATGAACGTGCGCTGAAGGCGGCGTTAGCGGAGTCGTTGCCGGCGCACATGTTACCCAGCACATTCATGTTGTTGCCGGCGATGCCTTTGACCAGTAACGGCAAAATTGACCGTGCCGCATTACCTGCACCAGAAGGCTTACGGCCGAATTTGGCTGCTGCTTTTGTTGATCCCAGTAGTTATGCTGAGAAGCGCATTGCCGCCGTCTGGTGTGAATTATTGCAGGTGGAGAAGGTTGGTGCGGACGATAATTTCTTTGAATTGGGCGGTCATTCCCTGCTGGTCTTGCCGTTGAGCGAGCGCTTGCAATCGATGTTTGTGCGGCCGATTTCGCCGGTGGACATTTTCCGTTTACCGACCGTGGCCAGTCAGGCGCGCTACTTCTCGCAAACGACGGCTGAGGCGGCGACGGAAGCTGACAACGCGCGCAGTCAAGCGCAACGGCAACGCGATGCGCTGCGCCAAATGAAAGATAAGAGGCAAAAACGTGGTTGATTCTGATTTTTCACCTAATGATGGCATGCAAGACGAACCCTTGGATGCAGTTGCCATCGTCGGCATGGCTTTACGCGTGCCTGGCGCGCAGAACCTGGATCAATTCTGGTGCAATCTGCGTGATGGCGTCGAATCGACTACCTTCTTTGACGATGCGCAATTGCGCGCCGCTGGTGTCGATGCAGCGACCTTGCAAGATCCGCTCTTCGTTAAGGCGTTTGGCCTACTACAAGGTGCGGAACTATTTGATGCGGGCTTTTTCGACATCACGCCGCGCGAAGCGGAAGTGCTTGATCCTCAGCATCGTCAACTGCTGGAATGTGCTTGGGAAGCGTTGGAACACGCCGGTCAAGCGCCGGGCAGCGCCGCCTTCAAAGACGCCGGTCGTGTCGGCTTATATTCCGGTGTCGGCTTAAATAGTTACTTGTTGCAAAACCTGATTGGCCAGCGTGAGCTACTGGAAACCCTTGGCGCTTGGCAGATTAGCCTAGGTAATGACAAGGATTTTGCAACGACGCGTGTTGCCTATAAGTTGGATCTGCGTGGGCCGGCGGTCAACGTCAGCACGGCGTGTTCGACTTCGCTGGTGGCGGTGGCCATGGGCTGCCAAAGTTTGTTGTCGTATCAATGTGATCTGATTTTGGCCGGTGGCTGTTCGGTGCATTTGCCGCAGGATCAAGGCTATTGGCATCATCCCGGTGGCACGCTGTCGCCGGATGGACGGTGTCGTGCTTTTGATGCCGATGCGCAAGGCACTTTGGACGGCAACGGCGTTGCTATGGTGGTGTTAAAGCGTTTGGATGATGCGCTACGTGACGGCGATACCGTTTACGCCGTTATCCGGGGTTATGCCATTAATAACGATGGGGCGCTTAAGGTGGGTTATACCGCGCCCAGCGTTGAAGGTCAGGCAGCGGTGATCCGCGAAGCACAAGAAATGGCGAACGTCGATGCTAATACTATCGCTTACGTTGAAACGCATGGCACCGGCACTGATCTGGGTGATTTAGTCGAAGTGACTGCATTAAGTGAAGCGTTCCGCAGTGCCGGTGTGACGGCGCTGCAGCAATGCGCCATTGGCTCAGTGAAAACCAATGTGGGACATCTTGATACTGCGGCGGGCACGGCCAGCTTGATCAAAACAGCGTTGGGCTTAGGCCATGCTCAGATGCCACCTTCGCTCCATTTCAAACGGCCGAATCCGAAGTTGGGTTTGGAAAGTAGTCCGTTTTACGTCAACGCGCGTCTGACTGCGTGGCCGTCCTTGCGTGGCGCGCCGCGTCGTGCTGGCGTTAGTTCGTTTGGCATCGGCGGCACTAATGCGCATGTGGTGCTGGAAGAAGCACCCTTGATACCCGCAGGGGCAAGCGGTCGACCCTGGCAGGTTTTACCTGTGTCGGCACGCAGCGGCGCTGCGTTGGAGCAGGGCGCGCAACGCCTGGAGACGTATCTGGAGAAAAATTTAGCAGCGACGCCAGAGCTGGCGTTAGCTGATGTCGCTTATACACTGCAAGTAGGGCGTAAGGCGTTTGATGTGCGGCAAGCCTGGGTGATGGGAGCGCAGTCATTTGGTTTTCAGCCTCAGTCTGTGGTCAAAATTCAGCAGACGACTGCGGTCAAACAGAACGCAAATGTGGTTTTTGCCTTTCCTGGGCAGGATGCGCAGTTTGCTGGCATGGCGCAAAGCCTATACCGCGATGAGCCGCTGTTTCGGGCTGAGGTGGATCACTGCGCTAGCATTTTGCGCGAACAACATGGCATTGATTTAATGGCGCGCATGGCTTCGCCCGGTTGCGGCGCCGATCCGGCTTTCGCTACCGATTCATTACCTTTGTTTGTAGTTGAATATGGCTTAGCGCAAGTATGGTTAAAGCTTGGTGTTAAACCACGTGCTATGCTCGGTTATAGCCTAGGTGAATATGTTTGTGCTTGCCTCGCCGGGGTAATGACCCTGGAAGAAGTGTTGACGTTGTCGGTAGCCGGTTCGCGTTTACTCTCCTTGATCAAACCCGGTGCGCTACTGGCAGTTTCGTTGGGTGAAGAAGAATTAAGGCCGTTGTTGGCTGCCTCACCCAATGCTGAAGTAGAAATCGCCATGATTATGGCTCCACGTCAATGTATTGTCGGTGGGTCAGCGACGGCAGTGGTCGCGCTACAAGATCAGCTCAAGGCGCAGGGTGTGTTCTGTATGTTGAGCCAGCTTGATCTGCCTTTCCACACGGCGCAGATGCAGCCGTTCCTGGCACCGTATCTTGAGGCGGTGCGCAAAGTGCGTTTGCAAAAGCCGCGGATTCCTTATGTTTCTTGCGTCAGTGGTGATTGGATTACCGATGCCGAAGCAACCAATCCAGATCACTACTTGGATTTAGCGCGTTGCGCCGTGCGTTTAACGCAAGGTTTAGAGCGGGTATTTGCTGTGCCGGATGCGCTGCTGCTGGAAGTTGGCCCCAGTCAAACGCTGGCTAATTTGGCCTTGTTGCATGGCGGCCGTCCGGCGACGCTGACTGTATTAGCGACGCTGGCCGATGCACGTTTGGTCGGTGCCGAGAAAGCGGATGCCGCCTTCGCCACGGCGCTAGCACGGGTATGGACTGCAGGCATAAATCTTGATTGGACGGCGTTATATGCTGATGAACGGCGTCGGCGCGTCGCTTTGCCGACTTATGCCTTTGAGCATCGCCGCTATTGGGTGGCTCCGGCACAGGTTAGCACTGCTGCAGCAGCCGTTGCTGCTGTACCACTCGCGAGCGGTAAGTTACCTGATGCGGCGCAGTGGTTTAACCGGCCGGTTTGGCAGGAACTTACGCCTTTGGCTACGTCAATAGAGAACACACTAGAGAACACACCAGCAGCCGGTGAATGGTTGTTGGTCGGCGGCGGGCGTGTTGGTGCGGCCGAACCGTTGGCGGCACGTTTGCGTGCTGCGGGTGGGCGGGTCGAGCTGGTGGAGTTCATTGCGGGCGTCAACACCGGTACTTGGGATAGCGTGTTGGCAGCGCAAATTGCCAGCGGCCACCGTCCCGATCACATTGTTTATCTCGACTTGCTTGCTAGCCCGTTGAGCGAAGATGCTGATCTGTTGGAGCAAGGCTTTTATAATCTGATTGCTTTAGGTCAGACAGTGGGACGTAGCTGGTTTGCGGAATCACTTAAAATCAGTGTAGTAGCGAATCGTCTACTGGCGTTTGGTGAAGTTCCGCCAGCACCGGCCCTTGCGGCTGTACTTGGTCCACTGCGTGTTTTGCCGCAGGAATATCCTAATCTGCGCTGTCAGGCAGTGGATTTAGCCTGGCCTGAACAAGCTTGGTTACGCGAACGCCAGCTTGACCTGCTCGCTGCCGAACTCATTGCCGGCACGGAAAATACGGTGGCGCTGCATCAAGGTCGGCGTTGGTGCGAACGCTATGTAGCCTATCCTTTGCCAACAGCGACCTTACCAAATATGGCATTACGCCCTGCCGGAGTTTACCTGATTACTGGTGGCATCGGCAATATTGGTCTGGCATTAGCCAAACGCATTGCACAACGCGCGCCAGGTGCGCGCTTGTTGCTGACTAGCCGTAGTGGTTTGCCTCAAGCGAGTGGCGATTCGAGGGATGCGGGTGGGTACGCGGGTGGGTACGCGGGTGGGTACGCGGGTGAGTATATCTCGCCTGCTCAACAAAGCCGCCTGCACGCCGTGGCTGAATTACAAGCGCTCGGCGCGGAAGTGCGGATCGCTGCGGTCGATGTCACGGATGCCGCCGCCATGGCCGCGGTGCTCAGCGAGGCAGAGCGCGATTGGGGGCCGCTTAATGGCGTAATTCATGCCGCTGGT
>CAYRFK010000334.1:0-4432 GCA_964423465.1 uncultured Verrucomicrobiota bacterium | reverse complement strand
TGTTCAGCGAGACCACGCGGGTCGTCGTGACGCCGGACAGCGTCAGGTTGCCGATGGTCTCGATGTAGTCGTTGACCCCAGCGCCGGGTGTTCCGTCCGCCGAGAGTTCAAACTGGACGTCCGCGTTGCTGAACGTCGCGTTGTTGCTGAAGGTGATCGTACCCGCCGAGGCGCCGGGTCGGACGAAGCTGTTGCTGATCAGCGAGTCGCCGACGACGCCGACGTTGCCGCGCAGCGTCTGGCTCTGACGGAGGTACCAGCCGCCCGTCACGCCCGCGACATCGAAGACCGAGCCGCCCACGAACATCAGCTCCGCGCCGGCATTGATGAAGGCCCCGCCACCCTGCAACACCAACCGCCCTTCCGCGTTGGTGAACGAGACCATGTTCACGGGGCTTTCAAACTGCAGCGTACCCGGACCGTACTTGTAAGTCGCGCCTGCTCCGCTGAAGGGGCCGGAGAAGCGGGTCAGGTTGTTCGAGATGGCCAGCAGCTTGGCTTGATTGCCGTTGAAAACGATGCCCGTGAAGACCATGTCCCCGCCTGCGCCGACGCTCATCGCCGTATTCCACCAGAGATAGTTGCCGAGCGTCCGTGTCGAGCCGTCCGCCGACGCGATGGTGCTGTTGGGATTGGTGAAATAGATCACGTTCGTCCAGCCGGCCGACGTGTCCGTTCCCACGGCGAGGATCCCGTTGTCGATCCTGACCATGCCGGTGAAGGACGGGCTGGCGCCCGCCAGCGTCAGACGCCCGCGTCCCGTCTTGACAAGAGCCGCATTCGTGCTGATGCCGGTTCCCACGAAGACATTGCCCACCGTGGAGTCGTCCGAACGGCTGAAGAGCAACGTCGCGGCGTTGTTGGTGACCGGTCCGGTACCCAGATTGCCGCTGGTTCCGTTCTTGCCGACGTTGACCGTGCCGGCGGAGATGAGCAGGCCCCCGGCGAAGTCGTTGGTGCCGGTGAGATAAAGGGTGCCGGCATCGGCCTTGATCAGCCCTCCCGGACCGGTGACCTTCCCGGCGAGGGTCATGGACTGGTTGACGTGGTTGGACGCGATGCCGTTCAGTGTCAGGGTTCCGTTGAGGATGTTCAGGTTCGTGGCAGCGCCGCCGCCGCGGTTGGACAGCCGCGCCATGGGGTCCAGCGTAACGCTCCGGTTGAGCGAGTTGCTCATGTTGTAGAAGTCGAGGTTGGCCCCGCTCAAGACGGTGATCGTGCCGTCCGGATCACCCGATCCGGTGCGGCCGTCCTCGAAGCGCAGCAGGCCCCGCTCGACCGTTATGTTGCGGAGGGCCGCGTCGATGTTGGCATTCCGCACGGTGAAGATGAGTTCGTTGGTGCCGGCGCCCATGCGGACCGTCAGGTCGCGCGACGCGCCCTCGGTGGACAGGAACGCGGAGTTCGTTCCGTTGACCAGCGCGCCGTTGATGTCGATGCGTCGGATGCCGCCGACGACGGCATCGCCCGCCAGGATGAGGCGCCGCAGGGTCGTGTCGGCGGCGGTGGACGTGTTGATGAGCGCGCCGGTTGAGTTGAACCCTTCGCCCTCGATGTAGATCATCTCGTCGCCGGGATTGAAATTGAAGATGTCCAGCGTGCCGCCCTGGACGCGCGTGACGCCGACCGTCGTTCCCAGACCGGCCGCGTTGCCGAGCTGGACGATGCCGTTGTTGACCAGGACGTCCCCGGCGAAGTCGTTTGCGTTGCTGAGCGTCAGCGTGCCCGCCCCGCTCTTCGTGATACCCCCGGCCCCGCTGATCCGGCCGGAGCCGGTCATGGTGAAGTTGGTGCTGCCCGTCACATTCACGTGATGGGGCACCACCTGGACGCCCAGATTCACGATGCCCGTCGTGGCGTTGTCGTCAAACGTGACGGTGTCCACGTGGTAGAACATGTCGGTGGACGACGTGTCGGTGTTGTAGAAAGCCGCATTGGTCACCCCCCACGTCGCATTGCTGCCGATCCATCTCACGTTGGCCGGGGTTCCGCCGGCGGCGCTGACGGTGATGATGCCCGGCGTTGCATCGCTGATCGTGAAACCGGTGTAGCGGGTGGCGATGGCTGAAACGGCCGCCAGATTCCCCGCGCCGCCGGACAGGGCATTGGTATAGCTGAAGACCGTGTGCGCGCCGGCGCCGAGGGCCTTCATGGGCGAGAGGTAGAGCGTCGTCGTGCCGCTGAGCGACAGGTCATGCGCGGCCAGCAGATCACTGTCGCCGCCGGGGTTCGAGCCGCCGACATCGAAGGAGATGTTGGCGTTCGTAAGCGCCATCTGCCCGGGTGTCGACAGGATGCCCGGAAGGCGGTAGTCGCGGGGAACGAGCGTCGCGCCGCCCGTGGCCACGACCGCCAGCGGAATGGATCCCTGGGCCAGCACGGTGCCCTGCCCGGCCGCCAGGGCGGTATTGTTTCCAAACCTCGCGGTGTTCAGCGTGAGAGCGCCCGTCCCGATCTTCAGGACCACCAACTGCGCCCCGTTCCGTGCATCGAAGGCGCCGGTGAATGTGCTGCTCTGGTCGTTGTTGCCGACCGTCAGCGTGGAGGACCCCGTGCTGTTCGTCACCAGACCGTTGCCTGTGAGCCCGTTGATCGTGTCCGAGAAGCCGCGCATATCGAGCGCGTTCCAAACACCTGCGTTCAGGACGACATTCCCCTTGCCCGCACCGTCGGGCAGCACGTCGCTGCTTCCGAGCGCGATGCGGGCGTTGTTCGTCAGATTGCCGGAGAAGGTGTTGGCCCCCGACAGGATCACCCATCCGGGCGTCGGGTCGCCGGCCACGCTGACCGCGCCGGTCCCGCTGATGATGCTCCCGACCTCGAAGTCGGCCCACCAGCCGGCTGCCATCTGGCCGCCCTTCTGGCTGGTGACGAAGATGCCCCGGTTCGCATGGATCGTCGGCCGCGACGACCAGTTCATCAGGATGCCGCCGTTCGTCAGCGTGATCGAATCCGCGTCGTAGGCGCCGGGCACCGTGCCGAGGGCGCGGTCGTTCATGATTCTCAGCCGACCGTTGGAGATGATCCACGTTCCGTTGTAGGTGTTGGTGATGTTCGCGAGCTGGAGGTTGCCGGCTCCGCTCTTCTCAATGACGGCCGAGCCGGTCATCGGCCCCGAGATCGTGCTGTCGCCCGACTGCGCATGGATCCGCGCATTGGCCTGGATGTCGATGCTTCCGGAATAGGTGGACCCGTCAAATCGGATGGCGCCGAGATTCGCCGCGCCTTCCGTCGGACCATTCCCGCCCTTCAGCGTCAGGGCGTTCGCGAGATTGGCGCCGCCGCTCAGCCACAACTGGCCGCCGTTCTCGACGACAATCGCCCCGGTTCCGAGCTTGGCGTTGCCACCGCTCGCAACGACGCGGTTGCTGGGGTTGACGACCGTGCCGCCGCTGTAGGTGTTGTTGCTGTAGAAGTAGACACTCTGGATCGTCGTCCCGTTCGGATTGATGCTCGAGGTGATGGCCCCGCTTCCGACGACGATGTTCGAAAAAGCAAAGCTGCCCACCCCGGTCAGGTTGAGGCCGGCGTTGTTCGTGACGAAGTTGTTGAAGATTACGATCTTTCCGAGCTGGGACTGATGAAACGTCTTCGGCGTGCCGGACAGCGACAGGGTGTTGTTGACGATCTGATTATTGGCCGAGAGGTTCGTCAAACCGCCCGTCAGGGCGAACCAGGATCCGCGTAGGTTGAAGGCGCCGGCATCGGCGTTGAACGTGAGTGCACCGAAGGATGTGAGCGTGGCGTTCGTCGGGATCAGACCGACCGTGCCGGCGAAGAACAACTGATCGCCGTTGACGGGAGGCGCATCCGACACCCAGTTCGCGCCCGTCGTCCATAGCCCGTTCGTCACGCCTCCGGCGATGAATGATCCGCCGTCCCATGTGCGATCTGCCGCACGCGCGCCGGACGACAACACCAGAGCCCCTACCGTTGCCAGGCACAGCATCCACCGCTTCATGGGAAACCTCTTTCTCCGGACATAGTCCTGCCGATGAGCACAAGGCCTATTTGTATCCCGCCAAACCGACCAATAGTTGATTTAGCATCAGACTCGGGGGCGCATCAAGCGTATTCTTGACAACCAACCGGATCGTTTCCGCGCAAGAAACAAAGACTCCGGCACCCGGGCATTTCAGCCTGGATGCCGGAGTTGTCCGGCGGTCCTTGTACGACGATCAGCGCCGCGAGCGGCGGCGCAGCAGCCAGCCGGCGATGCCTAGCAGGCCCATCATGCCCAGGCTCGCGGGCTCGGGAACGACGGTCAGCGTGATGTCGTTGCCGTTGTAGTGAATCTCGAAGTCGGTGCCGCCGGCGTTGAACGTCGACCCGTCGGGCTTGCCGTTGAACTCGCCGATGCCCCCAAGCGTTCCGAAACCGGAAACGATCTCAAACGTGCTCCCGTAGCCGGGCGTGAAGCCGAGCAGGATCT
>CAYRFK010000333.1:0-4449 GCA_964423465.1 uncultured Verrucomicrobiota bacterium | reverse complement strand
GCCACACTGTGCGAGGCCGAGAATACAATCAACCGATTGGGGTAGACGCCCCGTGTCGGGCTCAACTGCCGAACCGCGATGCACGATAGCCACCGCCGGTCCCGCCGGGATTTGGCCCCCGAAATGCGCTCAGGCAAGCGGGGCGGCGTCCCGGCACCGATTCTCTACCTCGATCCGGTGCCTGTCGGAACCAAAGCCCTCGCGGCTCGCCGCCCAGAAAACAAACAGGACAGCCCCTGGCATCCCCGCCACCGGAACGGCGAGGGCGTGCCTCGAATCCGGCCAACATCGGCTGACTTCCCTTCAGCGCGGTGGGGAGGACTCTCCATCCTTGGAAGCTGCGCCACATCCGTCTTCCAAGGCTTGGACCACGGATGAACTCGGTGTCGCTACATCTGCGGCGATCTTTTGGGCTATGTTCCGGAGTTTGAATGTGGCAATACTGGCCGCTGGGATGAGAACCGCCGGAACGGAACACACGTGAAGCCGACGATTGTGAATACGCAGATTACGGGGGCACCTTCCAGCCGGAGCTCTGCCGACGGGAACTGGACATGCGAAGACCGGTTGCGGTTCGAGACGCTGCTGAGCGACCTGTCGTCGCGGTTTATCAACATGCCGGCTGCCCAGGTGGATCTTGAGATCGACGATGCGCTACGCAAGGTCTGCGAGGGTATGGGGTTCGATATCGCTGTTCTGTGGCAGTGGGAGGCTGATACTCCCGAGGTCTTCACGCTGACTCATCAATACCGGCGTCTGGAGGGGCCGCCGCTATCCCGACAGGTACAAGCCGCGGAGTCCTTCCCGTGGGGACTCCGCGAAGTGCAGGCGGGCAGGTCGTTTCTCCTCGCGTCCATGGACGATGTTCCGGACGGCGCGGCGCGTGACCAGGATTCGTATCGTAAGCTCGGCGTGAATAACGCCTTGCTCCTGATTCTGGCCGTAGGCGGGGGCGCACCGTTTGGCGCGATTTCCTTTCATGACATGGTCACGCCGCGTGTTTGGTCGGACGCGCTGATCCGCTGGCTGGAGTTGGTCGCGCGGATCTTTGCCAACGCGATCGTGCGCAAGCGCTCGGAGCAGGCCTTGCGGGACCGCGAGGAGCATTTGTCGCTTGCAACGGAGGCGGCCGGGGCGGGTCCTTGGGTGTTGGATGCGAAGGGCGAACGCTTCTGGGTTGGTTCCAAGACCATGGAGTTGCTCGGACTGACGCCGGACAACGCTCTGGAGGTGGAGCGCTTCATGGAGCTGATTCACCCGGATGACCGCCAGGCCGTGCGCGATGCGATGACCGAGGGCATCGCGTCGCGCGAGGCAAGGGTGGTCGAGTACCGCATTGTGCGCCCGGACGGGGAAATACGCTGGCTGCTCACGTGCGGCCGCATGTGCGCGAGGGGGACCGGCACGCCGGCCCAACTCATGGGAGTCACTACGGACATCACCGAGCGCAAGCGGGCCGAAGATGCCCTGGCGTGCGCCAACCGCCAGAACCAGTTGATTCTCAGTTCGGCCGCGGAAGGCATCCTGGGGATCGACCTGCAGGGAGACCTGGCCTTCGTCAATCCATCGGCGGCGAGGATGCTCGGTCATGCGCCGGAGGACCTCGTGGGCCGTAACGCCCACTGTGTCTGGCATCATTCCCGGGAGGATGGGAAGTCCTACCCGGAAAGCGAATGTCCGATCTGCACCACCTGCCGGAACGGGGTGGAGCATCATGTGACCAGAGATGTCTTCTGGCGCAAGGATGGCACGTGTTTCCCGGTGGAATACAAGTGCACGCCCATCCTGGAACACGGGCGGCGGACCGGGGTGGTGATCACGTTCGACGACATCACCGAGCGCCGGAAGATGGACGAGGCCCTGCGCGAGAGCGCGGCGCGCATGAAGGCGGCGCTGGATGCTTCCGAACTGGGCTTCTACGAGGTGATCAATGGCGTTCGTGTGTCCTTCGCCGACCGACGGACACGCGAGATCATCGGGTGGCCGGAGGCCGGCGGGACGGCCGACGGGGTCCTCAAGTTCTGGGAGGAGCACATTCATCCCGAAGACCACCCCGGCCTCATGGAGATGAGACGGGCCATGAGCGATGGCGAGCGGAACCGGGCGATAGCCGACTACCGTTTGCTGAATCCGGAACGCGGCCTCATGTATATCCACCACCTGTCCCACGTGGTCGAGCGCGATGCCGCCGGCCGCGCGGTGCGGACGATCGGCGTTATGCAGGACGTCACCGAGCGACGAAAGATGGACCTGGCCCTGCGCGAGAGCGGGGCGTTTACGGCGGCGGCGCTGGAGGTGGCCGGGTTGGGTGTCTACGAGGTGCTCAACAACGTTCGCGTGACCTATTCGGACCGCCGGGCCAGTGAGATTCTGGGGCTGTCGGAGGCCGAAGAGAAGGCCGGGCGGATCATGGAGTTCTGGTTCGATCACCTCCACCCCGAGGATCGCGCCTTCGTCATGGACGTAAGACGGGAGATCGAGGATGAGGGGGTGGATCGAAAAACGGTGGACTACCGTTTCCTGAATCCGGAGCGCGGCGTCATCTTCCTCCACCACCGGGTCCACGTGATGGATCGCGACGCCGCCGGTCGCGCGGTGCGGACGATCGGGGTTCTGCAGGACGTCTCCGTGCAGAAGAACACCGAGGCCTCTCTTCGTCAGGCATTGGACGAAGTGCAGCGATTGCAGGATCAGTTGCAGAAGGAGAACGTCTATCTGCGCGAGCAGATGCGCTCCGAATCCGGCCACGGAACCATCGTGGGCGAGAGCGAGGCGATCCAGAGGATGCTCGCGCTGGCGGGGAAGGTCGCGATTACGGGGGCCGCCGTGCTCATCACCGGGGAGACGGGCACGGGTAAGGAGCTTCTCGCCCAGGCCATCCATGACCTGAGCAGCCGGAAGGCAACGACGATGGTCAAGGTCAACTGCGCGGCACTGCCGGCGCCGCTGATCGAGAGCGAGTTGTTCGGGCGGGAGAAGGGCGCCTACACCGGCGCCATGACCCAGCAGGTCGGGCGTTTCGAAATTGCGGACGGCTCGACGATCTTCCTGGATGAGATCGGCGATCTTCCCCTGGACCTGCAGGTCAAGCTCCTCCGCGTCCTGCAGGAGGGGGAGTTCCAGCGGCTGGGAAGCCATCGAACCCTCAAGGTGGATGTCCGGGTGATTGCCGCCACGAATCGCGACCTGTCCGCCATGGTCCGGGAGGGCCGGTTCCGGGAGGACCTGTTCCACCGTCTGAATGTCTTCCCCATCGTGGCGCCCACGCTCCGGGCGCGAATCACGGACATCCCGCTGCTGGTCTGGAAATTCGTCGAGGAGTTCAATCGGAAGATGGGCCGGTCGATCGATTCCATCCCGAAGCCACTGATCGAGCGGCTCAAGCAGTATCACTGGCCGGGCAATGTGCGCGAGCTCCGGAACATGGTCGAGCGGGCCATGATCGTCAGTGAGGGACGCACCCTGATGATCGAGTTGCCCGACAGCCAATCCGCATCGGCTGCTGCTCCCTCCAAGACGCTGACCGACGTCGAGCGACATCATATCCTGGAAGTGCTCGAAAGCACGCGCTGGCGGATCAGCGGCAAGGGAGGCGCGGCCGAAGTGCTGGGCCTCCAGCGCAGCACCCTGCGCTCGCGGATGAAGAACCTGGGCATCGTCCGCCCCTAGCCGGAACGATTCATCCCTGAGAGTGCGGTTCGATCGCGCCTTGCGGTCGAACCGTTTCCATTTTGCGCCGGTCACGGTGCGCTGGAAACTGGGCGTCTTGATCTGTACGAATGGCGACATAGAGCCAAAGTGGCGACATGCCGCCATTCATCCCTCGTGATCGAAGACGACCACAGACACCACCAGCGCTGCTGTAATCCTAATTTTTGTAATGCATTAGGAAATATGTGTGGCGCGGAATCCTGAATTGGCATCGTTTCTGCTTACTTATCTGGCATGCCAAAAGCGAACGATCTGGCGTTGACCACTTGTTCCATCGGGCTGCGCTTCACGAAACGGAGCGCGGAAAGCGGCGTGCAGTTGCTGCTCTCTTCCGTCGGACAGACTCAGGCCAAGGCGGGGTGCGTCTCCTGTGCCGTGGCGCGGGATGCGATGGATCCGGAGTGCGTCCGGTATACCGAGGAGTGGAGCTCGGATCCTGCCTTCCGACGGCACCTGCGATCCGAGGAGTTTCGGCGTGTTCTCGCAGCGATGGACATGTGCTGCGAGGAGCCGCAGGTCGTGATCGGGAACCTGTCCGGCCGCAGCGGCATCGCCTATCTGCAGGAACTTCGGGAGACGACATCATTGTGACGGTAATCATGGACTCGCGCAACAGCGCATGACCAAGCGGAGAGACGGAGTGAAACCGAGTGACCTCATGCCAGAAGGGGAATGAATCATGACCAAGCAACCCAACATTCTGATGATCGTGACCGACCAGGAATATGCCCACCAGCC
>CAYRFK010000332.1:0-4472 GCA_964423465.1 uncultured Verrucomicrobiota bacterium | reverse complement strand
CCGAAAATTACGAGACTGCCGGAGCCGCCAATAAGCATCCCGGCGCCTGACCAAAGGCCCAAAATCAATAAGGATATGGCGGCCGTCATTCATTTGGTCACGAAGACGTAATGCGTCGATGGCACGACCATGTTTACGGCACGAGGCCAAGGTAATTTAGTGGGTGAGATCATTCCACTTATTCATGAGATATTCTTGATTGTTCAAAAAGAACCGTTTATTTTATTCATCGGCCATTGTTTCAATCATTCCGTTCATTTCCTCTTTAAACAGGAAATGAATGAGGGGGATGGAAACGATGATAGCCATCTGAATTTACGGTGATGGCGTTTGCAAGGGCTGTGGCGGTTGTGCCAGCCGTTTCTTCAGGCTGGCATCGAACGCATCTGCCTCTTTCTGAAAGGCGGCCCGGCGTTTTTCGTAGGCTTCCACCCGGGCGTTCAGATCGATCACTTTTTGATTATGAGCCTTTACCGCGTTATTACCGGAAATGGTTTTCCTCTCTTCGGAAAGAGACAGCGATTCTTTCATCAACTGAGCGTATTCTGCATCCAGAGCCGTTTTCATTTTAAGAAGTTCATCGATCCGGGATGGCGCATTTGAATTTTCCTCGGTTGGAGGAATGTCCGTGTCCAAATCACCTGCCAGGCTTTCCGACAACTTCCGACTTGGATCGTCCGTTTCTTTTCGGCCAGAAGGCTCTTGAGCGGCTGAAGGTTCGGCTGGGGCAGATGTGTTTTCATAAATGGAAGCCCTTGGCCGCTGGTTTTCTGGGACGTCGGACAGATTGTCGGTAAAGCGGACAACCCCGCTAATATCCTGATAGCGGTACATTTCCGCGCAAACTGGATGCACCGGCAAAAAAAATCCAATCATCAACATGAAAACAAAATGTTTCATTCAGAGTACTCCTTTTGAATTCAGCGAGATAGACATTCAGATAAATAATTTCGGTGCGTTATCGGTCGGGAATGGCCGAAAAACGCCTATTCCCTCCCTCCTGCTGTCTTGCGAAATGAATTTCTGAAAGCCAATAAGAAATGAAGAAAATCGTTTTGTCGGCAGTGAACAACGCTCTGCCAAATCTGGTCACGGTTCACAGGTTACAGTGTTGGTATTTGGCTAACCTATTGATCTTTTTTGAATATCTCCCGCCAGGTAACCATCGATGGGGGCAGAGGCGGGCCGATGATCGGGTTGTTATAGGGGCCCTTCGTTAAATCAATTCCGCTTGGGGTTTTGACATAAAGGTTCTCATCGTCCACCACCGGCGCAGACAGAATATCTCCGGTGTCGATGGCGAATTTCGGTACAGGCGATTCCGATTGTTCGATGTCCATCACATACAATTTTCCGGCGTTGGATGCCGGGTTTCCGGCACCTTCACAGGGGTCTTCGGTTTCCGATGTGGTGGTGCCGAAATAGATTCTGCCGGCGGCTGCAAATGCCGATGCAAATATCCGGTGACCGGCAGGCAGCGCGTACAACCAGTCCAGTGTGACTTTACTGTTGTCGCAGTCACCTTTTTCGGAGGTATCGACATACGCAAAAAAATGATACGTGGTGTCCGTAGTATTGATGGTTTCATCATAGTATGGACTGTCTCCCGTTCCAAACAGGATTTTGATATTATATTCCAATTTGCCCATTTCGTCATAGGTATTTTCAACCACGACCACCGGCGACGCATAAATGGGGTGATGCTGCTGATTCGATGCCAGGGTGGCGCTGTAATTGTCGGTGAAATCGTTATTGATGATACACTGGGTATAGCTGCCGATACTGCCGGGATCGCCTGGAATGTTTATTTTGTATAGATAGCCCTTGTCCGTACCGATATAGACGCGGTCAACATAGCCGTCAACATCCGAATCCACCACCGCCGGTTGACCACTGGGAACCCCACCGATGCCCGCACTGACCGAATCCAGAAAAATCCTCTGGATAACACTTCCATCTGCGATATTGATCACGTAGACAGAAGGATACAATGTATTGTCGTACGTTTTGCCGGAAACGAAAAAAGCCGCCCATGTTTTGGGATTGATACGGCCGATAACAGCAACCGCCGGCGATGATCGGCTCCGGAATAAATCGGGATCGGCAAATTCCCATAAAAATGTCGGACTGAGCGGATGGGTGACATCCAGACAAAACACCGTATCTCCGCCGTTTCCTTCGGCGCTGAGCAGAATCGTTTTCCAGGTACCGCCGATCATCACATCGCTTACGGTCGGCGATGCGTCCACATAAGCCTGATCTTCGCCGGACAACAGGTTGTTTTTTAACCGGGATATCAGATTAGCCGGAATAAAAGCCCACAATTCCTTTCCGTCACCATAGTCGGCAGTGCCGGATGTGTTGCCCGACCATTCGAAATAGCCCCGGTACTCCGGGAAGTCGGTTTTGGGATTATCTCCCCATTGGGAAGATGCATTGGAAAATCTTTCCATCTAAATGCCCCGGCATTGAACGCATGAAGCATCCCGTCTCGCGATCCCACATACACCAAGGTTTGTCGGTCCTTGTTGGCTTCAGCAAACGCATCGAAATCTTTACGTTCCTGATCGGTTACGGCAGAGCCGAAATACCAGCCGGCTCTGCCGGGCGGAGTTTGAACCGCTGGCACCGAATGGTCAATCTGGCCCAGGAGCCACTCTTTTTTCGTGCTGACGCCGTCCTTGTATCCGCGCACCCAGCCGACCAGCCAGTCTCCATCCGCTTCGGAATAAACGCTATCCTGGTTGAGATCATATTTATAGTGGGTGCCGGTGTTATCCGTGATGACCGTGCCATTAAGGGCCAACATCGTATTGGTGATATTGGCTGTTGTAAAATCATACAGATTGCTGGAACTGGTATAATAGGTGTAATCAGCCACGACAGGCATGTTTGCCGTCGGAGGCGTTTTGAAATACAGATCATAAACGCCGGTAAAACGGTTGATCGTACCGGTTCCCCCCCGATCTCCTTCCAGTACGTCCGTGTGTTTATCACGGAAGTTTTCAACAGAATCCGTGATCGTTACTGTGGTGGCAGAAATGGGATGATGGGCAAGGGTTCCGGAAAAATGTGTTCGCGTGCCATCGCCTGAACCGATTGCCTCATGCGTTACCGCGCCCATGGTAATGTTGGGATAAAATATCGTGCGATCGGCGGGCGACATGGCCGTCAGCACAGCGCCGGCATCCCACAGCAACTGGATGGACTGTTGGCCGGGAACCGCCGGATCATACAGCCGGGTGGCGTTTAAGTGCCCTCGAAGTACTTTTTCGTTCCAGGAAATTGCCGGGGTTTCATAATTGCCGGAATACAGCATATTGGTTTGAACGCTGGGGGATGCTCTGGAAAAAAAGCCATGAGTGGCCACGCTGCCTTTTAAAGCCACATCGATGATTTCAGGAACACAACTTTCATCGGTACTGAACATTTCCGCTTTCCAGATAAGCTGCCTGCCGACCATCGCACCCCCGGAAAAATCCACCCGACGCAGACGGTATGTCTGAGCAGGGTTTCCAGGCGACCAGCCGGAAACTTCGCTGCCCACTGTTTTGGCGTCGCCGGTACCGGTAAATGTTTTCACCACATCCCAGTCTGTTATCTCCACCCAGTTGACACCGTTATCGATCGACAGCCAGTATTTGATCCGGGTGCGGCCGGAGCAAGGCATGTTGTCATACACTTCGATGGTCACCGCCGTAAAATAGGCCTCCGTATCGAGTGGCGTAATGGCCTGGGCGGACTGCAACTGGGCGCTGCCTCCGGTTTGGCGGTCGATTCGAAAAACCATGTCGTTGATATCGTAGTCGCCCCCGGTTTTCCAATCTTCCCATGCCAGAACCCATTCATTGGGTTTGCCATCGGGTGCGCCGACCATCACATGCGGGAATTCATCTCCACGGGTAATGGCAATGGATTTGGTTGTCGTGGTGAAGTCCAAATTCAGCGGCGCGGCTTTCAGGCGGTTGATTGCATCGGTATCCAGCCATTGGGAAGGCCCGCAGACAGCAAAGCCTCTCGTGGTGCTTCCCAGTTCAAACGTCTTGGTAAAACCGGGGGTCGTGGTGCAACTGCCGGCAAATACATCCGGGTTCCAGTCTGTTTTGGTAAAACAGGAATAGCTTTGTTGATCCACGTTGAGATAAAAAACCAGTTCCGTACCGCCGGCAAAATGCCCCAGAACCACCCGGTTGTCGAGCATATTGACAACACCGTCTCCGTTGGCATCGATTCCTTCCCGGTCATCGAGCACTCCGTTGTTATTATTGTCGTTAACGTCATGGTAAACTTCATGCTTTGTGCCGCCGGAGCCTGTGCCGGCCAGCATCCAGCCGAAATCATTCTGGCTGAATCCGGCATTTTCGTACAGAAAAGTTACGGCCACGTCCTGCTCGAACGGTATAATGATGCTGTTCGGGGTAATCGACGCGGAACCGGTCTGAAGCACGATTTTTGAATCGGACACCCCGGCG
>CAYRFK010000331.1:0-4473 GCA_964423465.1 uncultured Verrucomicrobiota bacterium | reverse complement strand
GCGCTCCTTGAGCCAGCGCTCGGCGCCGCCGCGGGGACCGCCGCCCTCGATCGTCGCGGCGATCTCGGAGAGCGTATTCGGCGCGAAGACGGCCCCGAGCACCGAGGGCACCGCATCCACGACAAACGAATCGCCCCCAAACTCCGCGATGCCGAAGCCCATCGACTGAAGCGCCGGAAGGTTCCGGCGGATGATCTCGGCATCGTGCCCGCCCGGCTGCACCGTGACCGGCATCAGAAGCCCCTGGCTCTTCACCGCACCCGCCAGCGCCTCGCGCATGAAGCGGTCGAACAGGACGCGCTCATGCGCGGCGTGAGGATCCATCAGGACGAGGCCGTCCTCCGTCTCCATCACGACAAACAGCCCGCCGACCTGGCCCACCACGCGGCACCACGCCCAAGGCGAGCCGCCCGCAAGGCCCGCGGACGAATCGGCGGACGCCGGGGCGGACGCGGATGGCGGCGCCGACGCCGCGCCGGGCTCCGGCGCGGGAGGCGGCGTCATCGGCATGCGCGGATAGGCGAACACGCGGGCCGGCGGCAGGTCGGGAATCGAGAGCGGCGGATGGCTCCACGCCTCCGGCTGCGGGGCCGACGTCGACGGGGCGACCACTGCGGCCGCAGACGGCGTCCCAAGAGCCGCGCGGACCGCCTCGATCAGCGCGTCGCGCACGTCCCCGGGGCGGCGGAAACGCACTTCCTTCTTGGTCGGGTGGACGTTGACGTCCACGTCGCCCGCATCGAGGCGCAGGAACAGGAATACGACCGGGTAGCGACCGCGCGGCAGCAGCGACTGGTAGGCCTCGGTGAGAGCGTATTGCAGCACCGGCGCGCCGGCGGGCCGCCGGTTGATGAAAACATACTGCTCGGCGCGATCCGCGCGGCTGGCCTGCGGCAGGCTGACGAAGCCCTGCACGCGCACCCCCTCCTGCTCGTGCTCCACCGGCCGGAGGGCGTCGGTCACGGGCCGGCCGTAGAGCGTGGCGAGCCGGTCCATCAACCCCGCGCCGGGCGGCAGATTGAAGACCTCACGCCCATCGGAGACCAGCCGGAATCCGATTTCCGGCCACGCAAGCGCATACGGCATCAGAAGCTGCCGGACCTGCGCAAACTCGGTCTGCTCCGTCCGCAGAAACTTGCGACGCGCCGGCACGTTGAAGAAGAGGTTGCGCACGGCGATCCGCGTACCGGCCGGACAGCCGGCATCCTTCACGTCCAGAATGCGCCCGCCGTGGATCGTGATCTCCGTCCCGCCGGTCTCTCCGGCGGCGGCGGTCTGCAGCGACATGCGCGATACGGATGCAATCGCCGCCAGCGCCTCGCCGCGGAACCCCAGCGTCGCGATATGCTCGATGTCGTCGACGTCGCGGATCTTGCTGGTCGCATGCCGCTCAAGGCACAACAGCGCGTCGTCGCGCGACATGCCCCGCCCGTTGTCCGTGACCGCCGCCAGCGTCTTGCCGCCCGCGACCACCTCGACCTCGATGCGCGTCGATCCCGCATCAAGCGCGTTCTCCACAAGTTCCTTCACCACCGAGGCCGGACGGTCGACGACCTCGCCCGCGGCGATCTTGTTGATCACCGCGTCCGTCAAAACCCGGATTCGCGCCCCGTCCGCCATGCGTGCAGCCTACACCATTTTCGCGCGCATGGGCACCGCACCTCAGACGGAGGCCAGGGCGGCAAGGACATTGGGCACGGTGTCGCCGGGGCTCCCTCCGACCCATTGCAAATCCGCACGACTCCCGGAGGGCGCGGGAGGGTCCGCGGCCCCGCGGACCGTGGGCAGGATCCCGTGACCCTCATCGCTCCAGCCGGATCCCGACCTTCGCCGGATCGAACCAGAGCACACCCTCGGCAAGGCGCGTGGCAAATCGGCCGTCGAGACGGCCATCCGCGGCGCCGGGCAGGAGGGAGGCGACGACGCGTGCCAGGGCGTCGGGTTGGGCCGAGAGTCCCGGCAGAAACACGACCCTGCCCCGGCCCACCCCGCGGGTGGCGGCGGCAACGGCAGCCGTATCGACCGTCGGCGTCACGGATGCCGCGCCCGGAGCTGCGTCGGCGGCGCCCACGCGGTTCCATTCGATGCGGCGGACTTCGACACCGAGTTCGCGGGGGTCGGTGGTTTTTGCCACGGCCGACGGCTTCCATGTCCTGCACTGGAGTTCGAGCGTTGAGATGCCGCCCTCTGCCGCCGGGGCGGGAACCTCGAATACCGCATCCACCACGCCATGCCGGGTGATCCGGCCGGTCTCGCGCCCATCGACCAGCACGCGAAGGCCCTCCGAGTCCATCGCCGCGGACGGAACGATCACGACCAGACGCAGCGTGTGTGCGACCCCGGCGGTCGCGGGTAGCCGGATGCGGGGCCGGGCTCCAGACCAGCGGCACGTGTCATCCCCCCTCTTTTCCGGGCCATACCAATCGCCATCGAGCCACGCGGCATCACCGTCCGCGCCGATTTGGAGGATCCATCGCGCCGGGGCCGGCCCGACGAGGCGGGCCGCGATGACGCGCGACGTGGCCTTCAGCGCCGGCAGCACCCGCTCTTTCCACGCCGAAAGGTCATGGAGTCGCCCCGCCACCGGCTGCGCGTCCGCCTGCGTCGCGACCACCAGCGTCCCGCCCGCACGCACCCAGGTTTCGATGGCATCCGCCGCGGCAGGCTCGAGCACCGGGGCCTCGGCCAGCAGAAGCAGCCCGCAGTTCTTCAGGCATCCGTCGGCGACAGTGCGGCGCGTCACGAAGTCCGGATCGGCAACATCCCGCACCGCGCGGGCGATCGCCCGCAGCCGCTCGTTGGCGGCGGGCTCCAGTGCCCAGGTTTCGCGCGGCAGGTAGATCGCGAGCTCCGGGCGCGGAGCCCGGGGCGACAGCATCGGCGCCGTCTTCACGAAGAAGTCCAGCGAATCGGGATCGCCGCCCAGGACATTGCTTGTGTAGCAGTGAAGCTGCCGCGCGCCGGAGGCCGTCGCATTGTAGATGCGCGCGACGTTGCCGGTCGCATCGACGCCCGAGGCCGGTTCAAAGCCGCAGAAGGTGCCGTAGGCGCGGGTCGCGGTGGCGACCTCGCGCGTCAGCGTGAAGTTGTTCGCGTAGTCGCTGCCCTCGTTCGTGATCCGGATCCCGGCACCGAAGGGCGCAATCGCGGCGGCCTGGGCGGTGAAGTCCGCGCCCAGCATCGGATCGCCGTCGCCGCCGGTGCAGAGGTAGATCGGCGTCTCCGGAAAGTGTTTTCGCACCGTGCGCACCCAGAAGACGCTCCAGTCGGTCATGACCTGCTGGTACCACTCGACGAAGTCCGCGCGGGCGCGATCGTTCGGGGCCTGATCCGGGAGAAACGGTGCGACCGCATCGAACGAGGTGTGCGCGGCACCCCACGCGCGATTGAGCGCGGCGAGGTCGGCATACCGGGCGCGCATCGTGTCGCGGAACGCGGCGGCGGCCAGCGGATCGCCGGCCCACCAGCCGGCATGGTTGTGGTAGTCGCCCGTCAGGCGTGCGGTCCAGCCGCCCTCGGGACCCGCAGGGTAGATGCTCTCCCCGTAGATGCCCGTCACGCCGAGCAGCAGCGACTCGATGACGCCGCGATCGCGATAGCGGCCGGCGAGCGCCGCGACGAAGCGCTCGATCTGCGGGCGCAGGGCCGGGTTGAAGAGGCTCTGCACGCGGCCTTCCTTCCCGTGTTCCAGGCAGCGATAGAACCGCGATTCCGGGCCGTTTTGGAACCAGAGCGGGGTTGCGTAGGCCGGCCCGGCGATGAGGAACGGAACCCACTTCAGGCCGGCCTTCTCGAGCACGGCGACCTGCGCATCCCATTTGGTCCAGTCCCACCGGTCCCGCTGCGGCTCGACGCCGGCCCAATCGACGTAGCTCTCGACGCTCGACACCGACAGCATGCGGAAGACCGCGGCATCCTCGGGGCTCGCGTCGTTGCCGAAGGTCAGTTCCATGCCCGGCGGACGCAGCACCGCAAGCCCTGCGGGCACCGCGGAGGCATCGGTCTCCGGCGGCTTGGTGGCGGTCAGTTCGATGCGGCTCACGACGACGCCGCGCGCGTACAGGCGAAAATCCGCCCCGTGGTTCTGTCCGTGACCGAGGGCGAGCCCCGGAAGGGGAAACACGAGGCGCCGCCAGGTCCGCCCGCCGGTGAGCCAGCAGGACCGCGGCGCATCGGCGTAGTGATCGCGGGCACCACCGGGAACCGGGGCGCGATCGTACTGAAGACCCAGTCGCGCCACGCGGTCGTCGAACACATCCAGCACCGCCCATGCGTCGACGGGGCCGTGGGGCCATGCGGGGTGATCGATGCGCACGTAAAGATAGCTCGACCGCTCGCCGGCCATCCTGCGCGCGGACCGGCCCCCCAGGACGCACGGCTCGTTGACGCCGTCGCCGCCCGATGGAACCACCAACCCCGCACCATCGTTCCTCTCGCCCAGCGTCACCGACAGGTCCGGCCGCCCGTCCGCCT
>CAYRFK010000330.1:0-4524 GCA_964423465.1 uncultured Verrucomicrobiota bacterium | reverse complement strand
GCACGACTCCGACGTACTATGGCGAAGGTGGCACTGATTTAGCGTTGACTGAGCAGTTGCCTTCGGCCGGACAGCAGCCCGATGCATCGAACCTTACGTTGGCTGGCGATGCCAACTTCATTCTCACCACCCCCATCCCCGAGCCCGGCGCCGGTCTGCTGGTGCTGGCGGGAGCGGCGGTGGCGATCTTCCGTCGTCGTCGTCAGCAGGACTAGTCGGTCGTTCGATGGATTTGAAAACCCCGGCGGGCCTTCCCGCCGGGGTTTTCGCTTGTATGACCGCACCGTTTCATCTGATGGCGAAGCCGGCGGGGCCGCGGTGCAACATGGCCTGCCGGTATTGCTTCTACACGGAGAAGGCCGCGCTGTTCGCGGATGACCCGTCGCCGCGGATGACGGAGGCGATGCTGGAGGCCTACATCCGCGAGACCGCGACGGCGACGGCGGGGCCGGTGCAGTTGGCGTTCCAGGGCGGCGAGCCGACGCTGGCGGGGCTGGACTTCTTCCGCCGGGCGCTCGATCTCGCGCGGCGTCAGTGCGGGGCGCGGGATTTCTCCATCGCGCTGCAGACCAACGGGCGGCTGTTGGACGACGAATGGTGCGCCTTCCTCGCCGCGAACCCGTTCCTCGTCGGCATCAGCCTCGACGGTCCGCGCGCGATGCACGATGCGTACCGCGTGGACACCGCCGGCGGGTCGCGGTTCGACGAGGTCGTCGCGGCGATCCTGCGGATGCAGACGCACCGCGTCGAGTTCAACGTCCTGACCACCGTCCATGCCGCGAACGTGCGCCATCCCCTGGAGGTATACCGGTTCATCCGGGGCCTCGGTGTGAAGCACCTTCAGTTCATTCCGATCGTCGAGCGCGAGCCCGATGCGGCCGCGCGCGCGATGGGGCTCGACCTCGGGCTGCCGGGCGCGGCGGGTGTGCCCGGGGCGGTGCGGCTGACGCCGTGGAGCGTGCCCGCCGGGGCGTTCGGGGACTTCCTGATTGCGGTCTTCGACGAGTGGATCCGCCGCGATGTCGGGCGCGTGTTCGTGCAGGCCTTCGACTCGGCGCTGGCCAACCGGATGGGGGCCGGCGGGTCGGTCTGCCAGTTCGCGCCCGAGTGCGGGCGGTCGCTGGTGGTCGAGAAGAACGGCGACGTCTACGCGTGCGACCATTACGTCTATCCCGCCTTCCGCCGCGGCAACCTGCTGGAGCGTCCGCTCGCCGAGATGGTGGACGACCCCGCGCAGGTGGAGTTCGGGCGCGACAAGGCGGACAAACTGCCCGCCGTGTGTCGCTGCTGCGAGGTGCTCTTCCTGTGCAACGGCGACTGTCCGAAGCACCGGATGCTGCTCGATGCGGGCGAGCCTGCGGAGCGTCCGCGCAGCATCCTCTGCGACGGCTACCGCCGCTTCTTCAACCACATCCTTCCGCACCTCGACGCGATCGCCGCGCTTCTGCGCGCCGGCCGGCCCGCGTCCGAAATCATGCCCCGCCTGCGCCCGTCCTCCGCCCCCGCGGTCGGATCCCCCCCCGGCCGCAACGCCCCGTGTCCCTGCGGAAGCGGAAGGAAGTTCAAGCAGTGTTGCGGGAAGTAGGAGGAAGGGTGGAAGGTGGAGGGGAGCGCGGGGCGACAGGATCACAGGATGAACGGGATGCGGAAGGAATATCCGGGGCATTCTGTGTTTCTGTCAGGGTCGATCCGAGGACGGCCGGGAGGACTGCTGCGAGGAAGTCGAAGGCCGGGATGAGGTGAGGACGGGTTACTGCCCGGGCTGGACCAGACCGCGGGTGAGAAGATCCTCAAGAAGCACATAGACCAGCGACCGCCGCTCCGCGAAGACGCAGTAGATCCGGTTGCGGCCGCGGGCAACCGCCGCCCGACGGAAGATGACCCGGAACGCGCCGACCCGCAGCCGCTCGTAGCCGGACAGGGTGCCATCCAAGGGCAGGAGATCGCCGAGACCCTTCGCGAGGTCGCGCAAGGCCAGCCTCATGCGGCGGCGGGGTTCGGGGGCCAGGGCGCGGACGAACGCGACGACCTGGTCCGCCAGGAATACGTCGGCGGTTGGTTCAGGCATCCAGCACCTTCAGCGGCTTGAACGAGGTCCGTCCTTTCCGGTCGGCATGGATCGCGCTCATCGCGTCGGCGTTGCCGATCAACTCCAACGATTCGAGCATGCCGTCGAGGCGCTGCTTGGAGATCACGTAGGCCACTGTGGCGCCGTGCCGCGTTATCGCGATCGCTCCTCCGTCGTCCGCCTCGCGGACCAAGCCGGGCAGCCCGGCCTGCGCCTCGGTGATGGTATATGTAGTTTTCATGGCAAAAGTATATGGTTTGTCGACGTTGGACGCAATGCCCCGGCGCATGGTCTCCGCTCCTCAGGTGAGTGCAGCGAGGGTGGACCGCCACTCCATCCTGCCAATCCCGTTATCCTGTCCTGCCTCGGTCTGAATTGCCGAATCTGCGGTGAATCCCGTGATCCTGTCCGCCGCAGGCGTGCCCGGGGCGGAATGCGTGTTTCAGAACGCCTTCTCGATCGCTTCCAGCCCGACGCCCAGCGTGGCGCGGGAGAGGGCGTCGAGGGCGGGGCGGGGGCCGCGGACGTGGAAGGTGCGCGAAACGTGGCGGATCGCTTCGCCGGGCTTCAGGGCGGCCGCGGGGGATGAGGTCTCCAGTTCGTAGAACGGCCCCAGCGGCGGCTTGCCGGGCTCGGGGGAGCCGTCGTTGTAGGCGTTGAGCGCGTCGCCGCTGAACGGGTCCTTCTGAAGTTCCCACATCGAGTTGACGTAACCCGCGTGCGAGTCGGGCACGTTGTACGTCACCAGCGTCAGCACGCCGCCGGCCTCGTCGAAGCTGCCGGCGATGCCCTTGGAGCGGGCGGGGCTGATGCCGATCTTGCCGCGCCGGGTACCGTCGCCCTTGAAGAAGAGGATGTCGTCCTTCACGACGAGGTGCTCCGGGGGCACCTTGCCGAAGTAGGTGTCGTTGACCTTCGGGCCGAGGTCGGACCCGGCGCCGGGCTTGAACGGGATGACGACGGTGGTCGAGGGTGACGGCTTGTACATGCCGAGGATCCAGATGGAGAGCATGCCGCCCTGGCGCGTCCATGCGTTCGTGCCGCGGTTGGTGAGGCGGTTGTCCGTCTCATAGCCGACGAACTCGAGGCCGTCGGGAACGGCGGTGTGCAGGGCCTCCGCGGCGGCGGTGCGGTCGAGCAGCCGGACCGTGCGGTCGACGCGGCAGGCGAGGGGGGTGCCGCTCCAGTTCACGAGGTCGAACTCGTGGACGAAGGTGGCGGAGTCGTGCGACCGGGCGGCGACGCGGAAGGCGTCGGTGTCGATCGGCGCGGGGGTTTGCCACGAGGCGAAATCGAAGGTGCTGCCGGGTTGGAAGAAGACGGAGAACTGTCCGCCCTCGGGGCCGAGCCAGAAGCGCTCCTCACCGCCGAAGACGTGGATGTGTTCCTCGAGGGATCCCTTGCGGTCGGCCGGTGGACGGATCCCGGCCTCGATGACCTTGTAGTTGAGCCAGCCGAAGCCGGGGCCGGCGTCGCCGCCGCTGGTGCTGGTCATGACGCGGCCCTGCCAGGTCGGTGCGAGGGCGACCTTCGCGCCGCCGTCGGCCGCGGAAAGCACGATCGTCTCCGTGTGCCGGGCGAGAAATGCAACATCCTGTCCAAACGTGTTGGTCTTCACCGGTTCCACCCCCCAGGCCGCGGCGGCCAGTCCGCCCGCGCATGCTGCCGTTGTCGTCGAGATCCTCATGGCCCACCTCCGCCCATCGTTGTATCGCCCTGATCCACGGCCTCGGCGAGTGCCGTGTAGGAGCGCTGCAGGAGCGTTCGAATGCGGTGCCAGTCGGCGTCGAGGCCGCCGGCCTCGGCCAGGGCATCGGCCTCGGCGCGGAGGCGTCCGGCCTCAGTGATCGCCGGGTGGTCGGTGCGGTAGATGGCTCGGTAGAGGTCGGCGATGCGGCCGCCGACGATGTCGACGGAGCCCGGACCTTCCACCCGTCGGGACGTCCACCAGCGCAACTCGGCCCGCGCGGCCTTCTGGTAATCGAACGAGGATCCCCGTGTGGACCAGAGGATCAGGTAGGCGTCATTCAATCGTGACAGCGCCCGTGCGGGGGCATCCTCCGCATCGCCGCGAAACGCGCGGGCGGCCATGGTCATCCTTCTCGCCATCTCCCGGGCGTGGTCCGGCTTGATTCCGTACTGTTCGCGCAGCATGCGCTCCATGTAGGCGGGGATCATGGCGCCTTCGCCCGAGTGCCGCGAGAACCACAGCCGTGTCTCCGTGTCCGCCACGCGCCGCGCGTCGAAGGGCGCGCGGGGCGCGAGCGCAGTGGCCGCGCCCGCCAGCACGGCCAGAATCGCAATGGCCGCCAGCCATCGCCCCGTCCTTCCGCCCTTGAACATCGAGAAGCTCACGCTGAGGCCACTCTATCGGTCTCCGCCCCGCGCGGCAACCATAGGAGAGTGATGAGTGATGAGCGATGAGTGATGAGTGATGAGTGATGAGCGATGAGTGA
>CAYRFK010000329.1:0-4543 GCA_964423465.1 uncultured Verrucomicrobiota bacterium | reverse complement strand
ACAACTGATTTGGTACAGTTTCCGGCAAGATTTAGATGTGGGTATTCCAACTATTTCATATTTATCTCTGGAAATAAATCAGATACAGCACAAACGCTTTCTCGAAATGAATTGGTGCAGAAGTATTATCAGATGGCATTGATGCAAAAGAAATCTTATGACAATGTCAATAAGCTGTACAATGCACATGGTGGTTTTAATTTTGTGCAGAACACCGATAAAAATCAAATCAAGCTGATCAACAGTTATGATTTGTTGGATCAGGATGGCAATATTGTTGATGAAACCATTCTTCTAAAGGCTCAAGAATTAGAAGCATTTCGTATGCGATGGGATGTTGATTATCTGAAAGAATATCTTGAAAATGATCAATATGGCTTTTTGATTGATGAAAAGAATATTGCTGATATTTCAAAACCAGTGATGAAGAAAAAGGAAATCAAGCAGTCGGATGCAGAGCTGATGATTGAGAACAACCAGCGGATTGATCGTCTCAAAGCACTATTGCAGGATGATCTTGTTCGGGATGATTTGATAAAAGATTATTTGAAGAAAAAGTACCGATTGTTTAGTGATTTATATGAGCGATATAATATTAGAAATCATCAATTAACTTATCAATATGATGAATATTTGGTTAGAAAAGATTGTTTAAAACTGCTTTTGAAGTATTGTTCTGGACTTGAAATTGGTGCAGCAGACCCAATGCAGATGATTGATTGCAATCTTGGAGAATTAACTTCGATCAAAATGACATGTAATAATTTGAAAACGAATGAAGATGTTAAAAAAGATGATAAATCTTTGAGATATAATGCGTTGATAAGCTGTATTGAGGAGAAGAAGAACGAAAACGATGAAGTATCTGTAACACCTTTAATGCTAAAGGAATTCATGATAGATTTTAACAATAAATACTCTAAAATATATAATGAAAATGATATTAAAAAAGTATTGAATGATTTGAATGTAATTTATGATGTAAGAAAAGACAATTCTACATATATTGTTGGCCAAAGATGGAGTCTTGATAACATCAGAGGAATGATCTTCAAGTGAATCGCGCCGCTGAATAGTGTTATTATATATAGTTGTAACAAATTGTAAACATTAAAGAAAAATAATATTTAATAAATTAAAGTATTTAGAAGTGAAAACCACCCCCGCCCCCCCATTTTACAACTTTGTATAAAAAATTATTTTTTCTTACTTTGTGAAACTTATAAGAGATGTTAATCTTTGTTCTAACTCTTGTGCTTTCACAAATGATAACCACACAAGAACTGTTGTATCAATGGGGGGTGGTGCTGGCGATCTACAAGCTTACTCAAGTACAAGAATCTTTTCACAAATATTTTAAAACATCATAAATTATAATCTATATTAAAACTAATCATTTACAGCGGCAAAGATCTAAAAGTATATCCAATATCAAGATTCAAAACAGTAATCATAAACAATCAAATATCATCAAAATAATTATCATCAATAAATAGAAACAATAGCATAATCTCAAAAAAGCTATACTATGGGCGGCATTGATCTGGCAGTGGTATCAAATAACTTGCACATCAGTTATCCACCGCCAGCACAGGTACTCACAAGCTCCGGCGGTGGAGGTGAATTTATCACGATAGAAGTAGAATATGATCTTTGCCTTTAATATATATCATCAATAACGCTCTCAGCAAAGAGATATCAAAACTATATCTACTGTCATGACGTCATAACAGTGATTATTCGAGACAATATCTTTAATTACCGGCAAGATTCATCAATGGTCAACAATAGAATAAAATATCACTCATAATAGAAGTACAGGCGACTGCGTTCTCTATCACATGCGCCAGCACCATTCATTTTCACCAGTGCAAGATCATCTGTCGAATCTTGCCGGTAATAACCAATATAACAAACTATTTTATTTATCTATATTCTTTTTACTCTCGATAATTGGTGTTAATTTTTCTTTAATAGAAGACAATTTTAAGTTTACTGAATTGTTATGTTCAATGTATTTTTCAATATCTTTAACCAACTTATCTAAAGACTTATGACCTTTACCTTTAAAATCTTTTTCTGAAAGATCATCTTTATAATATCTATCTAAAGTATGCTGAATAATAGCTTGATAATTTTCTTTGTTATCATTTTTTACTGTTTTGCTACTGATTGCTTTTCTTAAACCGTTAATCGATAGATGTTCTTCAATACATTTCTTAGCATATTCAATTTTAATCTCATCTTTAAGTGGCAACAATTCTATTTTGTGAGAATATGTCAACATTTTAACCTGATCTTCACCCAGTTCTTTTAACAGCAAATTCTCTTGAATCGCTACATTCACCATCTGATTTAAAGTCTTGTAATGAATTTTCAGATCTGGATGATTTTGAAGTTTTCGAAAGCTATTCTGTTTTACTGGACTTCTTGATTTAGCATCTTCGATATTATTGCCATAAAATTTCTCTAAAACATAATTACCAATTTGAATGGCAGTATTTACTAAATTATCACCTATAATAGTATTGATATGATTTACTGCTTCAGTAACAATGGGGTCTTCTTCAGTTGCCGGTTTAGTACCTTCATGTGGTACCAACTCACTACCTGTAGATGTTGGTTGGGTATCTTCTTCTATCACTGCTGCCATTTCTACTGGTTGAGTATCTTTACCAGTGGCATCTGATGAAGATATTTCATCTTTCTTAGTATTATCAGCTATTGCTTCAGTTGCTTTCTTTGACTTGGGCATTGCTCTTATCTCCAGACGATTAAGTAACGACATGATATAACGAGATATAATACTGTTCCGATATCGTAACAGTATCAATTATTTGATACATTGATACTACATATTTTGCAATAAATATTTTTGATTTATACCGGCAAGATTCAGCAGGAGATAGAGGCTATTATTGGGTTACACTTTCAGTCTTTTTAGCAGATAATTACAATATATGGCGGCGATGGTATCAAATAATTTATTCAACTTCATCTACAGGATCAATAGCCTGGCTCTGAGCTTTTAGCTTTGCTCTCAGTGGTTCATAGTAGTATGCACCTTTTTGTAAACGTAGCTTGGTGTTGATCTTTGTCTTGATTTTTGTATTTTCTTTTTCATTCACTCCTTGATAAATCACCCAATCGCCTTCTTGAGTTCTTTTCACATTTGGTGATTTGGCATGTAATGATAACTTTTTCTCTATATCAGGATCGATTGTCTCTATACCCACGCCTGATACTGTCAATATCTGTGCATAGAGCTGATCATTAATAAAAGCATATGAAATAGCGGGATTCTTAATGGAGTGCATCGGCATTTTGCATGGGCCAGTGTAGTTATAGTAAGATACTCCTCCTTTTTCCATATACTTCACAAAGTATCCATCTTTGTTCAATTCTTGCAGAGAAGTACCAAAAGTAAGATTGTTGCAATCAAATCCGAAAGACAGGATTGGGAACAAGGTTACGAAACAAGAGATCAGGATAAATATCTTTCTATTCATTTTGTTTCCTTTCAAAATATGATATGTATGATTCCATCGCCACCAGTGCATGAGAGAAACCATATTGAAGAACATCGAACGAGTCAAGATAAACAGACAGGTGATAATCTATTGATCACTTCTACATATACAGACAATCCTCTGTGGTGTACCCAGGTGATCCACTGCCAGTGCCAGTACGCACAATCTCCGGCGGTGGAGACAAGTTTACCACATTTAAAGTCCAGCATGATCTCCGCCGCTAATAGTTAATATCTTCAATAGCATTCAGAAATAATTTAATCCTATCATTCAATAACCATAACAAATTACTATATCAGGTGAAATATCTTTGCAAATTGAGCATGTAACAATACTGCACGTAAAAATGTTGGAATCAGCATAAATGCCATTCCTCCAATTCCAAATGAAAAAATAAGATTTTTCCAGTTCAATAATCCTTTCTTGCTCCATCTCATAAGGAAGTATATTCCACCAGGTATGTAGAGAAAAGTGGCCGTAATCACACCAGGAGAATATTCACCACCAAGAATAGTACAAGAAATATGAATAAAAGAATTGGTCAGAACCCACATAGCGGCAGCCATTCCAACCCATAAGTATTTATTTGAATCTTTGTAGTACAAACAGCATGCAAAAAATAAACATATAAAAAATATAGCATTCCCAATGATATTCTGTGTCCAATCGAAACTACCAAAGTAAACATTTGCCCATTCAACAAAACCTAATGTGAATTCCTCTACCATGTGAAGTGCATAAAGAAGACAAAATATAAATATAGCACCAGGTTTCTCGTCATAAATTTGTTCACCAATCAAACTCTCTCTCCTCATTTTTCAGTTATAGAAAATTCATGCCATATCACGGTATCTATAACACCATCTATAAGCTATATCAATAATATATCTACTACCACGACGTCATAACAGTGATTTTTCAAGATAGAAAAGACTATTTGAAATACAAAGTGAAAATACTCTGGCAAGATTCAAGAGAGGCCAGTAATAGAAAAAACAAAAAAAGACAGGAGA
>CAYRFK010000328.1:0-4574 GCA_964423465.1 uncultured Verrucomicrobiota bacterium | reverse complement strand
CCGCGCCGCGGTCGGTCCGGTGGGAGAACATCGTGGCATTGGTGCCGCGCAATCCGTACGCCTTGCGCCGGACGCATGCGATGCGCGGCAGTCCGCGTGCGGCGGCGGGTCGTACCCTCTCCCATGCCTCCGCGAAGGCGTCGAGCCGCGTGCGCAGGTCCTGCGAGCCGTCCGCATCCGCCCGGCGGAGCAACTCCGCCGCCTCCGCAGCCGGCAGCCGCCCCGCCATGCCCCCCAGCGCGCGTCGCACGGCCGCCGCCCCTTCCGCGCCGAGCCAAGCTTTCGGCTCAGGCTGCAGCAGCGCCTCAAGGCTTGCCGTCAGGTCCGGATCGTTCGACAGCCCCCGGGCAAAAAGAGGAACGCACGACGCACACAGCAACGCGAGCCCCAGAATTCTGACAACCGGAAACATGCCGCACACCATAGCGGCGGAGCGGCGGTCCCGAAAGCCCAAACCGGTGCGGCTCCGAGTCGGTTCGATGAGCATCCGGTTCCCGCCGCGTTAGGACTCCGTTCCGGGACGGTTTTGGCGTGGGGCTCGCCGTGGCCGCCTGATAGGGTCCGCCCGTCATGCGCCTGTTCCTGATCGACGGCATCGGTCCCTTCTTCCGCGGGCATCCGCCGGGACGAATCAACTGGTCGAAGATCCCCTTCGGCCTGCTGGAACGCGACGGGATGCCCGACCCGGCGCGATTCACGCAGATCCGCGAGGACTTCCGCCGCGTCGCGGACGGCGCGGCCGCGATGGGCTTCAACGCGATCACGCTCGATGACGTCGCCCACCTGGCCCCCCACCCCGACTATCCCGACGACCTCCGGCGACGCGTCGCGGCCTACGGCGACGAGTTCGCGCAGCTCTTCGAGATCGCCTCCGCCCGCGGGCTTGCCGTCTACCTGACGACCGATGTCATCTTCTGGAACGAGACCGTCGCCCGCCGGACCGGCGGCGATGCCGGCCGCGTCGCCGCGTTCTTCGCGGCGATTCTGCCGCCGCTCTTCGCCCGCTTTCCGACCGTCGCCGGCATCATCTTCCGGTTCGGGGAGAGCGACGGCGCGGGCGCGAACGGCGAACTGCGCAGCCGCCTCGTGCTGCGGCGGCCCGGCCACGTGCGGAGGTTCCTGCGCGGACTCCTTCCGACGTTCGAGCAGGCGAACCGGACCCTCGTGCTCCGCACGTGGAGCGTCGGCGCCTACCGGCTCGGCGACCTGATGTGGAACCGGGCGACGTTTCTGCGGACCTTCCGCGATCTCGACAGCCCGGCGCTCGTGCTGTCCATGAAGTACGGCGAATCCGACTTCTTCCGCTACCTCCCGACGAGCAAGCAGTTCGGCCGAACGCCCCACCGGACGATCGTTGAGTTCCAGGCGCGGCGCGAGTACGAGGGCTTTGGCGAATACCCGGCCTTCACCGGTTGGGAGAACGAGAACCACTGGCGCAAGATCTCGGAGAAGGGAAACGTCATCGGCATCAGCGTCTGGTGCCAGACCGGCGGCTGGTCCGCCTTCCGCCGCCTGACCTTCCTCGACCGGTCGCCGTGGGTCGAACTGAACCTCTTCTGCGCGATCCGCATGGCCCGCGATGGGCGCACAACGGAGGAGGTCCTGGACGACTTCGCCCGCGAGCGGCTGGGCGGGGCCGATCCCGCGGCATTGCGGCGGTTCCTGCGCCTCGCCGACGAGGTCATCCGCGAGCTGCTCTACATCGACGAGTTTGCGATGCGGAAGATCTACTTCCGCCGGCTGCGCGTGCCGCCGCTGCTGACCGTCTACTGGGACAACATCTTCATCCACCACTACGTCCGCCAGGTGCTCCGGTGCTTCGTGGCCGACGGGGAGTGGAAGATCCGCCAGGGCCGCGCCGCGCTGGAGAAGCTCGACGAGATGGAGTGCCTCGCGACACGGCTGGGGCTGCCCGCGGAGGACGTCCGCTTCCAGCGCGACACCTTTGCGATCCTCGCCGCCGCCCGCGAGTACTACTTCCGTCCGCGCGATCCGGAGACCATCCGGCGGATCGTGCAGCTCGTCCGCCGCTACCGCGAAACGCACCCCGCCCGCTACAACGTCGTCCTCGGTTTCTCGCCCGGCCGGCTGCGACGACGCCGCGTCAAGCAGGCGGTCGGCCTGCTCTTCCGCGACCGGCGCGGCTACCGCGTCGTCGACCGCCTTTTCACGCTCCGCCTGATGGGCGCGTTCTTCCCCCTGTTCCGCCGCATCGCTCCCGGCCCCCTCGCCGGGTTCGCCGAGGACCAGGCCATGGGATGGCGAACGCTCTTCCGGTAGAAACCGGCGGCACCCTCACCGTTTCCTCGCGCAATCCGCACAAGCGGGGAACGGCGGCGGGCTATCCACGGCACGGCATCAGGCGGTGCGTGGCCGCCGGGAGGACGACGATGATCGAGGGCCCCGTCTCGCGAGCGGATCTGCACATCCACAGCAAGCATTCGGACCGGCCGAGCGAGTGGTTCCTCCGCCGCATCGGCGCGCCGGAGAGCTTCGTCGAACCGGCGGATCTCTATCGCATCTGCCGCGAGCGCGGCATGGACTACGTCACGATCTCGGACCACAACTGCATCCGCGGCGCGCTGGAAATCGCCGACCGGCCCGGAACGTTCCTGTCCGCCGAGATCACAACCTACTTCCCCGAGGACGGCTGCAAGATCCACTGTCTCGTCCACGGCATCACCGAGCAAGATTTCGCCGGCATCCAGCAAGCCCGCGAGAACATCCACGACCTGCAGCGACTCCTCCGCGACCGTGGCATCCTGCACACCATCGCGCACCCGCTCTTCCGCGTGAACGACCGGCTCGGCCCCGACCATGTCGAGAAGCTGATCCTGATGTTCGAACGCTTCGAAACCCTCAACGGGGCCCGCGACCCGCGCGCCGGCGATCTCGCGCAGGCCGTCTTCGACAGTCTCACACCGGAGCTGATCGCGCAGATGGCCGACCGCCACGGCATCGAGCCGGCGGGTCCGGAGCCCTGGCGCAAGGTGCGGACGGGCGGCAGCGACGACCATGGCGGCCTGTTCATTGCCGAAGCCCACACGGTGACGCCGCGCGCGGCGACCGTGCTCGACTTCCTTCAGCACCTCCGCGAACGCCGTCACGAACCCGGCGGCCGGGCCGGCACGAGCCTGCGTCTCGCGCGCAGCCTCTACCGCATCGCGGGCGACTACTACCGCAGCCGCTTCATGGGATCCGACGGCAACGGCAGCCTGATCGGCGCGCTGATCGGTCGCATGGCCCAGGGCCCCGCCACCCCGGCGGCCCCGGCGACGGGTGTGCGCGGCAGCCTGCGTCGAGCCGCGGCCGGAGTCGTGCGGCGCGTCCGCATGCGGAAACTGCCACCTTCCGAACGAAGGCTGGTCGACGAGATCTCCGCGCTGCTCGATAAATCGGGCGGAACGCCGCCGCCCGATGTTCCGCCGGAGCAGCGTACGTTCCTGCTGACGGCCCGGATCGCCCAGCAACTCGGCCATGCGTTCGCGACGCGGTTCGTCGAGAAGGCGCGCCGCGGACAGGCCATCGAGGCGGTCGAGGCCCTCGCCTCATTGGTTCCCATTGGTCTCGGTGTCGCACCGTACCTCACGGCCTTCTTCGCCCAGCACAAGGACGAAGCCTTCCTGCAGAGCATCGCCACGCACTTCCCCGGCGCCTCGGGGCACCGGCGCCGCAGCAATCGGAAGGCGTGGATCACGGACACCTTCGCCGACGTCAACGGCGTGGCGCGCACCGTCCGGACCCTTGCGACCCTTGCTGCCCGCGAAGGCCGCGATCTGACCGTCATCACATGCCAGCCCGATACGCCCGAAACGGGCTTCCCGCTCCGCAACTTCGCACCGGTCGGCACGTTCGCCGTCCCCGAGTACCCGCAGCAGACCTTCGCGTTCCCGCCCTTCCTCGAGGTGCTGGCCTACATCGAGGAGCAGCGGTTCGACGAGGTCATCATCTCCACCCCCGGGCCCCTCGGTCTCTGCGGCCTCGCCGCCGCCCGCATGTTCGGGCTACGGTGCCGCGGCATCTATCACACCGACTTCCCCGACTACGTGCGGCTGTGGACCGAGGACGACATGATGAAGGACCTCGCGTGGCGGTACATGCGCTGGTTCTACGGCGGCATGGACCGCGTCTACGCGCCGAGTCGATTCTACCTCGACCAACTCGCCGGCCAGGGGTTTGACCGCGAGCGACTCCAGGTGATGCCGCGCGGCATTGACCTCGAACGCTTCGGCCCCGACCGCCGCAATCCCGAGTTCTGGCGAGCCTTCGGCCTGAACGGTGGATTCAAGTTCCTCTACGTCGGCCGCATGGCGAAGGAGAAGAACCTCGATGTACTGGGGGATGCATTCCTCGATCTCGCGCGGGACGACGACTCGGCCAACCTCGTCTTCGTCGGCGACGGCCCCGAACTGGATGCGATGAAGGCCCGCTACGCGGCGCATCCACGGATCGCCTTCACAGGAGTGCTGCATGGCGACCGTCTGGCCGAGGCCTACGCCAGCGCCGACGCCTTCGTCTTCCCCAGCCTCACCGACACGTTCGGAAACGCGGTCCTCGAGGCCAACGCCTCGGGT
>CAYRFK010000327.1:0-4575 GCA_964423465.1 uncultured Verrucomicrobiota bacterium | reverse complement strand
TGGGGCGCCTTTCTAGCACACCCCGCCCCCGGGGTCAAACTTGCTGACGGACGGGATTCACCGATCACGCTCGGCGCCGGCCCGAAATCGGGGCATCGCGCCGGCCGGTGTGGTCCGGCGGGCGCGGCCATCGGCTGCGCCCGGAAGGCCGACCGGCCCGGAAATCGGGACCACGGCCCAGTCCCCATCGGCCAACTCGCGCATCGAGAACACCCAAACCACGATCCGCTTGCCACTCAGGCGGTCCTCGCCGGCAGCCAACCGCTCCGCCAGCTCGCGCCGCGTTGCGTCCGCGCCGCGATCGTTCCGCGCGATCCGATCCACCGGCCGCTGAAGGTGGTAACTCAGCTGCTCGGCCAGCCCCGCTGCCGCACCCCACCCCAAGGAGGGCAGCGCATAGATGTTGACGAAGCTGTCGCCGAGAACGAGCACGTCCGCGGACGGATCCGCCTCCCAAAGACCGTCGTCGGGCCGGACGACCCGCTGGATCTCGACTGACTCCAGATCGAGGCTGGACGGCGAAACGCCCGGCGGGCGAAGCATCGCCGCGGTATCCCCCTCTCCTTCCACGCGCGCCGCTACCCGGCGGTACCCGGTCGGCGCCCGACCGGCCAGCGCGCCCAGCGAGCGGATCCAGCCGGCCAGCGATCTGGCCGCCGCGTCCACCCCCTCCGGCCGCCAGTGGGTATCGCCGGTCAGGTAAGCCGCCCCGCCCGATTCGTCCCGGAGCTGCCGCAGCACACCCGTGGAGTCGAAGACCGGCACGCCGGCGCGACGCAGCCCGTGGACGAATTCCGCGTACGAGGCGTTCTGGATGTCTCCCGCACGCCGCGCCGCCGCGCCGCTGAGCCCGTCCGGGTGAACCACGGGCTTCACGGGAACGGGCATCACGATGAGCCGGATTCCGCGCCGGCGCAGCTCGCGATCAAAGTCGAGCACCGCCGGCCGCGGATCCGGCTCAGCACTCCGCTCCCACTCGGCGCCCGCGCCCCGCCGGCGCGCCATCGTCCGCGGATCCAGAAACCCGGCGCCGGTCACGTACTCGACGTCCGGCCGGTAGAACAGCCACCCCCCCCGACCGACCCACACCGACTCCGTCCCCCCGCGCAGGCCTACCGCCAGGGTCTGCTGCACGCGCGGCAGGCAAAGCCGCGTCAGCCAGGACCGGTCCTCCATCTCGCGCTCGTACTCACGCATGGCCTGCAGCAGGCGCCGGTTGCCCGCAAACACACGGTCGAGCCAGCCCCCTTCGGCCGTTCGATACGCCGCGGCGACGGACGGCCACTGGTCGGCCAGCCCGTAGCATTCGGGCAGCCGCGAGTCGCGGGTTCCCTGCCGATAGCTCAGGGCGGCGTCGATGTGCTGGCCGATCGGCACGATGGCAATCGTCGCCAGGAACGCCAGGGAGGCGATCCAGGCCGACGCCCGGCCGACCGTCGCCGGGCGCAGGTCTCGCCGCCGCTCCGCCTCCTCGATGCTGCCGATCCGTTCGACCATGTCCGTGTCTCCCTCCGGACTCGCGAGTCCTAGAAAATGAAATAGATGAACGGGTTGTAGGACTGGGTGGCCAGCACGGCGATCGCCGCCCACAGCAAAGCCAGCGCCGCCACGACCTTCCACCCGCTCAGCCGCTCCGTCCACTCCCATGTCTGAGGACAGCCCCATGTCACCATGGCGGCCGCCGCGACCGTCAGCACGTAGTACGGCTGCAGCACGATCCCCCGCACCAGTGCCGCGCCCGCCGGTGCATCGCCGGCCAGGCCCAGCATTCGCCCGCAGAAGTCCAACGCCGACGCGATATCCGGGGAACGGAAGAACACCCACCCGAGCAGAACCGTGCCGAAGGTGGCGGCAACCCGCAGCGGGCGGGGAAGCGGACTGAGCAGGCTGTCCTTGCCGCGCATTCGCTCCGCCGCCAGGGCGAGGCCGTGGATTCCACCCCAGACCACGAAGGTCCAGGCGGCTCCGTGCCACAGGCCACCCAGCAGCATCACGATCAGCAGGTTCGCGTACGTCCGCCACGGCCCGCGCCGGCTCCCCCCGAGCGGGATATACAGGTAGTCGCGCAACCATGAGGACAGGGAAATGTGCCACCGCCGCCAGAATTCCGTGATCGAGGCCGATCGATACGGGGAGTCGAAGTTCCGCGCGAACACGAAGCCCAGCATGAGCCCGAGCCCCACCGCCATGTCCGAGTAGCCGCTGAAGTCGAAGTAGATCTGAAACGCATAGGCGACGGCTCCGTACCACGAGTCCGCCGCACCCGCCGCGCCCGAGCCGAACACCGTGTCGGCCACCTTTCCGCACGGATTGGCCAGCAGCACCTTCTTCGCCAGGCCAACGCCGAAGAACGCGACACCCCGCGCGAACTTCTCCAGCGTCACCGATCGCTGCCGAAGCTGCTCGGCCACCGCCGCGAAGCGGATGATCGGTCCCGCCACCAGCTGCGGAAACATGGAGACGAAGCACGCGAAGTCCACGAAGTTGCGGATCGGCGCCGCATGGCGGCGGTACACGTCGATCGCGTAGCTCATCGACTGGAAGGTGTAGAAGCTGATGCCGAGCGGGAGGGTGATCCGGAGCACACGGTCCAACCTCAGATCGCCCAGCCCCAGCCATGTCGTCAGCCCATTGTAACTGTCGATCCCGAAGTTGAAGTACTTGAAGAACCCCAGGAGCAGCAGGTTCGAGGCCAGACTGCACACCAGCGCCCGCCGGCGCCAAGCCGTCGCACGCGCAGGGTTACTCGAACCTCCGACGGCCGCGTCGGGCCACGCGTCGACCCACCCCATGACCCGGCCGGCCGCGTAGTCAATGAGCGTAGACGCCAGCATGAGCACCGTGAAGAGCGGGTTCGCCCAGCCGTAGAAGACATAGCTCACGACCGTGAGCAGCAGATTCCGGCCCCGCACCGGCGTGAGGTAGTACACGGCCAGCGCGAGCGGCAGGAAGTAGAAGACAAAGAGGTGCGAACTGAATACCACGTCAGCGGCTCCCCACGTCATACAGCAGCGGACCGGTCGAATCCCTCAGGCCCATGATCAGCCGCTCCCCCTCCAGCTCCCGGTGCCGGTCGTAGCGCTCCAGCGTCAGGCGAACAGCGGCCCCCGGGTTCGCGCTCCACGGGAGGCGCCGTCCGTCCCGGATGCCCCACCGCGCCACCCGCACGCGCGCGGCGGCGAGCTGCCCCGTGTGGACCGTCACCACGTCGGCGGCGAAGACGGCCAGAGCGTTCCGATACGGCGCGATCGCTTCCGGCGCCGGCACGGACGAGGACTCCACCACGCGGGCGTCGATGATGATCCGCTCCAGTTCAGGCGACGGCTCGTTTGACGCCCCCCCTCCCGCCCACTCCGCCGGCTCCGGCGCGCCGGCGGAAGGATCGACCCACAGATCGGGATGAAAATCCGCCCGGCGATTGTCGGTGACGCGAGCCCACGCCTCCACCGATGTCAACCGCTCGTTGAGGCGGCCGACATACACCTCGACGCCTTCACCTCCACCGCGTATCCGGTTCTCTCCCGCCCCCACCCGGTACGGGCCCGTCATGCACAGGAAGCGCAACCGGTTCGACCAGCGAGGGTGGTAAACCTCGGACCCGTCGATGCCGGGGGCGCCGTCAATCGGGATACTCCACCGCGAGCCGCCGTCTGGTGTGTGGACGACGACATTGCGGTGTGCGCCGTCAAAGACCCACAGCAGACCGCTTCGTCCCGGCGCCAGGGAGGGCCAGCACCCGCGCCCGAGACGGACCACCTGTCGCGTCCGCAGATCGGCGATTCCCGCGTCCGGCCACGGGAACAGGGCGCCGAGACGAAAACCCTCGGAGGAAAGACGCACGTTGTCGAAGGAGATGGCGGTGGTGTCCCACACGCTCTCGCGGCGCACGGGGTTGTCGATCTCGAACCGCATCAGGGGCTTCCCCTCTGCGTCGTCGCGATCGAGGCTGTCCGGCCCAAACCCGTAGACCCACTCGCGGCCGGTGGTCGGATCGAGCCAGACCGCAGCCGCCAGGCCCGGGCCAAGCTCGACCCGTGATGTCCCGGCCCAGTTCACCACATGCACCGTCCGGGTCGACCAATCGGTGAACACCACGCGATCGCCGCGCGGCGTGAAGAGGGGCTTCCCGTAGCTGCCGATGCGCGCCAGAATCGCACGCGGGCCGCCGCGCTCCGCCGTGTCGAGCCCCATCAGGCGCAGCTCCGATCCGCGAGCCGTCACGTCCCGGCCGTCGCCTTCCGACTGCTCGCACCAGACGACGCGGGCGCGCGCACCCGTCAGACGCAGCAGATCGTCCGATCCGGCGGCAATCGCCGGTCCGGCGACGGTCATACAGGCGGCCAAGACAGCCGGAGCAACCCGCCGGATCGCACTCGATCCCGTCATCGACGCCTCCCGAATCACCCGTTTGCCAGCCAGCGCCGACGCTCACCGTCCCCGATGCGCCGGGGTGTTCAATCCCGCAGCCGGGATGGCTTCTTGACCTGAACCGCCCGGACAAGGGTCGACACGCATCAGCGCAATGATCTCAGTGTACCACCGCACCGACCGGCGGCAAGCGGGACCGGTCCATGC
>CAYRFK010000326.1:0-4580 GCA_964423465.1 uncultured Verrucomicrobiota bacterium | reverse complement strand
CGCATCGCGATCGGCATCCCGCCGGCCGCGGAGGGCGTCGTGGTCCCGTACTCGTGGCACCCGACGCAGGACGTGACCTCGCCGGGCTGGACGTAGGTCGACGAGCGCATCGTGCGGCGCACGAAACCGTCGCGGTCGACCGCCTGGAAGAGAACCTTCGTCTGCGCGGGCAGCAGGAAGCGCGCGGAGCCGTCCGCCTCGACCGGCACAGTGCCGAGAATCGCCCGCCCGTTCTCCTCGCCCGCCAGACCCATGCGAGGCACGTTGGCGACCGGCGTCGTCTTCGGAAAGATCTGCACGATCCGGATCTCCGCGATCGACCCGCGCGGCACACCGTCGAGGCCGCGGTACACGTCGTAGATGGTCATCTCGCCGTGCGGCGGCGGATCGGCGGGAAGGACGCTCGCGACGACGGGGGGCGAGGGACGGGCCGCGAGGGGGATCGGCGTGGTCGCTCCGATCTCCGGGTCACGGTAGAGCAGCTCGCGGTTGCCGCGGCGGTCGAGCATGCAGATGCGAAGCGCGTCGTCCGCGTTGGGCTCCTTCGCGTGCTCGCCCTGCATGCGCAGCCGGTGCGGGCTGTAGGCGGCGAGGAAGAGATCCTCCCCCAGCGGCCACGGCGCCTCGTACCACTCCTGCAGCGGACCGCGTTCCGCCTCGGGGAACGGCAGCGGCGTGATCCGCTCCACCGCCTCCGGCGCGTTGAGGCCGACCGTCGGATCGAGGAGGCAGACCGGCCCGGCCGTGATGGCGTGGTGTGCGGCGGCGATGAAGACGAGCTTGTGCGAGCCCGGCACGGGCTTCGCCTGGAACGTGCAGTGCGGGCTGGGCAGACCGTTGCCCCAGACGGCCATCGGGTTCGTCCCGTCCGGACGGCAGGACCACAGGTTCTGGTGCGTCACCGCATCGCGGTCGATGTAGTCCCACCGTGCAAACAGGATTTCGCCGGAATGCGACACGGCCGGGAACCATTCGCTGACGTCGTTCCATGAGAGCGTGCGGATATTGCGGCCGTCCGCATCGGCCCGGTGCAGCGTGTAGGTGTCCCATCGCGGACTGTACTCCGGCCCGAAGCAGCGCGAGTAGCCCTTGCGACGCGTGGAGCAGAAGACGATGCCCCCGCCGGGAAGGTACTCGGCCATCAGGTCGTCGTACGGCCCGTCCGTGAGCTGCCGGAGCCCCGTTCCGTCGGTGCCGACCTCGTAGAGGTGGAGGTAGCGATCCGCGGGCCCCTGTTCGTTCACGGCCAGGGACGTCGGCGCCGGCGTCGTCAGGTCGCACGCGACAAAGGCGAAGAGGACCCGTCGCCCGTCGCAGCTCACGCGGGGCTCCAACACGCTGCCCTGCGGCAGGCGGCCGCCGAGCAGGTCGCGCGTGGCGAGCGAGTACCCGGGCCGACGCACGGCGTACAACCCGCCGCCGCCGCGCTGCCGCCAGCCGAAGTACTGCGCGACGAGGTGCGACCACGAAGGCATCCGGCGCTTGCAGACGAGCAACTCACCGAACTTCAGCCGCGGATCCGCCAAGGCGGCCGCGCGCTTGGCCAGCCGAACCCGGAGATAGTGCGCCCGCCACGCCGCGACCGCTTGCGAGGCCTCCCCTTCCAGGGAATCCGCGCCCGCCGCCGGGACGCCGAGGCCCGCGGCGATGGCGCGCAGCCGCGCAAGGTGATTGGTGGCGGCGCTCCGGTAGGCGTCGATCGAATCGTCGAGGCGGTCCTCCCGCCACCACTCCTCGAGCACCATCCCGAGCAGCGCGGGCTCCGTCTCCGCGGCAAGATCCGGCGCGAGCCGGGCCAGTTCGGCGCGCAGCGCAGGGCTCACCGGCGCCACCGGCGCATCCCTGGACCCCGCGTCGGGCACCGCCGGGGCCGCCGTGCCGACCCCCTCCTGCTCGTAGAACCACCCTCCCCCGCCCTGCTTCGCTGCCGCAAACGCCTCCGAGGCGCGGAACGCCGCGCGGTCCGCATACACGACCGCCGGATCCCAGCCCGTCGTGTCGCAGCCGATGTTGCCGCGCTTGTGAACGGCGAAGCGGATTGCGTCCCCCTTCTTCACGTCGAGATCAACGCGGTGGACAGCCCCGGTGCCGTCGGTCCCTCCGATCTCCGCGGTCCACGCGTCGCGCCCGTTGTGGAGGATCGTCGCGCGGATCCCGTCGCCGCTGAGATGGAGTTTGAAGACGCGCCCGGTGACCGACACGCGTCCATCGCGCGGACACTCGAAACGACGGACGCTCGGCGTGTCGTTGCCCGGGTGGTGCCAGTCCTTCCCCACCCGCGTCCAGTCCGGCCCCGTCCAGAACGCCGACCCGTACCACTCCGCATCGCCGCGCCACGCGAGCGGGCGGTACGCCTCCCCGCCCCGCGCCGCGAAACCCGGCATCTGCACCACCGCCGCCGCCAGCATCAGGATCCACCCTCGCATGACTTTCATGGCTTCCCCCGAATCAGGTCGGTCCACGGCGTAGCGGGACCCGCAGGACCGCTGTGTTTGGCCAGTCAACCTTCATGCGATCAGTAAAACATCGGAGACACCGCAGGTCAATGGTTCCCGCCGCTTCGTCGGGAGATCCATGCCTCTCCGCCGTAGGAGCGGCGACCCGCCGCTTCGTCGAAAGACCCTTGACGCTCCGTCGTAGAAGCGGCGCCCCCGCCGCTTCCTCCGGGAACCCACGACCCTCGCGGCGAGTCGCCGCGTCTACGGCTGTCCCTTCGCCAATCCGCCGGAGCGCGGCGAGTCGCCGCGTCTACGGGCCGGGCCGGCGGGCTTGTCGTCGGCGCTCGTCCACCAGGACTTCTCGTCGAAGGCCGGATTCTTGTCCGGGAACCTTGCGTTCGTGGCCTTCCACCACGCATCGAGGGCGGAGCGAAGCTCCCCGGCCTTGTCGGCCCGGGCCGCGGCCAGATCGTTGGTTTCCGAGAGGTCGTCGCGCAGGTTGTACAACTCGGTGCGCGGGCCGATGACGAGCTTGCCGTAGGGTTTGTCGTCGGGGGTGAAACCGCGCGGGTCGAGGTAGTCGCCGAACCAGTGGATGAGTTTCCAGTCGCCCTTGCGCACGACGGCGCACGGAGTGCGGCCGTACATGACGGTGTAGGTGGGCATGTGCCAGTAGAGCGCGTCGCGCCGGAGCGGGCCGGTCCCCCGCCAGAGCGGAACGAGCGATTCGCCGTCGAGCACATGGCCGGGCACGGACTTCGCACCGGCGAGTTCGGCGAAGGTCGGATGGAAATCCACGGCATGCACCGGCACGTCGCATTCCGTGCCGGGCTTCACCGTGCCGGGCCAGCGGACGATCAGCGGGACGCGGATGCCGCCCTCGTACGGCGAGCCCTTCCCCTCGCGCAGCGGGGCGCAACCGGCCACCCGCGAAAGCCCGCCGTTGTCGCCGGCGAAGGCCACGACCGTGCGCTCGCGAAGCCCGAGCGCATCGATGCGCGCAAGCAGGCGGCCGACCTCGGCATCGAGATGCTCGAGCATGGCGAGGTACTCGGCGGTCGGACGTTCGCTGTACTTCGCACTCGGGACCGAGGTCCGCTTGTAGCCGCGCGCGGCATGCTTCTCGACCAGGGCCTTCGGCGCGGTGAGCCTCGTGTGCGTGGTGAAGTGCGCGGCGAACGCGAACCACGGCCGGTCCTTGCTGCGTTCGATGAAGCCGAGGATGTCGTCCGTGATCGCCGTGACGGCCTTGTCCTCGCGGTGGTCCGTCTCGCTCGCCGCCCCGCAGAAATCGAAGCCATACCGGTCGAAATACCGACCGTCATCCCGGTCGCGCACCACGGCGGCGGCGTAGTGGTCGGCGATGTGCCACTTGCCGCTCAATCCGGTGGTGTACCCGGCCTGCCGGAGCACGGTCGCCAGCGTCGCCACGTCCGGCTTCATGGCAAGGACGGCCTCCGGCGGACGCAGGAACGCCTTCGGCGGCTCCTGCTCGTGGATGACCTTGAACACGCCGCTGCGCGCCCCGTACTGCCCGGAGAGGAACGCCGCCCGCGTCGGCGAGCACTGGGCATCGGCGTAGGCCTGCGTGAAGCGCATGCCCTCGGCGGCAAGGCGGTCCAGGTTCGGCGTGGCCACGTCGCGGTTCCCGTAGCAGCTCAGCGCGGTCCATCCGAGATCGTCCGCGAGAATGTGGAGGATGTTCGGCGACGCCCCCGGCGACGAATGCGCGGCGGCGAGCAGGGCCAGAAGGAGGACGGAACGGTGGCGGCGCGTCATAGCCGCCCCGGGGACCGCCATCATGACCCCCAAGAGCCCCAGCATTCTCATGGCTTCCGCCTCCTATTCGACCGTTGGGTCAACCGATCCATGCCGCGCATTCCATCGGGCTCTCCTCCGCGCGACGGCGTGGCGTAGCGCCGGTATCCGACCGGCGCCACCTTGCGTTCCATGGGCAACCATTGCGCCCGACGGATTCGGGCGCTACAGCGGACTCCCAAACTGAAGGATGCGGTCTTGCGTGAGGAAGCTGTGTCGGCCCCGCCAGATTGAAGCCGGCCTGTTTGCCGGGGCCGCTCAAGGCTTCACCTTCGAAAACACCCACGCCCGCGCCGCCTTGGCCGCATTCCCTGAAACCCACCG
>CAYRFK010000325.1:0-4592 GCA_964423465.1 uncultured Verrucomicrobiota bacterium | reverse complement strand
CCCCTCTGGCCCGCGCTCGCGGCCTGAGGGAGGTCAATGAATCGAAGATGCGCCCTGCGCCCGGCGCCCGCGGCAATCGGATTGACGCATGCCGGGCGCCTGTGTACGCTCCGGCGGCCAAAAGGCACGAATATGAGCATCAATCCCGGCACCGACACTTTCATGGCCACCTTCCCGCAGGAGGCGCTGACGTTCGACGACGTTTCGCTGATCACCCAGTACAGCGATTTCCTCCCGCCGGACGCCGACATCCGCAGCCGTCTCACGCGCCGGATCACGCTGAGCATCCCGTTCGTCAGCGCGGCGATGGACACCGTCACCGAGGCCCGCATGGCGATCGCCATGGCCATGATCGGCGGCATCGGGATCATCCACAAGAACCTGTCCGCCTCCGAGCAGGGGGGCATGGTCGACGCGGTGAAGCATCACCTCAACGGGTTGATCTCGGGGCCGGTCACGTTCCGCGACACGGACAGTCTCCAGACGGTCCGCGAGAAGTGCCAGAAGAGCGGCTACACCTTCACCGGTTTCCCGATTCTCGACGCCAAGGGCTGCCTCGTCGGCATCCTCACCTCGCGCGACGTGAAATTCTCGCACAACCCGGACGCACCGATCACGGACGTCATGACGCGCAAGGTCGTCACGGCACCGACGGGCACGACGCTGCAGCAGGCCTACGAGATCATGACCCGGCACCGGATCGGCAAGCTGCCGCTGGTGAAGGGCCGCAAGCTCGTCGGCCTCTACTCCTACACGGACGTTCAGACGCTGATCCGCAACGTGAAGCCTCACTACAACCGCGACGCGCAATACCGGCTGCGGGTCGGCGCGGCGGTGGGGCCGGGCGACCATGCGCGGGTCGAGGCGCTCGCGGAGAAGGGCGTCGATGTCGTTGTCGTCGACACCGCGCACGGCCACAGCAAGGGCGTCATCGAGATGACGAAGTGGGTGAAGAAGCACTTCCCCGACCTGGACGTCATCGCGGGCAACATCGCGACCGGCGAGGCGGCGCTCGACCTGCGTCAGGCCGGGGCGGACGCGGTCAAGGTGGGCATCGGCCCCGGTTCCATCTGCACGACGCGCGTCGTGGCGGGCGTCGGCGTGCCGCAGATTTCCGCGATCTACGCCTGCGCCAAGGCTCTCGGCGACAGCATCCCCATCGTCGCCGACGGCGGCATCCGGCACTCGGGCGACGTCCCCAAGGCGCTCGTCGCGGGCGCGAACACCGTGATGATGGGTGCGGCGATGGCGGGCACGGATGAGAGCCCCGGCGAGAAGATCATCCACCAGGGCCGCCAGTACGTCGTCTACCGCGGCATGGGCAGCCTCGACGCCATGCGCGCCCGCGAGGGCAGCCGCGAGCGATACGGGCTGGGCGGCGTGAAGGAGGAGGATCTCGTGCCGCAGGGCATCGAGGGCATCGTCCCCTACTCCGGCACCGTCGAGCGCGTCCTCGGCCAGTTCTGCGGCGGCCTGCGGGCTTCGCTGGGCTACTGTGGATGCCGGACGGTGGAGGACCTTCGCCGCCGCGGCCGCTTCGTCCGCGTCTCGTCGGCCGGCGTGGCCGAGGCGCATCCGCACGACATCAAGATCACGAAGGAATCGCCGAACTACAAGTCCTGACCCGGAGCCTTCGCATGCAACGCCGCTCGTTCCTGAAATCGACCGCGGCCGCCGCGGGCCTCTTTCACATCGTGCCACGGCATGTGCTGGGGGGCGACGGACATACCCCGCCGAGCCGGAGAATCAACCTGGCCGCGATCGGCTGCGGCGGGCAGGCGGGCCACGACCTGGGCCAGATGATGGACGAGAACATCGTCGCCCTCTGCGATGTCGACGACCGCCGCGCGGGCGAGATGTTCCGGAAGATCCCCCGGGCCCGACGGTTCAAGGATTTCCGGAAGATGTTCGACGAGATGGGCGATTCCATCGACGCCGTCCTCGTCGGCACCCCCGACCACACGCACGCCGTCGCCGCCATGGCCGCCATGAAGCGCGGCAAGCACGTCTTCTGCGAGAAACCGCTCGCCCATTCCGTCGCCGAGGCCCGCGCGCTGCGGAAGGAAGCGGCGGACCGGAAGCTGATCACGCAGATGGGCAACCAGGGCCACTCGAGCGAATCGATCCGCGTTTTCTGCGAATGGATCCGCGACGGCGCCATCGGCGACGTGACCGGGGTCCACTGCGGCTGCGATGCCTTCCCCGAGATCTACTGCCAGATCCCGAAGCTGGACGCCGTTCGAAAAGAGACACCGCCGGTGCCGGCTGAGCTTGACTGGGATCTCTGGCTCGGACCGGTCGAGGCACGGTCCTACCACCCGGCCTACGTCCCGTGGAACTGGCGCGGTTGGACCGCCTTCGGAACCGGCGCCATCGGCGACTGGGTCTGCCATGTCGTCGATCCCGTCTTCTGGGCGCTCGACCTCGACATGCCCGTCTCCATCCAGGCGGAGACCGAGGGCTACGACCCGGAGAAGTACGCCGACCTCTACCCGGCCGGTTCGCGCATCACGTACGAATTCCCCGCGAAGGGGAAGCGCGGCCCCGTGACGCTCGTCTGGCACGACGGGAAGATCCGCATCCCGCGTCCGGCGGAGCTTGAGCCCGAGCGGAAGGTCGTCGGCACCGGCGCGGTTGTGACCGGCCGCGCCGGCAAGATCATGTACGGCTCACACGGCGCGGGCGGCTGCCGCCTCATTCCCGAGGCGCGGATGAAGGACTACAAGCAGCCGGAAAAGACCATCCCGCGCATCGCGGGCGGCCACTACAGGGACTGGCTCGATGCGATCCGCGAGGGCCGCCCCTCGAACGCCGGCTTCGATTACGGCGCACGCCTGAGCGAGGTCGGACTCCTCGGCATGATCGCCATCCGCATGGGCGGCATGAAGCTCCAGTACGACGAAAAGGCCATGCGTTTCACCAACAGCGAAGCCGCCAACCGGCTGCTGAGCCCGCCGTTCAGGTCCGGATGGACGCTGTGATGGCCGGTCTGCTGGCAGCCGCGCCGCCCGGGCGGCACCACGGAAGGGCGCACGTCGTCCGATTCCTCCTTGCGGCGTTTGCGATGCCGGTCGCCACGTTCGCCGCGGACCTGCAGACGGTCAGCAACGCCACCTACGTCGCCTCGCCGTCCAACGACGGCGACAGCTTCCTCGTCGACCTCGGCCGGCGGCACGAGATGGCGCGCCTGTACTTCGTCGACTGCCCGGAGGCGTCGTCCGCCTCCGACACGGACCGCAGGCGCCTTCTCGAGCAGTCACGCTACTTCGGCATCGAGCCGGCCACGCGCGCCGTGACGCACGGCCAGGCGGCTGCCGCCCGCACGCGCGCGCTGCTCTCCGCGGCGCCGTTCACCGTACACACCTCGTTCGCCACCGCCCCCGGACGATCCGGAAAGCCGCGCGTCTACGCGATGGTGACCCTGCCCGACGGCCGCGACCTCGCCGCCGTCCTGGTCGCCGAGGGGCTCGCACGCGCCTTTGGTGTGCAGCGCGCACGCCCGGACGGCACCGACGCCGTCGAGTATGCACGGCAGCTCGCCGATGCGGAGCTTGCAGCCGCAGTCGGCCGGCGGGGGATCTGGGCGGACTGCCTTCCGGAGCGCATCGGTGACCTGCGGCGCCGCGAACGTGAAGAGGCGCGGGAACTCGACACGGCATTCGGCGTGTTCGACATCGTCAGCGCAGACCGGCCGCTGGATCTCAACGCCTGCACGCCCGAGGAACTCCAACTCATCCGCGGCATCGGCCCGGTCCTGGCCGACCGGATCGTAAAGGCGCGGCCCTACAGGACCGTGAACGACCTCCGCCGCGTCGAGGGTCTCGGATCGACCACGCTGGAACGCATGCGCCCCTATGTCACCGTCCGCCCCATGCCCTGACCGGCCGGCTACGGCGCCGCGCCGGCCTTCAGGCTGTGGATCACCACCTCGCCGAACGCATCGGGCCTGTCACCGCGGGCGGTGTTCGACTGCGTGTAGCACCCGGTCTTGAAGTAGCAGCCGGCGCGCGAGACCTTCCAGTCCAGCTTCCGCACGCCGTCGTACCAGACGCCGACACGCCCCCCGCCCGCCTCGATGCGCAGTTCGAACGGGCGGCCCGGTTCATATCCGTCGTCGATCGCCACATCGCCGAGGTCATTGCGCTCGACGAACAGCCTGCGGCCCTCCAGTCGTACCATCAGCAGGTCGTCCTTCGCATCGTGGATCTGCGCACACACTACATGCGGCTTTTTCGGCGGTGTTCGCGTGACGGCCAGACGGACCGTCAGCACGTGCGGCGCCGCGTCGTCCGTGCTCCACGCGACCTCGTCGCCGCCACCCGGCGTCATTTCGCGCAACTCGCACCGCGGGTACCCCGATCCCTTCGTCGTGGCCCCGCCGCACGGTGCGCGAAAGACCACCCCATCCCCCGCCGCGTTTGCGAAGAAATGGTCCGGCGAGGCAAACCGCAGAAGCTCCGCACCCTCGATCTCGTCGGGCCTTCCGGGGCGGTCCGTGTCGACCGGCAGCGTCAGCTTCCAGCCCGACAGGTCCAGGATGCGGCCCGGAACCGCTTCGCCGGCGCCGCATACAGCGGCCATGCCGGCGCACA
>CAYRFK010000324.1:0-4639 GCA_964423465.1 uncultured Verrucomicrobiota bacterium | reverse complement strand
AAGAAGCACATTCCTCAATAACTTCTAAAGCAAACTGTTTACCGTCAGGGTAATAAACCATGCCTGATGCAAAGATCGGTGAACAAGCATTTACTCTAGAATGTTTATCTCTGCCTCTTCCGGGTACAAAATCTATAACTGGAATACCCATTCTACGTAACTCTTGTATTAATGGCATACCAGATGCTTTTGCTTCAATAACCACGGTCTCAGGTTTCCAATAGTTATATTGTTCTAATGCCATAGATTTTAATTCTGGAAATTCATATCGTCCTCTTAGTGCATCTAATAAAATTAAACACGGAGGAGAATCGTCATGTGGTTTAAATATTCCCCAAGTTGTAATTGCTGAATAATCGGAAGTTTCTTTTTTTGTAAATGCAGTATCATAACTTTGAATAATATATTGCAAAGCAGGTATCGGTCCTTTCCAAGGAATCCACCATTCACGTTTAATTAATGCACCTTCTTCTGCTGTTGGATTTTGCATGTACTGTGCATTCCATCTTTGAGGAGGTATAGAGGCTTTAACAGATTCTAATTCTTCAATACGCCAATACTCTGGCCATACAGGTTGTCCGCTGTCCAAGATCGCTGGAAATTGTATTACTTCCCAATTGTCTGCTTTTTCATTTACTTGAGCTTTTAAAAGTTGTCCTGTTAAATCATTGGTTGCCCATCTTGTCATAACAACCACAATTGCTCCACCTGGTTGTAAACGCTGTCTAGGACCAGAGACATACCAGTCATAAGTTTTATCCATAGCATTCTCTGACATTACGTTTTGTTCAGTATGAGGATCGTCAATTATTAAAAAGTCAGCGCCTCGTCCTGTTATTGCACCACCGACACCGGCTGCGAAGTATTCACCACCATGGTTGGTTTCCCAACGACCAGCGGCTTTTGAATCTTCTGATAAATCTAAATTATTAAAAACTTTTTTATACTCCTCCCCCTGTATCAAGTTTCTTACTTTTCTACCAAAACGAAAAGATAATTCTGCGTTGTGAGAAACTTGCATAATCTTAGACTTGGGCAGGAGTCCCATGATCCAAGCTGGAAACAAATAAGATGCAAACTCTGATTTAGTGTGTCGAGGAGGCATGTTAACTATTAATCTTTTAATTTTTCCTTGAGCAACTTGAGTTAACTTATCCGCAATAATTTGATGGTGCCCCCACATAGAAGGTTCCTTGGCTTCTCTGCATATAAAATCGGGCCATACCTGTTTAACAAAATAAATAAAATTTTCCCTGGCCAATAGTATCTTTTGTGCTTTGAGAAGCTTTGCTGTTTTTTCTAATTTTTCACGTGGAACTAGCTCCAAATCCATAAGTAAAATGGACTATATATTTGTGTCAACGTTTGCACAAGTCAACGATTGTAAGATACATCGGCGATTTTAAGGGGGTGTAGGGGGTCGGAAGTGGGTTTTAATAGGTGGCTAGGGATAGAGATACTAGTACAACTAGGGCGAGTGAACGCCCTAGTTGTAAGATAGTTAGTGTTGTGTGCTTTGTGTATTAGCCATGTCCCTTTGTACATTGAACTTATCAGCCAAGTCTTGTGATAACTCTTGACCAAAGTTAGTTATCTTTTGGTCATTCTGATTCGCTATAATGAATTCAAATATCTTTGAATCAAGATAACTAGCTAGTAATTGCCAATCGATAAACTGTACTTTGTTTTTAAACAAATCGATTTGTTTTTTTAACTCAATGATTATTTCATCACTTGTCTTGTCTTGAGAAACAATCTGATTAAGTTTTTCTAATTCGAATTTTTTCATATTAACTCCTTTACGTCATGAGTATATGTTGTTCGAATAGACTTTGTCGAGAACTTTTTAAACAAGTCCATATTGTCTTTTTTAAAGTCCTCTTGAGAAAAGATATTTATTTCTTTAACGTCTTTAGAAATAGAATAAATAAACTTTTCTTTTTGTATTGTTAGATTATTTGTTTTTAACAAATCAAAAATCTGAACTAATTCTGGCTTGATAATTCTATTCCAATCAGAAGTTAATTCAGCTTTTTTCTCTAACAAGTCACACGCACGAACTATCAACTGTTTATTCTTAGTTGATAATTCTATTTTTACTTTTGCTTTTGTCATTGTTTTCCTTTCAGTTAGTTATTAATGACAATTGCTATCTTATGTTCATGAGATAATTAAAACAAGAAATATTTTTAGTTATCCACAATTATTTTTTAATGTTGCTCCCCTGCAACACTCACCTCTAACCAATGAAACCCAATCACCGAACCCGAAACACCGACCAGCAACCAGCTCCTGAGCCCCCCGTGTAGCCATCTGCTTCCAGTCTCCCTTCCTTTTATTATTTATTACGGGACGGGAACGGGATCTTCGGGACCGGGACGGGATTACAAAATTAGAATCAAAAATAAAAGCAACAGTAACTGGCCCGCTGTGGTAAACAACAGGCCAATCGCTGCCAGGATTGATATCCACATCATTCCTTAACGTTAGGCTTTGCATTCGTAGTTAGTTTTTTTCTAACCGACTCATGTACTGCCTTCTTCAATTTGTCTTCTTTTTTTTTATCTCCATCAAGAGTCATCACGATCAGATGATCATCCATCCATTTTTTTAAAGCATCCATTATACCACCACCTCCATCCAGGTATTATCTCTGAAAACTTTTTTAACCTGATTTATGTAGACTGAGCCAGCTTCATCGAACAGGCCGATCTCAGAACCTTTAACGTCGACGAGCAATGTACTCTTCAGACCACGGCCCTGCTTAGGTGATTCTAAAAGAACAGCCGATGTTTCTAGACCCAGCTGATTCGTTTTAAGTTTGTCACCTTTTTTTAACTCTATTGCTTTTATCATAGTGCTCCTATTGTTAGTTATCTTATGTAGATAAGATAGCTCTGCTGCGAAGTCAAGTTAAAAAAAAATTAAATTGCGCTGCGCTGTATTATTAAACCACGCATCAAGGAACCAAATGACAGAGCTGCTGGCTGCATGTGGGTTGATAGTAGTATTATTATTAAATAAAAAAATTAACTAAAGACGGGAGCGGGAATGGGAACGGGCGACGGTCGGTCGCCCGTGAATTTTTATTTTAGCAAATTTTAAATCCGCCTGAGTGTTCAGCGAACTCTGCGAACTCTTGTACGTTCTCAACATAAAACGGATACTCGCCCGACCAATCTTTTTTATTATAGATTGCGTTCCATTTTTCGTAATCTTCTTTCGGGTAATCACGAGGAACAATACCTGCTCCGTGTTTCTTTACCATTTCTTCATGGAACTTTTCAGATTCCGCATCTATCTTCTCGTTGTGTTCACGTGCCTTTTTTAGCTTTTCCATGTGCTTTTCAGCATAGGTTTTTGTATGCCCAGTATCAATTAAGTATTTTAATTGCTTGGCAATTTCTTTTGCGTCGGTATCTCTGACCTTGAAACCGCCGTTCTCGTGCCAACGGTCAATATCATCTTCCTCGACGCACCCAGTGAACTCGATTATATAATCTGCCAACGGTCGCCAATGCCACACGTTGTTTCGAAAATAATAACCTTTATTTTCTTCCTCGAACTTGTTCATCTGTTCGAAGTAATCGTCTCTTTCTTTTTCACTGGCAGTATTCCAGTCTAGTTTTGGTTTTTCCGATTTTAGTTTCGGATTTAAACCGTACACGTCCATACCCATATTTGCTCCTTATGTTGTTTATTTATTATCTTATATATATGAGATGTTTTTATAGTCAATAACTTTTTAGTTGTATTTAAAAAAATAATTCACAGTATCTTCAGCTTGACAACAGGAGCTTCGACGCTGGTGGCTACCTTCCTGATGGTGAACTCATCATTGATAAATCAGGATCACGGAAACGGGAACGGGATACGGGAACGGGGCTACATCAACCAAATCAACAGAAACAGCAACGCCAGCTGCCCAGTGGTAGTGAAGACCAACAAGGCAGCTAATATTATTAAAAACAAGAGCACGGGAACGGGAGCGGGACTATGCCGCTTTTCCTATTCGATCACCGAACAAATTACAAATATGGTAATCCAAGATATCCCACGAGATGCCTATGTTTGCATCATGGCCATCTAAACACGCATCAAGAACCTCACGGCATTCTGCCTTTGTAAGCTTAAGGCCACTAATTTCGGCTTGACGCTTCACATCATCAATGTTCCAAAGGATAGAGATATGATTATCATCCACCCAACCCCACACAAGATCTTTTTTCTTTTTCATTAAAATATCCCACTTTCTATATCAGCAACCGTTATCCGTGGATCCTGAGCCTGCTTAATTTTTTCTTTTAAGTTAGCGCTGTCCTCCGAAACACCTTCCAACGGGGCATCGTCAATATTATCATCCAGCCATCTGATCACGTAATCAAGAATTGCCTCAGCTTTTTCTTTAGTCATTGCGTCCCTCTTCTTTGATCTCATAATCCAACCAACCATTAGCTTCATGAACACCATCGAGAAACGATTCCATTTCCTTTTCGGTTTCAAAGTAATATGTCTTAACTTCGCTGTCAGGTAACGTTGTCAGCCCCCATTGAATTATTACCCTAAATTGTTTTAGCATTTTTATTCTCCGCTGTTAACGATTCACGAACCTTATTATGAATCGCTTTTTTTATTTTCT
>CAYRFK010000323.1:0-4677 GCA_964423465.1 uncultured Verrucomicrobiota bacterium | reverse complement strand
TAGCGGTTGCCACCGGCTTCGCGCCGTAAAGTAGCTAATGCAGAGATGCAGGGCGTATAGATTAAAGTAAATAACATGAAGCTGTAGGCTTGTACCCAGTCCAGGCGCTGGCTGAGTAGGCCGGAGAGTTCTTCGCCACCAGCCCCGTAAATTACGGCGAGTGCGCCGATAACCACTTCTTTGGCGACGAAACCGAACAGCAGGGAAATGGAAAGCAACTCATCAATACCCAACGGGTTGAAAATGGGCTGCAGCCAGTAGGCGAGTTGCCCAGCGAGGGTTGCGCTGCTGGCGGGTTCTGCATCTAATGGGTAATGGGTGAGGAACCAGACCAATGCAACGCCGAGGATGATGAAGCCACCCGCTTGGCGCAGAAAATGGCCAGATTCGCGCAGGGATTGCCGGATAAGTACCGGTAAAGTTGGTAGTCGGTAGGGCGGTAATTCCATGAGTAAGGGGTCGCGGTTGTGGCTGGCGCGGCCACGCCAAACCCAAGCCGTGAGGAAGGTGATGGCAAAGCTGATGACGTAGAGACTAAACAGGACCCATGGTGCTGCACGCGGTGAAAATACCGCGGTGGTGAAGAAAAGAAAAACTTGCAGCCGTGCCGAGCAGAGAGAAAACGGAATGGTCATCATGGTGAGAATGCGTTGTGGACGGCTACGTATCACGCGTGCGCCCATCATCGCGGGTACGTTGCAGCCAAAGCCCATGAGTTGTAAGACAAAAGCGCGGCCGTCCAGCCCCATCCGCGACATCAGGGCATCCATGAGAAAAGCGGCGCGGGTCAGATAGCCACTGTCTTCGACTATCGCCATGGCCAAGAAGAATACGACAATAATAGGTAGGAAGGTCATCACCGTACCAATGCCATCATACAGCCCTTCCAGCAGGAAGCTGATTGCCCAAGCGGGCAAGCCAATCATTGCGGGTTCTAACCAGCGTGTTTTAACGGCATCGAGCAGCCAGCCCAGTCCATCTTGTAAAGGCGTACCCAGCCCATAAACCGCTTGAAAAACCAGCAACATAATCAGGAAAAATAATGGCAGGCCGAGCCAAGGGTGCAATAGAAGTTGGTCGAGGCGGTCAGTGCGTGAAGGGGAAAGGATGGCAGGAATATGGACGTTTCGTGCGAGTAAAGTATCTAGCGTATATTCGATGGTATCGTCTTCTTTTAGTACACGCGCTTGCGCGGTTTTTAGAAGAGGGTTTTTATGTAGCCAAGTAGTCAGTGCTTGCAATAACTCGTTCACACCATGGCCATGTTTTGCACTTATTAAGCAAATGGGAAGATCTAGTTCTTTCGATAATGTATCCAATTTAATGCGAATGCCGCGACTGGCTGCTTCATCAGCCATATTGAGCGCAAGTAATATTGGCAACCCCAAGGCTTTAAGTTGCAGCACTAAGGCCAGTTGCCGTTCAAGTTGTGTCGCGTTCAGGAGTACTAATAAGCCATTAACCGGTTGTGTCTCAATGAAATGACGAGCGACGCGTTCATCTTCCGAGAATCCATGTAGATTATGTAAGCCAGGAAGATCAATCAATTCCACTATGCTATCACCAAGTAATAGTTTTGCCGTGAGAAGTTCAACGGTTATGCCGGGCCAGTTTCCGACGCGGGCACCGGCACCGGTCAAGCGATTAAACAGAGTTGATTTACCTGTGTTAGGCATGCCAACCAAGGCAATTCGTTTACTCATTTTATTTACACTCGGATGGGTTAAATTGAACATTCACGCGGTCAGCCACAGCGAGTAGATCACAGTCTTGTACTTTAATGGCTTCTGCGTCCGCTGAGCGGATGATGATGTCAGTCTGGCCGGCGCGGATCTGAATTGGGCCATTGAAGGGTGAGCGGCGCATAACTTGGATGCGTCGGCCGATTTGCAGACCCAGTGCACGCATACGGGCAGTGAGATCGGCATCCGCATCAATGCGAATAATAAGGCAACAACGGCCGGTGTTAACCGTATTCAGAGCGCAGAGTTTGGGCATGATGCAAGCCTTGAGCGGATATGGATTAATGTTTCTTCTAGGGTGCGGCCAATTTGTACCGTGATAACATGGGACTTTTCTTCATCGAAAAAAGTCTGCTGATGGGCCTGTAGATGAGCTAATTGCGAGGCGAGCACGCTCAGGTCAGCCTCGGAGGGGTCAGTGCCGATGTGTTGTCGTTGTATAATTCTATCTCTTAGTACTTCTTCTGATGATTCGAGTGAAATGATGTGCCAATCAATATGCATTTCTTCAGCCAAGTCTTGAAATGGCTGTCGCCAAGTGCGATGAATGAAGGTGGCGTCGATGATGCAGAGATAACCGTTGGCCAATACGATGCGTGCATCATGAATAAGTTGTTGTAGAGTCTGTGCGCTGGCTTCTTGCGAGTAAATGTTCTCGCTTATAGTGCGACTATTGTCTAATGGTTTAAGGCCAAATAAACGTTTGCGGATAACGTCGGAACGAAGGCGAATGCCGCCGAGTTGTTCCAGTAAGTGTTGCGATAGCCAGGATTTACCGGAACCGGAGACACCGTGCATTAGAATTAGCACGGGATGGCGCGTATGTATTAGGTGCTTGGCAAGTTGTAGATAGTTCATGCATTCATTGCATGGGGTTTCATGTGCATTGGCTAATAGGGCGGTGACTTTAGCGCGTACCATTGCCCGGTAAACCTGGTAGAAGGTGAGGGCAGCCAGACCGGCGATGTCGCCGGTCAGGTCAAGATAGTGGTTGAGAAATCGCCAAGCTAAGTCGCTACGGCCGCGGTGTTGTAAATCCATCGACAGAAATGCCACTTCATTGATCACGTCAATGTGACGTAAATCGGCGTTGAATTCGAGCGCATCGAAAATAAGTGGTTTGTCATCTACCCACGCTATATTACCTAGGTGCAAATCTCCGTGGCATTCTCGAATGAATCCTCGGGTTTTGCGCTGAGTAAAGTAGGCGGTTAGCCGTTCAGCTTCGCATTGACTCCAAGCGTGTAAAGAATTAAGGGTTATTACGTTAATATCGCTTGCAGGCAGATGTAAAAGGTCGCTGAGCTGGGAAAAATTTAGCATAATAGGGGCAACAACAGCACTAGATTCACCGTAAAGGCTAGACTGAGGTGCAATTGCAATGCTGGCGTGAAAATCAGCCACTTGGTTAGCGATGGCATCGATTTGTTCTCGGGTGATTTCTGCCTCCCGATCCAGCGTGGCATTGGCCGGAAAGGCTCGCATTTTGACAGCCCATTCCAGCACAATGCCCCGTGTTTCTGCCTGTGGATTTACCTGTGCATCTACCTGTGGATGTGCAAGAGTGCCGGTTATTGCAACGACACCTAAATAAATATCCGGTGCCAAGCGGCGATTCAAGCGGATTTCTTCTTCACAAAAATGATGACGCTTCTGCAGGGTAGTGAAATCAAGAAAGCCTAGGTTGAGGGGTTTTTTAATTTTGTAGGCAAATTCACCCGCTAAAATCACCCAAGAAATATGTGTTTCGATGAGTTGCGGCTTTACTGCAGGGTGACAATAGGATTTTGCCTGGAGTAAACCTGCAATGAGCGGGGGTGTTTGCGGGGTCATCTCATTTTCGGAATGCGACAACGTGGTCAATGCCAAGACGGATGCCAATTTTTTCGCCGATGGCATGATTGTGGTGGGAGTCCACCTGGGCCAACACATGGCGGCCACCAGGGAGCTTCAGCGTATAAAGAAAGTCTGAACCGCGAAATGCTTTACGAACAACTTCTGCCATCAATAAACTGGCATCGTCATGGATGATGTCATCAGGGCGAATGAGCACATCAACTTGGCAGCCTAGATCGCAATGCGTGCAGCCACCCTCTTCACTGCAATCGCCGTCCACGCTGCCTTCCAGAACGCCAAGTTCAATTTCGACTTGTCGGTTATTAAGCACTTCGCCGGGTAGAAGAACACCTTGGCCAATAAAGTCAGCAACAAAACGATTAATGGGTTGGTGGTAAAGGTTATAAGGTGTATCCCATTGCTGAATAACACCTTTATTCATCACGCCGATGGCATCTGCCATGGCAAAGGCTTCGTGCTGGTCGTGCGTGACCAAGAGGGCGGTGATGGTTTCATGCTTGATGATGTCGCGCACTTCAAGAGACAGTTTTTCGCGTAATTCGACATCTAGATTGGAAAAGGGCTCGTCCAGCAGCAGTAAACGGGGCCGCGGTGCCAGTGCTCGTGCCAATGCGACGCGCTGTTGCTGGCCGCCGGAAAGCTGATGTGGATAAGCCGTTGCCTCATGGCTGAGCCCGACCAGATCAAGCATTTCGGCCACCCGCAGGCGACGGTCAGCTGCGGGCAATGCTGATAGGCCAAAGCTGATATTTTTCTCGACGCTAAGATGGGGAAACAACGCGTAATCCTGAAACACCAGACCGACGCGGCGACGTTCTGGTGTCAAGATGTAGCCGGGGTAACTAACGATTTCTGCGCCAATCCGAATTTCACCGGCCGAGAGCTTTTCAAAGCCGGCGATCAGGCGGAGTGCCGTGGTTTTACCGCAACCGGATGGACCGAGCAAACAGCCAATTTTTCCCGGTGAAAGGACGAAGGATAAATCTGAAAGTACGGACTTATTGCCGTACGATAGGGCGACGTGTTCAAGTGCGAGCATCGCTATGTTTTTCCAGTAAATAGATGGGCAGCAGGCCAA
>CAYRFK010000322.1:0-4728 GCA_964423465.1 uncultured Verrucomicrobiota bacterium | reverse complement strand
CTGTCGCATTTTTCTTTCATTCGCTTCTTGCCCGCCGCGTTCCGGGGTATACCATCGCCTAGCTAGCAGGCGTCGCCGTGGGGGTGACCGCCGGAGCATGCGGAGGAGATGGTCATGAGAAGAGTGGGAGCAATCATCGCAGCCCTCGCCCTGAGTTCCGTTGCAGCAACGGCGGGCGGCGGATTCGGGGTGTTCGGGACCTACATGGACATGGCCGACATGGAGGACCCCGGCATGGGCGGCGGCATCAAGTTCCAGGCGGACATCGCGGAGAAGATGCTGGGATTCGAACTGCGGCTCGGCGGAGTGACGGACTACGACAGTGCGGAGGCCAAGGACTCCTACCTCGTGAACGTCGAGGCGGATCTGACCCTCGGGCTGCCGGTGGGCGACATGCTGAAGCTGTACGTCGGTGCGGGCGGCGGCTACTACGTGTTTCCGGAGTTCGAGAGTGATATCGCGATCGGCAATAGCCTCGAGCCCAACATCGATCCCGACGACGTGTTCGGCTTCTTCGCCGTCGCGGGGGTTGAGGTCATGTTCAATCCGAATTTCGGCCTCTTCGCGGAAGCGAAGTATCTGGTGGCCGAGTTCAACGAGACGGTGATCGACGACGTGACGATCGAGGAGGATGTCGACTTCGGCGGACTCGGCGTCAACGCGGGCCTGCTGTTCCGGTTCTGACCGGTACGCTCGGCAGGATGAATCAAGACCCCCGGGGCTCAGCCCCGGGGGTCTTGCGTTTTGGAAGATCCCCCCGCCCGTTGACAGGGCGGGCGCCGCATCCGACATTGGGCGCATGAAGACGTCCCGACTGGCCGCCGTCACGCTGCTTGCCGCCGTTCTCTTCACCGCGCTGTTTGCGACGGGGGGCATGGGCGCCTTCGACTTCTGGTGGTGGATGGGGACAAACGCGGCGGTGCTGCTGATTGCGGGCTTCCTGCTCGATCCAACGTACAAGCCCGCGCTCCTCGCGGATCTGCGCGACCGGCCCATGCTCAAGGTCGCCGGCGGCCTTGCGTCCGCGGTTGTCCTCTACGGCGTCTTCTGGGCCGGCAACCACGTGCTGCGCGCATGGATCGGCGCACCGGCGGGCGAGGGGATCGATCGCGTGTATGGCCTCAAAGAGGGAGCGACGCTCCTCCGCGTCACCCTGACGATCGCGCTGCTGATCGGACCGACGGAGGAGGTCTTCTGGCGCGGACTGCTGCAGCGAAACCTCGCCGCCCGCATGCGCCCCGGTGCCGCCCTCGGCCTCGCGACCGCCCTCTATGCGGGCGTCCATCTCGCCAGCGGCAATCCCGTGCTCGTGCTGGCCGCCCTCGTCTGCGGCGTGTTCTGGGGATGGATGTACCTGCGGTGGAAGTCGGTCCTGATGAATGTTGTCAGCCACACGGCCTGGGATCTGCTGGTCTTCCTCGTGCTGCCGTTCGGCGTCTGAGCCGGAACGATTCGCCAGCCTCTACGTGACCGACACCGAATCAGCCGGCCGAGCCGTCGCCTCCCGGCCGGGGCGGGCGCATCCTCCTCCCCCCGCGAACGTGCCGCTTCGGTCAGCGGTCCTTTGGCGCATTGGTGGCGGCATCGCGCCCGAGCAGACCGCCGAGGGCCTTGCCAACTCCGCCACCGAGGCCCTTGACCGCGCCCGCCGCGGCGCCGCCGACCGCCGATACACCCTGGACCGCCGCGCCGCCCACGGCGGAGACCCCGTCAACAGCGATTCCGCCGACCGCCTTGACGCCGTCCACCGCGACTTCGCCGACGCCGCCGACCGCCTCGATCACGGACTTGAAGACCGTTCCAAGGATGAGCCGGACGACGTCCGCCACACCCATGCCCCGGGTCCCGCTGTCGCGCCCAATGTCCTTCATGGAGATGGTTGACAGGGCCACCGGCGCCGAGAACCCCATCGCCGCCGTCACGCTCAGTTTGACCTTGCCGCCCGACACGGTGAGTTCGTCGATCACCACCTTCTTGCCGGGCTTCGAGTCGGGCGCCGGCTTTGCGTCCGGCTGCGGCTCGGGCTTCTCCCCTTCTTTCCCGCCAAGCTTCGCGATCAGTGCGCCGAAATTGCTCTGCTTGAGGCCCCGCTCGAAGGTGATCTCGGGGGCCTCGATGAGGACTTTTTCGATGACGATCGTATCCGTGAGCAGCGAGGCGGTGTCGATCTTGACCTCGATCGTTCCGACGTCGAAGAGACTGCCTGTCTTGAATCCCTCCGGATTGCCGATGTGAAGGCCCGTGAGTCGCACGTGGCCCTGCAGGAGCGAGAACTTCGCATCCTTCAGCGTGACGGGGACCCCGAGCAGCTTCGGTCCGGAGGTGTTGACCGCCTTGCGTACGATCGAGCCGCCGAAGATGGCGACGCCGATGACTGCCGCGAGGACTGCAACAACAAGCACTGTGAGAACCGTGCGGACGATCTTCTTCATGGATATCTCCCCCGGAAACGATTCCACAGTACCACCAACCGGTCCGCCGTCCAACGGGCGTGCCGCGACGTCTGCGGGCTTGACCCCGTCCGTTCGGCGTGGTGACGTGGTCCGAATGAAGACTCACATCCTCCTGCTCGGGCTGTCGATCTCCGCGTTCGCGATGGCGGCGGAGGCGCCGAGGGGACGGCCGAACATCTTGTGGCTGACGGCGGAGGACATCAGTCCGAATCTCGGCTGCTACGGCGACGCCTACGCGGTCACGCCTGTGCTGGATGAATTCGCTCGCGAGGGCGTGCGGTACACGCATTGCTTCGGCATCACCGGCGTCTGTGCGCCGAACCGCTCCTGCCTGATCACCGGTGTGTATCCGTGGCGCCTGGGCAGCCAGGGGATGCGTTCCACCACGCGGCTTCCCGCGGAGGTCGTCTGCTTCAGCGAGCTGCTTCGCCGCGCCGGCTATTACTGCGTCAACAACGCGAAGACCGACTACAATTTCCCCGTGCCCGGGGCTGCATGGGACGCCTGCAACGGAAAGGCGCATTGGAAGAACCGTCCGGCGGACACGCCGTTCTTCGCCGTCTTCAACCACGAGGTGTCTCACGAGGGCCAGATCCGCGCGGCGCCGGCGGTGCGCGCGAAGCGGCGGGCGCAGCTGGCGCCGGAACAGCGCCGCGATCCCGCGAAGGCGCCGGTGCCGCCGTATCACCCCGACACGACCGAGGTGCGGAGCGACTGGGCGCAGTATTACGAGAACATCTCGACGATGGATGGGCAGGTCGGGGAGAAGCTCCGCGAACTCGAGGCCGCCGGGCTTGCGGAGGACACCATCGTCTTCTTCTTCGGCGACAACGGCGCCGGCATGCCGGGCGTCAAGAAGTGGGTATGGGAGGACGGGCTCCACGTGCCGCTGATCGTCCGGTTCCCTCCGAAGTGGCGCCACCTTGCGCCCGGCGCGCCCGGAAGCGCCACCGACCGTCTCGTCAGCTTCGTCGACTTCGCGCCGACGGTCCTGGGCCTCGCAGGGGTCGCGGTGCCGCAGGCCATGCAGGGTTCGGCCTTCCTGGGGCCGAGGGCCGGTCCGCCGCGCGACGTTGTCGTCGCCGGCCGTGATCGGATGGCGGAGCGTTTCGACTGTGTGCGCGTCGTGCGCGATGGGCGATTCCAGTATCTCCGCAATTTCATGCCTCACCTGTCCTGGTCGCAGTTCATCAGCTACACCGAGGAGATGCCGACGATGCAGGTGTGGCGCCGGTTGGCGGAGACGGGCGGGCTGACGGGGCCGGCGGCGCGCTATTTCGAGCCCGCGAAGCCGGCCGAGGAACTCTACGATTGCACGGCGGACCCGCGGCAGGTTCGCAACCTCGCCGCAGACCCCGCACATCGCGCGACACTGGAGCGCATGCGGGTTCGCTGCGAGGCGTGGATGTGCGAAACCGGGGACTTGGGCCTGCTTCCCGAGCGCGAGATGGAGTTGCGATCGGAGGGGGCCACGCCATGGGCGCTGGGGGCGGATCCCGCCCGCAACCCGGTGTCCGCCCTGCTCGCCGCGGCGCGCGACGCGAATGCCGGCGATCCGACCCTCATTCCGGCCCTGAAGACTCTGCTTGGCGCAGGGGAACCGGCGCTGCGGTGGTGGGGAACCGTCGGACTGTGGCATCTCGGAACGAATGCCGCCCCGGCCGCAGTCGACCTGGAGAAGGCGCTCGGCGACCCATCCTGGGAGGTCCGGCTTGCCGCTGCGAATGCGATGATTTCCATGGGGCGCCCGGAGGCGGCCATCCCGGTTCTTCGCGCCGCACTGCGGCATGAATCCGCGCTCGTCCGTCTCGGCGCAATCAACGCCATCGATCGTCTCGGTGCCGGTGCCGTCCCGCTCCTCGATGCGGTCGCCGAGGCCCGGATGGACGGAAAGGACCACATCGCCGGCTACGTCAACCGGATGGTCGAATACCTCCCCGCCCGGCTCCGCGCCCGGTAGGATCGTTCTGTGCGGATCAATGGTGTTGGATGGGCTTGGAGGCGCGGATCGGAATCGAACCGATGAATAGAGGTTTTGCAGACCTCCCGAGCAGCATTGCGCTGCAAATACTTACAACACGCAGTTGACAACTTGTTGACGAAGTTCTATTTGATGGGTGATTTGAATGGGCTATGAAAGGGCGTCGGAAGCATGCTGTGACGATGTGCGCGGGCCTCCCGATTCGTGAGGTCCGCCGCGGCTATTTCATGGTCGATTATCGCCGTCACGGGGCCACCATCCGCAAGTGCTTCTCCGATCTCGAAACCGCCAAAG
>CAYRFK010000321.1:0-4733 GCA_964423465.1 uncultured Verrucomicrobiota bacterium | reverse complement strand
ATAAAGGAATTGGAGAACTTTAGAAAAAAGTGAATCGAGACCAACAGAATCTGCCTGCTAAAATAACATGAAATTCCACTGACTCTGACCCGACTTTGCCCTATGACTATCATCGACAACAAGAAGGCCTTCCACGAATACTTCATCGAGGAACGCTATGAAGCGGGTCTGATGTTGCAAGGCTGGGAAGTAAAATCCATTCGTGCCGGCCGCTGCCAGCTCAAAGAAGCGTATGTCGTGCTGAAAAGAGAAGAAGTCTTTTTGATCGGTGCCCACATTAGCGCCTTGCCAACCGCCTCCACCCACATCAGCCCCGACCCGGTGCGCAGCCGCAAATTGTTGCTGCATGCGCATGAAATTCGCAAACTAATCGGCAAAGTGCAGCAAGCCGGCTACACCTTGATGCCGCTCAACCTGCATTACAGCAAGGGCCGCGTCAAACTTGAAATTGGCTTGGCAAAAGGCAAGAAGCTGCACGATAAGCGCGCCGTACAAAAAGACCGCGATTGGCAACGCGAAAAATCCCGTTTGATCCGCGACAAAAACGCATGATCTGCGCCGAAATCGCCGCACATCAGCGGCGTAAGCAAGGCACAGCCGCAGTCAGTGAACTTTTCGATTTTGATGAAATTATTGACGCGCGCGCTCCGGCTGAATTTCTGGAAGATCACCTGCCCGGCGCAATTTCCTTACCCGTCCTGAACGATGCAGAGCGTGCCAGCATCGGCACGCTACACAAACAAGCCTCCGCCTTTGATGCCAAAAAAGTGGGGGCGGCCTTGGTTGCGCGCCATATCGCGCAACATCTGGAAACCTATTTCATCGACAAACCGCGCAATTATCGCCCGTTGATTTACTGCTGGCGTGGCGGCAGCCGCAGCGGCGCAATGACCACCATTCTGCGTTCAGTCGGCTGGAATGCGGCGCAATTAGAAGGCGGCCACAAAGCGTATCGCAAACATGTCATCGACGAACTGGCTCGTTTGCCGGCGCAATTCGATTTTCGCGTCATCTGCGGCCCCACTGGTGTCGGCAAAAGCCGCTTTCTACGTGCTTTGCACGCCCACCACGCGCAAGTCCTTGATCTGGAAGACCTCGCCGCGCACATGGGATCCGTGCTGGGGGCCTATCCAACGCGGCCACAGCCGGCACAAAAACTGTTCGAATCGCGCGTTTGGTTCATCTTGCAAGGCTTCGACCCGACGCGTCCGGTTTTTGTTGAATCAGAAAGCCGAAAAATTGGCAATCTACACACGCCAGATGCATTGCTGGCGCACATGCGCGCGGCAAAATGCATCAATTTGCAAGCCGACATTCCGGTGCGCGTGGAATTATTAAAACAGGAATACGTTCACTTTTTAAGCGATGCCACTTTATTGAGCCAAAAGCTTGATTGTTTAATCGCCGTGCAAAGCCGCGAACGCATCGAAAGCTGGCAAGCCTTGGCCCGCGCCGGCCGCTGGGATGAATTAGTTGCCGAATTATTGGTGCTGCATTACGACCCCGCCTACTCACGTTCGATCGATCGCAATTACCTCGGCGCGCTCAGCGCCGAAACATTGACGCTGCCCGCCGCCGATACGGCCACCTTCGAGCGGTTGGCGCAAGAATTGATCCGCGCTTGACCTAGGAAGCAACCCAAAACGGAAAGCATTGAGGTAGTGGGCCAAGCTTCACTCCACCTTAACAATCAAACACACCGCTTCCGCGGCGATGCCTTCTTCGCGGCCGGTGAAGCCCAATCGTTCAGTTGTGGTGGCTTTCACATTGACGTGCTCAGCCGGAATGGAAATTTCCTCGGCAATATGCTCACGCATCTCTGCAATGTAAGGTGACATCTTAGGCACTTGCGCGATAATCGTCGCATCCACATTAGCCACCTTCCAACCACGTCCCTCCAGCAATTCAGCGACATAACGCAGCAATTTCCGGCTATCAATGCCTTTGTAAGCCGGATCAGAATCCGGAAAATGTTTGCCAATATCGCCCAAGGCGGCCGCCCCCAACATCGCATCGCAAATGGCATGCAACAACACGTCGGCATCAGAATGGCCTAACAAACCCCGCTCATACGCAATTTCAACACCACCAATCACTAAACGCCGATCTTCAGCAAATGCATGCACGTCAAAGCCGTGCCCAATACGAATATTCATATCCTGTCCTGTCAATTCAATTTTCGTCGGCGCTGATTTAACACGCCAATCAGCACTTTGAACAAGAGCGCAAACATGCCAAACCCCTGCGAGGCAGGTAAAATTGCCCTCTTCCCTTTTCGAGCGAGCTTGCCATGAAACTTTACGGCATCCCCAACTGCAGCACTGTCAAAAAAGCCCGCGCTTGGCTGGAAGAGCGCGATATCCCCTACGAATTCCATGATTTCAAAAAAGACGGCGTTCCCGCCGATCTAATGGCCGCGCTGTGCGATTTGCTCGGCTGGGAATCCCTCGTCAATCGCAACGGACAGACCTGGCGCAAACTCAGCGACGAGCAGAAAGCCCGCGTTACCGATAGCACGCAAGCGCTAGCCCTCATGCAGGAACATGCTAGCGTCATCAAACGCCCCATCCTGGATCGCGACGGCCAATATCAAGTCGGCTACAGCGAGGAAAATTATGCGGCGTTTTTTGGGGAATGAACTTGCAGAACAAGGCGCTCAGCTACGCGCGTGAATTAATCGCACGCAAATCGCTTACCCCGGATGACGCCGGTTGCCAAAGCTGGCTGGCAGAAAAACTGACCCCGTTAGGCTTTGTCATCGAAAGCGTCCAGAGCGGCGAAGTCACCAACTTGTGGGCACGACGCGGCACAACTTCCCCGCTGCTCTGCTTTGCCGGCCACACCGACGTGGTGCCCACCGGCCCTCTCGAACAGTGGCAGAGCGACCCATTTACCCCCACAGAACGCGAAGGTCAGCTCTATGGGCGTGGCAGCGCCGACATGAAAGGCTCTATCGCCGCCTTCCTGGCCGCGGTAGAACACTTTCTCGCCGAACATCCGGAACACCCGGGTTCTATCGCCTGGCTCATCACATCCGACGAAGAAGGTCCCGCGATTGATGGCACCGTCAAAGTGGTTGAACGACTGGCAGCACGACAAGAATTGATCGATTACTGCATCGTCGGCGAACCGACTTGCGTCGCGCAATTCGGCGACATGATGAAAAACGGACGCCGCGGCTCCTTGCATGGCCGTTTGCGTATCAATGGCGTGCAGGCCCATATTGCTTACCCGCATCTGGGCAAAAATCCGATTCACCTCGCCGCACCCGCCATTGCCGAACTGGCCGCCACCGAATGGGATGCGGGGAACGAATACTTTCCGCCCACCACCTGGCAAATCTCGAATATGCACAGCGGCACGGGGGCGATGAACGTGATTCCCGGCCACGCTGACATCGCTTTCAACTTCCGTTTTTCGACCGCCAGCAGCGTGGAAAGTCTGCAACAGCGCGTTAACGCCATTCTGCAGCGTCACGGTCTGGACTATCAGTTGGACTGGGAACTGGGCGCAAAACCCTTCTTGACCCCGCGTGGCGGGCTGGTCGATGCGCTATCGGCGGCGATTCATGAAGTCACCGGCCTGACCGCGGAACTCTCCACCACCGGCGGCACTTCCGACGGCCGCTTCATCGCCGATATTGCGCGCGAAGTGGTTGAGTTTGGCCCGATCAACGCCAGCATTCACAAGATTGATGAAAACGTCGGCATTGCAGAATTGGGACAACTTGCTCAGGTTTATCACGGCGTATTGATTAGGTCACTCGCCTAACAACTTAAACGCAACCACAAAAGCAAATGGCCACAGATTTATCTGTGGCCATTTTGTATTTCGCTTCAAACCCGCAAGCGATTACAAGCGATTACTTGTACAAGGTCGTCGCTTCAGTTTCCATCACAGGACGCTGACGCAAATCGCTGCTCATAATCACCGTGAAGCGATGATCAGCGGGAGCAATCGCCTTGGCATTGACGCGCCATTCCGCTTTTTCACCGGCTTCCAGTTTCGGCAACGGCGCAAACTCAATGCGATTACCGCCAGTTACCAAGGCAGAAGCACCTTCAGCCGTCACAAACTCCATCGCTTTTTCCAGCTCGGCCACAATGCGTACATTGATATCGGTCGCCGTACCTTGATTGGTCGCAGTGATCACGTAAGTGGTGCTCTCACCGACTTCGATCGGATCTTTCACGTCAATCACTTCCAACAGCACAGCAGGAATACCAATAATGGCGGTCTTCGCATCGGCACTCACATCGGCGGCACAATAAGCCGTTGCCTGCGCGCGCGTATCGATACTTCCGACAGCACCAGGCTGCAGGTTGACTTTAACGGTTTGCGATTGATTCGGTGCCAAATCGGCCAGATTCCAAACAATGCTGTCAGCACCCGCGACGCCGTTATCAGAAATACTGTTGATCTTGGCACCCGCCGGCAATTTCTCTTCCAGCTTCAGATTACGCGCGACAGCATCACCGCTATTGGTCACCGTGATGTCATATTCCAGACCCCGACCCAACAACACAAATTTCGCGGCTTTCTTATCAACGTGCAACACGGGCTCAGTCACTTTGGTGACGGCCATCGCGCTGGTCTGCATGCCTGGCTCGGCCGCAGCAGTCGGATGGAATTCATAAACGCCCGGCTTCGATGCCATCACTGTCGTCTTGAATTCTTTAGCAACACCCGCGCCTAGATCACCGGCCGTCATCATGCCGAGACCTTGCTGCAGA
>CAYRFK010000320.1:0-4761 GCA_964423465.1 uncultured Verrucomicrobiota bacterium | reverse complement strand
CATCAAGGGCGAAAAAAGCCATAGCATCGTTCGCCAAGGGTTGCAGATTCTCAAGAATCTGACCCACCGTGGCGCTACCGGTTACGATACAAAATTAGGTGATGGCGCAGGTATTCTCATTCAGATGCCGGACGCTTTTTTACGGCAGGAAGCCGCTCGAATCGGCATTACTTTGCCTGCCTTGGGCGATTACGCCTGCGGTACGGTTTTTTTGCCGCAATCCGGCAACGGTCGCTTGGCGTGTGAATCGGTAATCGCACGCATCGTGCATCAAGAAGGGCAGCATTGCCTCGGTTGGCGTGATGTGCCGCGCGACAATCGCGACATCGCCGCCGCTGCACGCGCCATCGAGCCGGTGATGCGACAAGTGTTCATCGCGCGCGGTGACCAGGTCGCCGATCAAGCAGTGTTCGAGCGCAAATTATTCGTCATTCGCAAGCGCATTGAGCACGCCGTGCGCGCGCTTAATCTGGAAGACGGTTCACAGTTCTACATTCCCTCGCTGTCTTCACGCACGCTGGTTTACAAGGGCATGTTGCTGGCAGAAGAAGTCGGCACCTATTACCTTGATCTGCAAGATGAACGCATGCTGTCGGCGCTGGCGCTGGTGCATCAACGTTTCTCGACCAATACTTTCCCCGCCTGGGATCTAGCGCACCCGTTCCGCATGATTGCGCACAACGGCGAAATCAATACCCTGCGCGGCAACGTCAACTGGATGACCGCACGGCACGGCGCCATGAAATCCGTCGTTTTAGGCGATGATCTGGAAAAATTGTGGCCGTTGATTGCCGAAGGCCAATCCGATTCCGCTTGCTTCGATAACGCGCTGGAATTGCTGGTGGCAGGCGGTTATTCGCTACCGCACGCCATGATGTTGCTGGTGCCGGAAGCCTGGTCGAATAACGCGCTGATGGATGATGATCGCCGCGCGTTTTACGAATATAACGCTGCCTTGATGGAGCCGTGGGATGGCCCCGCCGCAGTCGCCTTCACCGATGGCCGCATGATCGGTGCGACGCTGGATCGCAATGGTTTACGTCCGGCCCGCTACCTGATCACCGACGACGGCTTTGTCATGCTGGCCTCTGAAATGGGCGTGTTGAATTTCCCGGAAGAAAAAATCGTCAAGAAATGGCGCTTGCAGCCGGGCAAAATGTTCCTGATTGACCTGGAACAAGGCCGCATCATTGACGACGCCGAAGTCAAGCAATCGCTGGCGCAGGCGAAGCCGTATCGTGAATGGATTGAGAAAACGCGCTATTTCCTTGGTGATTTGCCGAAGATCGCGGCCAAATCCAAATTGCAAGCCGATGTGCTTGATCTGCAGCAGGCTTTTGGTTACACGCAAGAAGATCTCAAATTCATCATGTTGCCGATGGCGAGCAATGGTGAAGAAGCCACCGGTTCGATGGGTAATGACGCCGCCTTGCCGGTGCTGTCCGATAAAACCAAACCGTTTTATCACTACTTTAAGCAGTTGTTCGCGCAGGTGACTAATCCGCCCATCGACCCGATTCGCGAAGAATTGGTCATGTCGCTGGTGACGTTCATTGGGCCGAAGCCGAATCTGCTTGGCCTTGACGATGCGGAAGACGCAGCCAACCCGCCGATCCGCCTCGAAGCCAGTCAACCGATTCTGCTGCCGGACGAATTGGCGCAACTAAAAACTATCGATAACCTGACGCAAAACCGCTTCCGTTCCCTGGTGGCCGACATTACTTATCCGGCGGAGCAGGGCGCGCGGGGCATGCGTGACGCCATCGCCACGCTGTGCGAAGTGGCGGAAAAATCGGTGCATGACGGTTATAACGTGCTGATCTTGTCTGATCGCGCTGTTAACCACGATCGTTTAGCCATCCCGGCGCTGCTGGCCTGTGCCGCGGTACATCATCATCTGGTGCAAGCCGGTTTGCGTACCAATACCGGTTTGGTGGTGGATACCGGTTCCGCGCGTGAAACGCATCATTTCGCCTTGCTGGCCGGTTATGGTGCCGAAGCAGTCTGTCCGTGGTTAGCGTTTGAAACGATTGCCGGCTTCGGTCTGCCCGATACGAAAGAAGCGCAGAAGAAATTCGTTAAGGCAGTGGGTAAGGGCTTGTATAAGGTTATGTCGAAGATGGGTATTTCGACCTACCAGTCTTATTGCGGTGCGCAGATTTTCGATGCCATCGGTTTGAACAGCGCTTTCGTCGAAGCCTACTTCCCAGGCACCTCAAGCAATGTTGAAGGTATCGGCTTGCTGGAAGTGGCGCAAGAAGCGTTACGGCAGCATCAAGCCGCCTTCGGTGCCTATCCGGTGTTGGCGAATGCCTTGGAAGCCGGTGGTGAATACGCTTTCCGCGTGCGTGGCGAAGATCATTTGTGGACGCCGGATTCCATCGCCAAGCTACAGAACGCGACGCGCACGAATAAGTACGAAACCTATAAGGAATACGCGCGCTTGATTAACGATCAGAGCAAGCGCCATTTAACCTTGCGCGGTTTGTTTGAGATTAAATCCGTTGGCGCGCCGGTGCCGTTGGCCGAAGTTGAATCAGCCGCCAGCATCGTCAAACGTTTCGCCACCGGGGCCATGTCGCTCGGTTCGATTTCGACTGAAGCGCACACCGTGCTGGCGCTGGCGATGAACCGCATCGGCGGCAAATCGAATACCGGTGAAGGCGGTGAAGATCCGGTGCGCTTCCAGCCGGTGCAAACGGATACAACCTTATCCGAGCTAATCGGCAAAAACCGCGTGGTCGCTGACATTGCGCTGCAAGCCGGCGATTCGATGCGTTCCAAGATTAAGCAAGTCGCTTCCGGTCGCTTCGGTGTCACCGCCGAATACCTGGCCAACGCCGATCAGATTCAGATCAAGATGGCGCAAGGTGCCAAGCCGGGCGAAGGTGGCCAACTGCCCGGTGGTAAGGTGTCGGAATACATCGCCAAACTGCGCTTTTCCGTGCCGGGTGTCGGCCTGATTTCGCCGCCGCCGCATCATGATATTTATTCCATCGAAGACTTGGCGCAGCTGATTCATGACCTGAAAAATGCCAACCCGAAAGCGTCGATTTCGGTCAAGTTGGTGTCGGAAACCGGCGTCGGCACTGTTGCCGCTGGCGTCGCCAAAGCTAAATCGGATCACATCGTCATTTCCGGTTATGACGGTGGCACCGGCGCATCGCCGTTGTCTTCCATCAAACATGCCGGTAGCCCGTGGGAAATTGGCTTGGCCGAAACGCAGCAAACCTTGGTGCTGAATCAATTGCGCGGCCGCGTCGCCGTGCAAGTCGATGGCCAGATGAAAACCGGGCGTGATGTGATCATCGGCGCGCTGTTAGGCGCGGATGAATTCGGCTTTGCCACCGCGCCGTTGGTAGTGGAAGGTTGCATCATGATGCGCAAATGTCACCTGAATACCTGCCCGGTCGGCGTGGCGACACAAGACCCGCTGTTACGGCAGAAATTTACTGGCCAGCCGGAGCATGTGGTGAATTACTTCTTCTTCGTTGCGGAAGAAGCGCGTGAATTGATGGCGCAAATGGGCATTCGTCAGTTTGCCGATTTGATCGGCCGCACCGATTTACTCGATACGCAAAGCGGTATCACGCACTGGAAAGCCAGCGGCCTTGATTTCAGCAGGATTTTCTATCAGCCGAAAGTGGTGGCAGGAGTCGCACGCAGTCATTGCGAAACACAAGATCACGGCCTGGATCGCGCCCTTGATAACGTATTGATTCAACAAGCCTTACCCGCTTTGGAACGGGGTGAAAAGGTGCTGATTGAAACACCGATCAGCAACGTTAATCGCACTGTCGGGGCCATGTTGTCGAACCAGGTCGCCAGCCGTTACGGCCAGCAAGGCCTGCCGAGTGACACGATTACGGTCAAACTCACTGGCACCGCCGGGCAGAGTTTTGCCGCTTTCCTGACGCAAGGCATCACTTTTGACTTGGTCGGCGCAGGCAATGATTACGTCGGTAAAGGCTTGTGCGGTGGCCGCATCGTCATCAAGCCGCCGAGTACTTTTAACGCCAAGCCGTCGGAAAATATCATCGTTGGCAATACGGTCATGTACGGTGCCACCACTGGCGAAAGCTACTTCCGCGGCGTTGCCGGCGAACGCTTCTGTGTGCGCAACTCCGGTGCCAGCGCGGTGGTGGAAGGTGTCGGTGATCACGGTTGCGAATACATGACCGGCGGTACGGTTGTCGTGCTAGGTCAAACCGGGCGCAACTTCGCGGCCGGTATGTCGGGTGGCGTTGCCTATGTGCTGGATGAAGATGGCTTGTTCGGCAAGCGCTGCAATCTGGCCATGGTGACACTGGAAAAAGTCGAGCCGGCAGAAAGCGTGCGCAATGTCGCCGCGCAGCACAAAGGGCAAGCGGACGAAACACTCTTGCAAGCTTTACTTGAAAAACATGCTGCCTATACCGGCAGTGAAAGCGCCAGGAATATCCTCGCGCATTGGGCTGATTATCGCGCTAGGTTCGTCAAGGTGATGCCAAACGAATACAAGCGCGCTCTCATTGAAATGTCGGTTGAAAAGTCCGCACAAAAAACGCTGGAGGCTGCGTAATGGGTAAGATTACTGGGTTTCTTGAGTACCCGCGCTTATCGGAAGCCAATTTGCCGGTGGCTGAGCGCCTGACCAATTATCAGGAATTCGTGCTGCATCTCAGTGACGAAGACGCGAAGCAGCAAGGCGCGCGCTGCATGGATTGTGGTATTCCGTTCTGCATGAGCGGCTGCCCGGTCAATAACATCATTCCAGACTGG
>CAYRFK010000319.1:0-4778 GCA_964423465.1 uncultured Verrucomicrobiota bacterium | reverse complement strand
ACTGGTCGTGGCCCGAAGCCAATCCCGCCGAGCGCGCCCGCATCTTTGCCCGCTATTGGTCGCACAACGAGGGCCTTCTGTGGCTGCTGCAACACGACGACGAAGTGCCCGCCAGCATTCGCAATGAAGCTGCGCCGTGGGGCTTTCCCAAGGACGAGTTCACCGACAACCGCCATCGCCCGCACCATCTCTACGTGCGTCAGGGCCGCCGCATCTGGGGCGAATACAACTTCACCCAGCGCGATGCCGACCTCGACAACGCCACCGGCCTGCCGAGGCGCAAGCCCGACGGCATTGCGGTGGCTGAGTTCGAGTTCGACTCGCATGGCGTCCACAAATACGACCCGGCGCATCCCGGCGTCCGCGAGGGCTACATGTTCATCGCCCACGAACCGCTTCAGCTCCCGTATCGCATTCTCGTGCCAAAGCGCGTCGACGGACTCCTCGTGCCTGTCGCATGCAGCGCGAGCCACATCGGCTATCAGACCATCCGCATGGAGCCGGTCTTCATGGCACTTGGGGAGGCCTGCGGCATTGCGGCCGCGAACGCGCAAGCCGCCAGAACCCCAGTCCGCAACGTGAACGTAACGGACGTGCAGCGGGAAATCGTCAGGCGCGGCGGAGTCATCCTGTATGAAGCGCAGCCGCTGGTGCCAGAGATTCGGAAACCGTTGCAACCCACATCCCGCGGTCAAGACTTCCCGCGCACTGGAAACTCGGAAAAGCCATGAAGATCCCACAACTCGCAGGAATCGGTCTGATGATCGCCGTTCTCGCGGCGCAGTCCAGCGCCGCGACCATCGCCCCGGTGCCGGAAACAATTCCATTCGCGGTCCCCGACAAACAGGATTTCCAGATCCCGGACCGGGTGCAACTCACCGGATGGCTCGGCACGCGCATCGCCGCCAACGAAGCCAACCGCCTCGTGAAAGTCGATACGTCGCGCCTGTTGGAAGGCTACCGCAAGCGCCCCGGCCGCCAGACCTGGGACGGGGAACACGTGGGCAAGTGGCTGCATGCCGCCACCCTCGCGTGGGTGAACACCGGCGACGACGTACTCCGCGCCAAGCTGGACCAAACCGCCGCCGCCCTCTGTGAATGCCAACTCGAGGACGGCTACCTGGGCACGTATCTGGAAAAGGACCGGTGGACCGCGTGGGATGTCTGGGCGCACAAATACAACCTGATCGGCCTGATCACCTACATGCGTTACACCGGCAACCTCGCGCCCCTGCCGGCCTGCCAGCGCATGGCCGACCTCCTGTGCAAGACCTTCGGCAATGCTCCGGGCCAGCTTGACCTCGTCTCGGCCCAGGTCGGCAGCCACATGGGCATGGCGTCATCCAGCGTCCTCGAACCGATGGTTCTGCTCTACCGATTCACGGGTGAGAAACGCTATCTAGATTTTTGCCACTACATCATCCGCGCATGGGAACAACCGAACGGCCCGCAGATCGTCTCGCGCCTGCTTGCACATCAGGGCGTGAACAAGGTGGGCAACGCGAAAGCCTATGAGATGCTCTCCTGCCTCAACGGCGCGCTCGAACTTCACCGCACGACCGGCGACAGGAAACTGCTCGATGCCTGCCTCAACGCCTGGCAGGACATCGTGGACCACCGGCTCTATCCGACCGGCGCCGCCAGCTACCGCGAACTCTTCCGTGACGACTTCGACCTGCCGGAGTCGAACAACGTCGGCGAGACCTGCGTCACCGTCACCTGGCTGCAGTTCAATGCCCAGCTCCTGCGCCTCACCGGCGAGGCAAGGTTCGCGGAACAGCTTGAACGCGTCGCCCTTAACCAGCTGCTAGGCGCACAGAAGCCCGATGGCTCGGCATGGGGATACTACGTCCAGATGAAGGGCGGGAAGCCCTACAGCTCGACGCTCGACGGCCATTGCTGCCTCTCCAGCGGACCGCGCGGCATCGCCCTGCTGCCGACCCTCGCCATCAGCACGGACCGGGACGGCGCCGTGGTCAATCTCTACGATGCGGGAACGGCAAACCTCACCCTGCACGACGGCACGGCGGTGAAGTTGAGCATCGAAACCCTTTATCCCGGCGAGGGCCGAATCCGCATCGCGGTGGACCCGCAGCAGGAGTCCGGGTTCTCCATCAAACTGCGCGTGCCTTCTTGGTGCGAAAGCAGCTCCATCACACCTGAGGGTGCCAGCCGTGGCGCGGATGGTTACACCACGCTTCGGAGGAAATGGAAATCCGGCGATGTGATTCAACTGGACCTGAAGCTCCAACCGCGCGTCGTCGTCGGCGACCACCTCTGCCAGGGCAAGGCCCACATCTGTCATGGCCCGCTGGTGCTGGCCGCAGACGAGGCCCTGCTGGCCGGTGCAAACGTCACCCTCGAAAGACTCGCGCTGGCCAGGACCGCCCCGGATGGGCTGCAAATCGCCCGGCAGGACGCGCAAGGGGAGTGGCGCACATGGCCGGGTGCCAGGCTCTATCAGGTGAACGCCGACACGCGAAAAGGCGGCATGCCATTCACCACGCGCTTGATTCCATTCGCTGACGCCGGAGCGACCGGTTCCCGTTACAAAGTCTGGCTGCCGGTCGCCGGCCTTCCGCTGGCAAACCTCTTGCTCGACGGCACCGAAAGCCGCTCGCGCCAGGGCAATGTCGCCGGCTCGATCAACGATGACGATCCACAAAGCCACGTCACCACCTTTGACGGCAAAGCCGCCGCCGAAGACTGGTTTGCCGTCACCCTCGACCAGCCCGTTTCCGCCCGGCGGGTGGCTTTCCTGAGCGGCAATGTCTATCACGACGGCGGCTGGTTCGATACCAGCACCGGCAAACCGCGCGTGCAGGTTCAGCGCACCGCCGGCGGCCCCTGGGAGACCATCGGCGAACTGGCCAACTACCCCGCGACCACAGCGGCCAACGGCGATGCGCTCAAGCATCTCCAGAACCGGTTCACACTGGATCCAACAGCGCCCGTTTCCTTCACCGCCGTTCGCGTCATCGGCGTGCCCGCCTGCGGCGACAATCCGAAGCAGGCGTTCTCGTCATGCGCGGAGTTGCAGGCGTTTACTGACTAACAAACTCACACGGCACCCAATGACGATCATTATTCCCCGAATCATTATGAGCGCGGCGGCGCTCGTTGGCTCGTTGCTTCAGGCTGCGGAACCCACCCGTGTTCTGATCGTCGTCGGCCCCAGCAACCATCCGCCCGGTACGCATGAAGTCGCGGCAGGCGGACTCCTGATGCAGCATTGCCTGCAAAACATGTGCGGCATCGTCTGGACCGCGAAGCTCGACGTGCCGGCTGAGGGCGTGAAGACCGCGCCCCCTGACCTCGCAGCGTTCAAGCCCGAGTCGCTGACGCCCCAGCCCTTGCCCAAGAAAGCCCAGCCCGCTGCGGCGAAAGCGTCGCCGGCGACGGAAGACATTTCGCGCACGGAACTGCTCGACCGCATCCACGGCGGCTGGGTCGGCGTGTTGATCGGCGGGCTGGAAGGGTTGTCCCATGAGTTCAAATACAAGGAACAGCCGCGCCTCGTTGAACCGTTGCCGGAGAAGGTCCACGGACCGGAGAGCAAGCCATGAACCCAATGCGCACCCGAATCATCGCAACCGTGCTGCCGATGGTCGCCTCCGGCGTCCACGCCGCCGACACCGCCGCCAACCGCGTTGCAACCATCACCCGCACGCCCGGGCTCGTTGCATTCTGGGATTTCGCCAAGCGCGAGGCGGGCGGTGCGCGCCGGTTCACGGCGCATGTTCCCTCGGGCACGACGAACGACTATGCACTCGACGCCGCGAACTACGTGAACGACTACTGGGGAGCGGGGCGCGAGGCGACCTATGCCGATTTCCCGCTTCTCGGCCGCGGGCCGTTCGGCGAGGCGATCCGAATTCGAAAGGAAAGCGATCCGGACTTCCGGCCGTTCCTCTTCGTGCCGCGCGCGCGGCTACACGACACGCCTCTCGACATCAAGGGCGCGGGGAAGTCCGTGACCGTCGTCGTGTGGGCCATCCGCGAGAGCGGCAACCATGCGCTGGCGGGGATCTGGCACGAGGGGACGGATCTGAAGCAGAAGGAGACCACGGACATCGCACGCGCGGTGCGCGGCCAGCGGCAGTACGCGCTCTTCGCGGGGCTGAACAAGCAGGGCAGTGCCTGCGGGCACGTTTCGGAGAACGGCGCCAGCTCGTTCCTGAACAAGTACGCGCTGCACAAGTGCAACTCCGAAGGCATCTCGCGCGAGGTCCCGGCCGACGCGCCCGCGGAGGTGCTCGATGCCGCGTGGCAGTGCTTCGCGATGACCTTCGACGATGCAAAGGAGGAGCTGACCGGCTGGCTTGACGGCGTCGCCGGCGACCGGTGGCTGGAGAATCCGCAGAAGGACGGTCTGATCTCGTTTGCGGCGAACGCCTGGTTGCAGGGTCGCCGGCATCGCGAACCGGGACTGCAGCCGGGCGAGGATCCGGCCTTCCCGAAGGACCAGTTCTACAACCCGCCGGAGGACGCGCCGGTTTTCGTGAATGTCGTCAGCGAAACCGCGGCGGAGCGCGTCGAGGTGCGTGAGTACGGTTACACGAAGGTGCGCGTGACGTTACGCGGAGGAAAGGAGATTTCGCGCGAGCTCGTTGCGCTTCGCCTGAACCCCTGGTGGTACCCGCACGGCATCTACCGTCCGGCGGACGACGGCACCGGCGGTCCGTTCACGATCGGCCGCGTGATCCACAGCTCCCGCGGCGTCGGCTTCACCGGCTGGATCGGCGGCGTCGCCGTCTTCGACCGGGCGCTGCCGGCCG
>CAYRFK010000318.1:0-4790 GCA_964423465.1 uncultured Verrucomicrobiota bacterium | reverse complement strand
CACTTCTGCGTGAGGAGCCAGGATTCCTGGCGCGGGGGCTCGATGAAGCCGACGAGGCCGTCGCAGCGGGGGTCGAGGGAGTGCGGGTCGAAGGTCTGGACGGAGCCGTCGGCCATGGCCACGTTCGCGCGGCGGCCGTGGCGGAAGTGGAAGTGGGCCGGGGAGGTGTTGTCGAGGACGTACCATTCCTCGAGCATCGGGTTCGAGGCGGAGGCCGGCGCCTGCCAGGTGTTGATCTGGATGCAGTCGCCCCAGGTGATGGTGCGGCCGGGATTGCTGAGGCCGTCGATCGAGTGGACCCCCATGCGGGTCATGCCGGGCAGGCCGGACAGCATGTAGCCGTTGAGCCCGTAGCCGTAGCTGGGGATGCCGAACTTCTTTTTGAAGTACGGCGTCCGGTACGGCAGCGAGGGACAGATCTCGATGCCGCCCGTCTGCTCGAAATAGGGCGCGAGCCGCGCGCGGTTCTTGTCCAACTCGCGCGCCCCCTCGGCCCCGCCGCCGCCGGGCTCGAAGCCCCAGTACCACAGCACGCCGCCGGGCTCGTCCTCGCGGAACGGGAAGAACCGTCCCTCGTGCTCCGCCAGATACTGCGTGAACGCTGTCTGCACCTGCTTGAGGTTGCTGGAGCAGGCGGCGCGCCGGGCGCCGTCGAGCCCGCGCTTCGCCACGGGCGCGATCAGCATCATCAGGATTCCAAGGATCGCGATGACGACCAGCAGTTCGATGAGCGTGAAGGCGGAAGACCGGACGGGATGGGTGGATGGAGAGAGGGCGGGATGGACGGGCGGACGGGAGATACGGCGCAATGCAGCACCCATCCATTCATCCATCCTTCCATTCATCCGCTTTCCCCCGTTCATCCGCCGGATCCCCCGCGCCGCGCGCCCGCCATCAGTCCGCGAAATCCCGCGCGGCCATGCGGCGGCGGACGAAGAGCCACAGCCCTCCGAATCCGCCCAGCAGGAGGCCGGCGGCCGCCGGCTCGGGCACGACGTAGTCGAGGTTGTCGACCGCGACATAGGTCGGCGTGTTGATGCCCCAGGCGCCGACGTCGCTCGAGTCGAGTGTGAGTTCGAGCCGGCGCACGGCGGAGCCGAGGGACGAGAGATCGATGGGGGTCCACGCGGAAATGATGTATCGCTCGGCCGGGATGAGGGACCGGTAGTCGGCCAGGTAGAAGTCGACCGAGCCGAGGCTTCCATTGGACGCGTCGAAGCCCTGCAGGACGAGTTTGTACCAGTCGCCTGCGCCAAACGGGACCGTCCCGAAGCCGGCGTCGCCGTCGCGGATCGTCAGGGCGGTGTAGGTGGTGTTGTTGACGTACAGCCCGTTGACGGTGACGTCGGAGGAGAACGCGATGGTCAGGTCGACGGCCGGCGACCAACCGTCGTCGTAGCCGACGAGGTAGGTTGCGCTTCCGCCCGCGCCGTTGCCGGAGAACGAGGCGTACTGGTTGAGCCAGCCAGGGGTTGTCGCATCGGTGCGCGTCGACTGGGCGAAGCCATTCCAGCCGGTGTAGGTGCCCCAATCGGACCACGTATTGGCAAAGACCGCGCCGTCGCTGGTGAAACCCGGGGTCAGGTTCTGCCGGTTGGTGTTGGCGCCGAGGCCCAGGCTCTCGAATGTGACGACCGTGGCGGTGGCCGGCACGGCCAGTAGAAGTCCGGCCGCAACGGCGGCCGCCGGGAGTACGAATCGCTGCATGATGTCCGCTCCTTCCGCGGGAGTGGCTCGATCGCGACCGTTCCCGCGGGCGGACCCCTCGCGTCGGCGCCTTGGGCGCGCAACGCGGCCGCATACGGTGCGGCGGATCCAAACCCTCCCTCCCGCGGGGAATGGCCGGAAGGCATGCACCCGGACTCGTCTTCTGGCTTCCGGCTTTCCTACTCTCCCGCCTTCCCGCCCGGACCGCCCGCGGGTGTTCCGCGAATGGCCTCCGGCAGTGGCCCAGGGATTTCGTATCCGGTTACAGCGGCGCGACCGCGTCCGATTTTCACGGACTTCCGTGCGCCCGGGTGTCTGTCCTCTTTCTCGAAAGAACCGGGCGGAGGATAGGTCCGCCGCCCGCCCCGTGTCAACGGGCCTTCGGGACGAAGCGGAACGGAATGGTGTGCGGGCCGCCGGCGGGGGGATCGGTGCGGATGACCACCGGTTTGCCGTCCAGTGCGGGCCCGGCGGGAATTCCGCGCAGTGAGACCTGGAGCGAGCCGTCGTCGAGCGTGCGCACTTCGGACCGGATGGCGGGATCCGGCGCCTCGACGGAGGCCACGCGCAGGCGGCCGGCGCTGCCGGGGCGGATCAGGACGTAGCGGGTGACGGGACCGGTTTCGCCTTCGATGAGGACGAGTTCCGCCGGGGCGACCATGGCCTCGCGAAGCACCGTGGCGGTGGCGGCGAGGACGATCGAGCGTGCGCGCGGGTCGGTGGTTTCCACGTGGACGCGCGTCGCGAGCCACGAGGCGTCGGCGGGATAGGGCGGAACCGTGCGCACGGTCACGTGCCACGTACGGCCCGTCTGCGCGTCCGTCGCCGAGACGGCGAGCCAGGGGGCGTCCGCCGTCACGGCCGTCACGCGCGCGTCGGCCGCCCCGTGGAACGTGAGGGCGACGGTCTGCGTGGCGGCGGCGCCCGGCGCGACCGTGCCGAACATCGCGGCGGTGGGCGCGAGGGAGAAGGCGGACTCGACCTCGCCCAGGATGCCGAGGCGGAGCATGGGCGTCCGCGGATCGTTCGACCGCACGGTGATGTCCTTTTCCAGCCGTCCCGAGCGCCCCCGCAGGTTGAGCCGGATCTCGAGCGTCGTTGCGCCGCCGGGAAGAATGAGACGGTGCCGGAGGCGCGAGACGGCGCAGCCGCAGCCGGAGATGATCTCGCCCAGTTCCAGCGGCTGATCGCCGTCGTTGCGAAGGGTGAAGACGTGGGTCGTCTCGGGACCGTCCGCGGGCAGGCGGCCGAACTTGTAGACCGGTTCGTCGCACGCGATGCGCGGCGCCGCGCACGCTGCGGCCGCCGCCAGATATGCGGCGAGCAGGGCCGCCGGCAGGCGCGTGTGCCGGGAACCCCGGCGCCGGAGATGCTCCGGATCGGCGTCACGGCCGGCGGGGCCGCCGACCCTCCCCTGTCCCGGCATCGGAAACCTCCATCCTAGCCGCGCGGCGAGCACAGGCGGCGGAAGCGTTCGTAGGCTTCGTTCCACTCATCGGTGTGCTGCGGCTTGAACGTCTTGACCGGGAACGAGCGGCGGACGATGCCGCGGCCCTCCGGCAGCGAACCGATCTCGCCGTCCGCCAGCATCTGCATGAGGATGTTGCCCGCGGCGGTGGCCTCCACGGGGCCGGCGCAGACCGGCACGCCGGTGGCGTTGGCGGCGAACTGGTTGAGCAGCGCGTTCTGCGAGCCGCCGCCCACGACATGGAGCGCCGCCGGGCGCTGGCCGGTGACGGAGGTGAGCTGGTCGATCACGCGCCGGTACGCGAGGGCGAGGCTTTCGAGCGCCACGCGCACGAACTGGCCCGGCTCGCGCGGTACCTTCTGCCGGGTGCGGGTGCAATACTGGCGGATGCGCGCGGGCATGTCGCCCGGCGGGAAGAACATCGGATCGTCCGGGTTGATCGCCGCGAGGAAGGCCGGGGCGTCCTCGGCCAGCTTCGTCAGCACGTCGTAGCCCAGATCCTGGCCCGCCGCCTTCCACGTCTGGCGGCACTGCTGCACGAGCCACAGCCCCATGATGTTCTTGAGCAGCCGGATCGTGTGGCAGACGCCGCCCTCGTTCGTCAGGTTGTACTCCAGCGTCTGCGGCGTGATCATCGGGCGGCCGGTCTCGACGCCCAGCAGGGACCAGGTGCCCGAGCTGAGGAACGCGAACGGTCCGCGCTCGGCCGGCACGGCGGCGACCGCCGAGGCGGTGTCGTGGCTGCCGACGGCAACGACCTGCAGCGGGGCGCCGATCGAGGTCTCCGCCTCGCCGCGGAGCGGGCCGACGACGGTGCCCGGCTCGATGATCGCGCGGAAGATCCGCATCGGGATGCCGAGCTTGCGCAGGACGTCCGCCGCCCATCGGCCGTTGACCGGGTTCAGGCACTGGCTCGTCGAGGCGATCGTGCGCTCGTTGCACACGCGGCCCGTCATCCAGAAGGTCAGCAGGTCCGGCGCGAAGAGAAGGGTGTCCGCAACGTCCATCAACGGCGACTTCGCGCGCACCATCGCGTAGAGCTGGAACAGCGTGTTGAGCTGCATCATCTGGATGCCGGTCTGCGCGTAGATGCGTTCGCGCGTGATGACGCGGAAGGCCTTCTCCATCATGCCGTCGGTCCGCGAATCGCGGTAGTGAAACGGATTCCCGATCAGCGCGCCGTGGGAGTCGATGAGGCCGAAGTCGACGCCCCATGTGTCCACGCCGAGGCTGCGCGCCGCGCGGCCGTAGGTCGTCACCGCCTGGCGCAGGCCGAGCTTGATGTCGCCGTAGAGGCGGAGGAAGTCCCAGTGGAGCCCGTCGGGCATCGCCACCGGACCGTTCGGGAAGCGGTGCACTTCCTTGAGCGCGAGCTTCCGGCCGTTCCATTCGCCGGCCATCACCCGGCCGCTCTCGGCGCCGAGATCGACCGCCAGATAAACCTTTTTCGCCGCCATGGGAACATTCCTCCGGACGTTGCGCGATGCACATGCGCCGCGAGCGACACATTATGAACGCGCCCCCGCCGTTGTCCAGCCGCGCCCGGCCCGCGGGTGCGCGGGGGGCGCATCTCCGGTCCAGTGCAGGGATGACGAAGACGCTCGCACGGGCTTTC
>CAYRFK010000317.1:0-4826 GCA_964423465.1 uncultured Verrucomicrobiota bacterium | reverse complement strand
GCGTCCGTCAGCCAGACCGGTGGCGCTCGCATGGACATATGGGGCATGGTCAACGGCGGCGGCCACTACATGAGCAAGGTCGGCGACAAGGAATTCGTGCTCCGGGGCGGCGCCACGAACTTCGCCGGCATCTTCATCAACGGCGGTACCCTGCGGGCGGAGAGTTCGACCCACATGGCCGCGATCCCGGTCCAGGTCAACGCGGGCGCCACGTACTCGGTCTGGGGCCGCCCGGTCACCAACCCCGTCGTCCTCAATGGCGGGACCTACGACTACGGGAATAACAACGGTGTGACGCTGAACATGGGGCCGGTCATGCTGCAGGCCCCGACGAACACCTTCTCCACCGGCGCGCTGATCGTCCAGGGCGGCGTGGTCTCGGGGCCGGGCGGGTTGCGGAAGGTGGGCAACGGCCTGCTCGAGCTGACCAACGCGAACACGTACGCGGGCCTGACGTTCATCGACGCCGGCACGTTGCAGTTCACGCGGGCCGAGGCCGTTCCGGCGGCCGGATCGATCGCGATCAACGCCGGCGGCGCCCTCGCGGTGACGGGCATCCACACCACCGTAGCCGGGTGGCTCACCGATGGCAGGATCCTGCCCAACTCCATGGGCGCCCTCGCACTGCGGGCGAACAACAGCGAACTCGTGGACCTCAGCACCTACGCGAATCTCTCCATCGGATCGCTGGCGGGCACCACCAACACGTTCAGCGGCACGGTGCTGCCGGGGGCCAATGGCTATTTCCTCGGCGGCGGCGGCGGAACGCTGGTCTTTGACAGCATGCTGGTCGACGCCGGGACGACGTCCACCTTCGGCCGCGGCGGCGGCGGCGTGGTGATCCTCCCGCAGAACAACACCGCGAGCGGACCGGCGACGATCTGGGCGGGAACGCTCCAGCTTGGGACGGGCGGGACGGCGGGCTGGATCGACGCCTCGTCGATCGCCAACAGCGGGACGCTGTCGGTTGTCCGGTCCGACACCGTCTACCTTCCGACGATGAGCGGACCCGGCGCCCTGTCGATGAGCGGAAGCGGCACCCTGATGGTGACCAACGCGAACACCCACTACGGCGTCAACAACGTCGTCAGCAACGGAACCCTGTGGGTCACGGGCAACGGGAGGCTGGGCGCCTTCAACCCCGTCACCGGCGGCAACCCGGGCGACGTCCAGATCGGCAACACGGCGGCGCGGTCCGCGACGGGCGTGATCGACAGCGCCTCCGCGGTCATCCAGGCAAACATCCTGCGGGTCGGTAACAGCGGCAACGGCGTGATGCTGATCTCAAACGGCACGGTGAACACCCGGCAGTGGTTTGTCATCGGGCAGAACGCCAACACGACCGGCCAGGTGGACATGACCGGCGGAACCCTGAATGTCAACGCGGGCGGCGGTGCGCAGCACCTGCAGGTCGGAGCCGCGGCGCCCAAGGCGACGTTCAACCTCACGGGCGGCCAGGTGAATCTCCTTCAGGGATCCCTCCTGCGCGTGGGCGACGGGGCCGGAGCCAACGGCACGGTCAACCAGGGCGGAGGCACAGTGAATGCGCCGGCCGGTGTGCTCGTGGGCAACAATGCGTCGGCCTTCGGCGTGTACAACCTGACCGGCGGCACGATGCTCGCCACGAACCTCAGCCGCGCCTCGGGTACCGGCACGGTCAACTTTGCCGGCGGCGTCGTGAAGGCGCTTGGAAACCACGCGAACTTCATCTCGAACCTCTCCACGGCCAATGTGGCGGTCGGCGGCGCCTTCATCGACTCGGACGGCTACACCGTCACCGTGCCGCAGTCCTTCCTTGGCGCCGGGGCGCTGACGAAGCAGGGAAGCGGAACGCTGATCCTGACCGGCACCAATACGCACACGGGCGGCACGGTCGTCAGCGCCGGCCTGCTGCAGTTCGTCAACACGAACGGGATTGCCGGCAGCGGATTCGACCTGACCGTCAACGGCGGCGGCTCGGTGGCCTTCGGCTATACGAATGTGCAGAACATGCTGGCAACCCGCGTCGCACCGGCCTCGGCCGGCACCATCGCGTTGCTTCCGACCAACGCCAACGAGGCCATTGATTTCAATGCCGCCGGGCTGGCCGGCGCCTTCCTGGGTGCGGCGTCGAACCTGACCTACGGCGGGACGTTCACGCCGAACGGGACGACCTACCGCCTCGGCGGCGGCGGCGCGGTGCTCACGTTCACGAATGTCATCGGATCGGGCTCGGATATCGTGATCGGCGGCGGCAGCGGCGGCGGGACGCCGAGCGTCGTGGCCCTTACGGCGGCCAACGGCGCCGACAATACGACGCTCAGAAGCAACGCGCTGCGGGCGACCGACGGCGTGGGGCTCTCGTCCGGGAACCTGGCGATCGACGGCGGCGTGCTGGAGACCAGCGGCACCTTCAATCGCGGGCTCGGTACGGGGGTCAGCCAGGTCCAGCTTGTCGGAAACGGCGGCGGGTTCAGCGCGTTCGGCGCGCCGCTGTCGGTCGACATCGGCGGAGCGGCCGGAACGTTGACGTGGGGCGCCGGCAGCTTCGCGCCGGGCGCCGAGATCAAGCTCAACGCGGCGTCGGCCAACTCGGCCGTCACGCTTGTGAACCCCATCGACCTGAACGGCAATGCGGCGGCGATCCGGGTGGATTCGACTGCGGCGGGTGCGATCGCGACCGCGGCTGGCGCGATCCAAGGGACCGGCGATCTCGCGAAGCGCGGTGCGGGCGTCCTGGTGCTCTCCGCCGCCAATAGCTATAGCGGGTCCACGACCGTGGAGCAGGGGATCCTGCGCCTCTCCGGCGGAGCGAACCGGCTGCCGACGGGCACGGCGCTGACCCTGGCCAACGCGGCGGGTGCCATGCTCGATCTCAACGGCCAGAATCAGACCGTGGCGTCGCTCGCCGGCGGCGGCGGCGCGGGCGGCAACGTCAACCTCGGCGCGGGCACCCTCGCGGTGAACCAGTCCGCCAACACCGTCTTCGGCGGCATTCTCTACGGATCGGGCGGCCTGACGAAGCAGGGCTCGGGCACGCTGACGCTGACGAACGCCAGCGTGTACACGGGACTCACCGCGATCGAGGGCGGCACACTCCAGATCGCCGCCGCGGGCGCGAACCAGGCGGGCCTCTCCGAGGGATGGCTCAACGCGCAGACCGCGTGGCTGGCCCCGATGCCGCGCAGCAACACCGTGCTGAGCGCGCGGTTCAACAGTACCACCTGGAACACGAGTTCCGGCCCCACGCCGATCTGGCCGACCGTCTGGCCCATCAACACGACCATCGGTTATAAGGGCTACGTCTACAACAACACCGGGTCGAACGTCACGTGGACATTTGCCACGGTCTGCGACGACAACTCCCGGCTCGCGATCGACGGCGTGCAGGTCATCCTGCAGGCCGGCACGGCGTGGGCGACCAACTCGATCGTGCTGACTCCGGGTGCGCACGCCATCGACTACCGCCTCAGCAACGGAACAGGCGGCGCGGGGGGAGGCGGCATCAGCAACTACCAACTCCTCGGCGGCGGTTACGGCTATCTCGGCGGGTTCGCCTACGATCCGCTGGGCCGCAGCTCGATCAACGGGTCCTTCTACCAGCCCCTCGTCGACCCGGGGAACGGGTCGCTGTTCACGACGGGCCTCAACCAACTGCCCGCATCGTCGTTGGTCTCCATCTCGCCCAACGCGGTGCTCGACCTCAACGGCGCCGCACAGATCGTCGGCGGGTTGACGGATCCGCTGGCCGCGCCGGGCTCGGGCGGCGAGGTCACCAACACGGCCGCGACGCCGGCCCTGCTCGCCCTCGCGCCCGCGGCCGGCACGGTCCGGACGTTCACCGGCGGCATTGCGGATGACGGCACGGCCGGGCGCGCCATCACCGTGGTTGCCAACGGTCCGGGCGTGCAGGTTCTCGCGGGCACGAACACCTACGGCGGCGGCACCTTCGTCCAGAACGGCGCCCTGCGGTTCGCTTCGACGGACGCCCTTCCGGCGTCGTCCCTCGTCGCCATGTCCGGCGGCGCCGTGGCGTTCGACTGGGCGGACGCCCAGAACATGCTGACGACGCGCATCGTCGCCGGTTCCGTCGGCGCCCTCGCCCTGACCGCCTCCAACGCGGCGGAGAACGTCAACTTCAACCTCCCCGGCTACGCGGGGATGTTCCTGGGTGCGGCCGACGACGTTGCGTACATCAACACCCTGACGCCGGCCGGAGCCCCCAACATCTTCAGCGCCGTCCAGACCAACCTCTACCGGCTCGGCGGCGGCGGCGGAACGCTGACCTTCAGCAACAGCCTGGTGAACGCCTTCAGTCTGACCGTCGGCAGCGGGGCCGGCCGGGTCGTGCTGACCACCGACAACAGTCTGCCCGGGGCGTTGACCGTCAACAACGGCGCCGTGCTCGACATTGGCGGCCACAGCCAGACAGCGTCGTCCATCGCCGTGCTGGGCGCCCTGACCAACAGCAGTTCCACCATGGCCACGCTGTCGTCCGGCATGAACGGCATCTTCTCCGTCAACGTCGCGAACGCCAACAGTTGGACCAACACCGGCTCCATCGGCGGCGCGATCAACCTGACCAAGACCGGCCCGGGCGTGCAGACGCTGGCGGCGGCCAACAGTCATACAGGTACGAACACGGTGAACGGTGGCACGCTGGCGCTCGGCTTCTCCGTGGCCGGTCCGAGCCTCGGGCAGACCAACAACATCCTGCCCGCCGGCGCGACCCTTCGTCTCGGCGGCGGCGTGCTCCAGGTGCAGGGAGCGAGGGCCATGACGAACAGTCAGTCGCTCGGCAACCTGACGATCGATGCCGGGGCCAGCGCGATCAACATGGCGCCCGC
>CAYRFK010000316.1:0-4828 GCA_964423465.1 uncultured Verrucomicrobiota bacterium | reverse complement strand
CCCGGACCCGGGAACGCCCGGCGGGATCATTCCAGGAGGAGGTAACCAATGCTTGACGTACTTGTTGGTAGTTGGAATCAGTTGCGTGAACCCATCAAGGGGTGGTGGAGCAAACTCACCGACGACGATCTTGATAGCATCAACGGCAAATATGATCGCCTCGTGAGTACGCTTGAAAACAAGTATGGCTACAGCACTCTGCATGCACAAACACAAGTCAATCAACGACTGGCTGGGTTTGAAAAGGAACATCGGGCATAGTGCGCCAATACTCGCACGCATAGTTTGATGAGCCAGCCGGCTAGAAATCCGGCGGTAAACGAATCGGCAAATCATCGTCAAGTCGGACTGCACGATACCGCCAAACGGTATCGGCAGGGGTACGAATTGTAATGCACATAAGGAGGCTTACCATGTTGTGGACAATTGTAGTGGTTCTCTTGGTTCTGTGGCTGTTGGGCTTGCTGGGTAACATCGGCGGCGGGCTAATTCACATCCTGCTAGTTATCGCACTGGTCGTGATTGCGATGAACTTGTTGCAGGGTCGCCGCGCACTCTGATGATACAACCAACCCAAAAAACAATTGCATAGTTAGGACTTGCTATTCGAAATAACACGCAAGTCCTAACATGTTGAAAAGCGAGGAGCGAATTCAATGTCAAAGGTATTTTCAGTGAACAAACAAGTATTATTTTCGACTATTCTAATGCTCATCCTAGGTTTGATGTCAACCTCATGCACCGCCGTCTCAGCTTCGGTCATCAACTCGGCAATCAATCCAATTATCGTGATGAACTCACCCTTCAATAATGTTCAATTCGGAGAAGGCGATCAAGTTATCGTCCAGTCTACCGCAACCGATCAAGCCGGGATTGTTCGCGTGGAACTTTCCGTAGATAACAATGTTGTGCGGACAGACCGACTCGCCAATTCGCAAACGATGGCGATCATGTCCCAGACCTGGGTTGCGACGCTGGGCATTCACACGCTCACCGTGCGCGCAGTGAATACCTCGGACATCTCCAGTGCCCCGGCATCCATTGCCATTTCAGTCGTGCCGGCAATCACGGCTATCCCGACCCCGCACGTGATTACGGTCACGCCCGTGCCCCAGGTCCAAGTAGTGACTGTGACACCCGTGCCCCCGCTCACGTGCGTGAACAACTCTGCCTTTGTAGTTGATGTGACGGTTCCGGACAAAACCGTGCTGGCGGCTGGACAGACATTCAATAAAGTTTGGCGCGTCAAGAATACCGGCACATGCACCTGGGGCGCCGACGAGGAATTGGTTTTCGTGCGCGGCGAGGCAATGACAAAGACGATGACACTCGCGATTCCTGCCACTGCACCCGGTGGCACCGCTGATCTTTCGGTCGCGATGACGGCTTCAACTATACCTGGTACTCATATCGCCGACTGGCGAATGAGAAATCGCGGCGGCGCTATCTTTGGAACAACGCTCAACGTGTCCATCAATATCCCTGGACCTACTGCAATCAATACTCCAGTCAGTTGTCCGTTCACGCCGGCAATCGAATGGTTCACCGCTTCTCCAACGACGATCACCAATGGGCAATCCGCCACTTTGAGCTGGGGCGCGGTCATCGGCGCGGAGATGGCAGAGATTGATAATGGGATTGGCGGCATCGCCACACCCGGTAGCATTGTCGTCAATCCAACGAGCACCACGACGTATACACTCATCGGGACATGTGGTGACAAGACCCGAACACTTCAGGTGACGATCAATGTCAACCCAGTTGCTACCGCCGTTGCAACAGCAACTAGTGTGCCCACAAGCCTACCCACGCACACACCGACCGTTACCGCAACGCCACGTTAGCACCAGTACGTGAAAGGAATCGAAATGTCCGAAGTTCCAACCAACGACAGCGTCGAGAAAAAATTTTCCAGTTTGAACAACACGGATGTCATTGCGATTATTGCGTGTTGGGCTGGGGTCGCGGCAGTAACGTGGTTTTCCAAAGACGGAATTGTCGCGATCATCGCGATTGTGGTCGCTTACTATTTGGCCAAATTGATCATTCTCAAAAAGGACAAATAGACCCGAACCGCATGTTGCAGGGATGTTTCAAAGTAATCTGGGTGAACGTCACCAAACGGTTGACGAACACCCAGGTAAATTCAGGAGGAAATGACATGAACGATCACATGCAAGCACACGAAGATGATGGTAATAATGCAGGGGGCTTTTTAGCCGGTCTGCTGATTGGTGGTATGGCTGGCGCAGGGGCGATGTTATTGCTGGCGCCGCAATCGGGCAAAAGAACGCGCACAAAAATCCAGCACCAAGGTGTGGAACTGCGCGATCAAGCGGTGGAAACGCTCGAAGACACCGTAGCACAAGCACGTGTCAAAGCACGCCAAATCACAGCGGATGTGCGTGAGCAGGCGGAAGAGCTCCAACAACGCGGGCAGAATCTGCTTGACGAGAAAAAGGAACAGTTGTTTACCGTCGTCAAAGATGGAAAAAAGGCTGTGCTTGGTTCGCGCAACTGATTTTTCCGAAATTGTTCCCATCCAAAACACCAAGGTTCGATTTTGACGCGATACTCAATTTGCCTCAGCCCGTTGCAACGGGATCAGGAGAGATGCTATGCAACCAAACCTCTAACCTGTTCTCAAATTGTTTATCGGCAAATCATCGTGCGACTCTCGTTGGCAGACAAGCCAAGCGGCGTCTGCCACAAAACAGATCGCAATTCTCACACAAGGAGATGAACGAAATGAAACTCACAAAGAACTTGGGAATGCTTTTGCTCGCCATCTGGCTCATCATATACGGATTAACCGCTTTGCTCAGTCTTAGTTTTGCGGGCTTGCCCTTGATCATGGCGATCCTCGCTGTTGCGGCGGGTATTTTAATCCTGATCGGTCGGTAGGCAATTCAACTTGGCGATCCTGCAAGTTTGTTGGCAGTGACCATTCGCTTTGGTCGTTGCCCCAAACGTGCAAATTTTTCAGCCAGTGTATCAATCGTACAAACAAATGCCCAGCCGTCCAATAGGACAACTGGGTACTTTGGCATTGGTTCGGCGATTACGTTGCGACCGTCACCTCAACTATAAACAAAAATCAAATTATCATTCCCGATTGGGTGTCAATCAAAAATATGGATGGTCGGAGCGAAGCATTTTCCTTGGTGCTTGAAAATGCTTCGCTCCTACTTGATATTTGCCCTCTGTCGTGCCTAGTGGCATAATAGGGTTGTCTCTCATCCCAAAGGAAATCTGATTATGAAAAAACTAGAAACAGACCTGCTTGTCATCGGCGGCGGCGCGACCGGCACCGGCATCGCTTGGGATGCCGCTCTGCGTGGCTTTGGCGTCGTCCTCGTCGAGAAACGCGATCTCACGCACGGCACAACCGGACGGTATCACGGTTTGCTTCACAGCGGCGGTCGCTATGTCGTCAAAGACCCGCAAAGCGCAGTCGAATGTATTCAGGAAAACCAAACCTTGAGGAAAACACACGCCCACTGCATCGAAGACACCGGCGGATTTTTCGTCGTGACACCGGAAGATGAAGGCGACTATCCGGACAAGTTCGTCGCGGCGTGCAAACAAACCGGTGTGCCGTGCGAAGAAATTTCGCTTGACGCCGCGCGCAAACGCGAACCGCTGTTGAACCAACGCGCGAGTCGCGTGTTCCAAGTTCCCGATGGCTCAGCGGACAGTTTTCAGGCGACCCACTCGACCGCACAAGCCGCGCAACAAGCCGGTGCGCGCATCCTCACGTACCACGAGGTCGTGCAACTCGTCGTCGAACAGAATCGTGTCGTCGGCGCGCGCGTGCGCGATGTAATGCACAACGAAGAAATCGAAATTCGCGCAACGATGACGATCAACGCCTCGGGCGCGTGGGCAGGACTCATCGCGCAAACAGCGGGACTCAAAGTAGATGTGATTCCCGGCAAGGGTGTGATGCTCGCGATGAATCATCGCCTCATCAACACCGTGCTCAATCGTTGCAAAATGCCGGACGACGGCGACATTATCGTGCCGATTCACACCGTCGCCGTCATCGGCACAACCGATGAGCGCGTGCCGCATCCGGAAAATTTGAGCATCGAACCCTGGGAAGTCGAATTGCTCTTGAACGAAGGCGATAAACTCGTCCCAGGAATTAGTCGCGCGCGCGTCGTGCGTGCGTGGGCGGGCGTGCGTCCACTCTATCAAGAACATTTTACCGGCGCGAGCCGCGATGCCACGCGCGGCTTGACCTTGCTCAATCATCAACAACGCGACGGCATGCCTGGTTTGCTCACCATCATCGGCGGCAAATGGACGACGTTCCGTTTGATGGCGGAGATCACGATGAACAAGGCGTGTGAGCAACTGGGCACGCGCAAGCCATGCATCACCGCGAGTACACCGGTTCCTGGGTCGGAGCACGGACATTATTGGCTCGGTCATCGTCTCGCCGAAGTCGAAGAGCATCATTTGCAAAGCGAACTCGTATGCGAGTGCGAACTTGTCACGCGCGCGATGCTTGAAAATGCCGCGCGCAACAATCCCACGTTTTCGCTCGACGATTTGCGGCGCGACGTGCGCTTGGGTATGGGACCATGCCAGGGCGGATTTTGCACGTATCGGGCGGCGGGAATTTTGCATGAGATGAGCAAGAAAGACGAAGGACGAAAGACGGAAGACGAAAGCAATTGGAATGTTGCGAATTTGCAATCGCCTGCGCACAACCTGACACCATCCTCCGTCCTTCGTCGTCCGTCCTCGGTCACACCGAATTTGTGGTTGCGCGATTTTCTCCAGGAACGCTGGAAAGGTCTCACACCAATTTTGTGGGGAC
>CAYRFK010000315.1:0-4867 GCA_964423465.1 uncultured Verrucomicrobiota bacterium | reverse complement strand
ATCGCGCCCACGGCCGCCCCGCTGTTGTTCATGTAGGTCAGCGGCTGCGCCAGCACCGTCCGCCGCCCCTCCAGATCCGCCTTCAGCACGTTCGCCTCGAACCGCGAACTCTCCCGGAGGGATTCGCCCAGGCGCCGGGCGATCTCGTCGACCACCCGGAAGCCCACGTTGTGCGGCGTGTGCGCGTATTGCCGGCCCGGATTGCCGAGTCCCACGACCAGATTCACGGCGGCATCCTTCCCGCGTCACGCGCCGGCCCCGGCCGCTCAGGCGGCCCGGGCCCGGATCTCCGGCTCCCCGCCGGCTACTTCTTCTCTTTGCCGGGGGCTTTCTTTTCCTCGGCGGCGGGCTTCTTGTCGGCCGCCTTCTTGTCGGCCGGCTTCTTCTCGCCCGGCTTGGCCTCCTCGGCCTCCCCCTCCTCGCCTTCCTTCTTCTTGGCAATGACCTCGGGCTCTCCGGCCGCGGCCTCGGCTTCGCCCTCGGCGGGCTTGACCTCTTCCTCGACCTTCTGCTCGGTCACCGTCGCCACGGCCACATCCTTGGCGGTGATGAGGGTGATCTTCGGGTCCAGCACGATATCCCCGGCATTGAGACTCTGGCCGATGTTGAGGGCCGTCACGTCGATCGTGATCTCCTCGACCAGGTCGGCCGGCAGACAGTCCACGGTCACGTGGCGGAGCAGGTGCTGCAGCACGCCGCCGCCGATGGTGACGCCCACCGGATCGCCCACGAGGTGCAAGGGCAGTTCCACGCGCATCTTCTTGGTCATCGAGACCTCGAAGAAGTCCACGTGCACCAGGTCGCCGCTCACGGGATGGCGCTGCACGTCGCGGACGAGCACCTTTTTCTCGACGCCGTCCAGATCCATGGTCATCAGGAGGCTCGTGTTCATATGCCCGCGCAGGAGCATCATGAAATCATGCCCGTTGACCTGGATGGGGCTCGATTCGGCCTTGTCGTTATAAATGACGGCCGGCACCACGCCCTTGACGCGCAGACGGCGGGATTCCGAGGTCCCGGCTTTCGCGCGCTTGTTCGCCACCACTTTGAGTTCCTTGCCCATACTGCCTCTCTCCTGCTCTCGCTAGATGTGAAATAGATCCGAGATCGACTTGTCTTCGTGTATCCGGCGGATCGCCTCGCCGAACAGTTCAGCCACCGACAGCACCGTGATCGGCAAGCCGCATCCGGTTGGGACGGGCACGCTGTCCGTCACGACGATCTCGGTGATCTCCGATTTCTTCAACCGTTCGATCCCGATCGGCGCCAGCACCGCATGCGTCACCGCCGCATAAACCGCCGTGGCCCCGTTCCGCTTCACGAAGCTCGCGGCCGCGCACAGCGTTCCCGCCGTGGTGGTCAGGTCATCCACCAGGATGGCCGTTTTGCCCTTCACGTCCCCGACCAGGCTGAACGCCTCCACCTCGGTCGGCCCTTTGCGCTCTTTGGCCACAATGGCCAGCCCCGCGTCCAGCATCTGCGCGTAGGCGTGCGCCATCTTCAGCCCGCCGGTGTCGGGCGATACCACCACCGGATTACGCAGCTTCTTTTCCTTCAAATACTTGACGATCACCGGCGAGGCGTACAGGTGATCCAGGGGGATGTCGAAAAAACCCTGGATCTGCTGGGCATGCAAGTCCAGCGTCAGCACCCGGTTCACGCCGGCCGCCACCAGCAGATTCGCCACCAGCTTGGCCGTGATCGGCACCCGCGGCTGGTCCTTGCGGTCCTGGCGCGCATAGCCGTAGTAGGGAAGCACGGCGGTGATCCGCTCGGCCGACGCCCGCTTCATGGCATCCACCATGATCAGCAGCTCCATGATCATCTCGTTGGGCGAATGACAGAGCGGCTGCACCACGAAGACATCCTTGCCGCGGATGTTGTCGCAGATCTTGACGAAGATCTCGCCATCCGGGAAACGCCGGATATCGACATTCCCCAGAGGCGCGCCGATATAGTCGGCGATCTTGGCCGCCAACTGCGGATGCGCGTTTCCAGAGAATACTTTCATCTTTGCGTTGCAATTGCTGTTCAAATCCAGCTCTCCCGCCTCTCCGGCCACGGCACCGCTATGGTTGCCCGACCTGGAATCGAACCAGGACTAAGGGCTTCAAAGACCCGTGTGCTACCACTACACCATCGGGCAGCGCCTGGCCCGCCAAACCACCGGACACCCCCTTCCGAGGGGGGCCCCCAATAAAATTTCCAGCCAAAGGAGCGTTGTTTTACCCCTCCCGCCCCGCAAAGTCAAGGAAAGAGAATTGGAAAGAGAATTGTTTTTCCTTTAACAGTTGACGCCTGCCCGCCCCTCCCGGATACCGGGCGGTCGGGCGTCAGCCCCTAATGCGAGGGCGAGGACAGCCCGATTCGAGCCGCAACGCGATTCGCGAGTGGTTAAGTTTTTCCCGCGTTCCGCCTTCTACAGTCTGGTGCTCATCCTCTCTCTCTTGCTCATCCGCTTTCTTGACACCGTATCTACATGCAAGCACAGACATCGAAATCAAGAACGCAAGCGCCCTCCCATTTCCTGCTTCAACTGGCTGTTCAAGTGGAGAATGGCGCTATAGCCAATCACAGTTACAGAGCTGCACCGGCTGCGACGAAGCTCCCATGAACATTGACTGATTCAACGACTTTGATCTTGTTCTTCTGCGCCTGGAGAATGGCTATTATCTCTGTCAGCCGGATTGATCAAGTGTGTCAATTACATCGCAACCATCTCATCATCTATTACTTGCCTAGAACGCCCCCGTTTCTCTGGATGACCCCAATATTCATGGGTGTGTACTTGCTTTTTCGGGGGTCAGTATCCGAAACCAGTTCCTATCGCGGGTTATGCTCCATGTCCCGAAAGTTGGGCCCCCTTCATCTTTCAAGAAATAGAAGCCTACGCGCCGCCCATCAGTCCACCAAAAGATATTTCGGAACCAGTATTGCCATGCATGGTCACTGCGAAGCCATTTATTATTGGCGTCATCAAGAACATTCCGTATGTCATCATATCTTGTCATCTCAAGAGTGTGGGCTTCAGCAGCATACTTCCCTCGACCAAGCAGATATCCATCCGACAACACTTTCTCGGTATATACAATTCCATCATCGAACAGGTTTGAGCAGATCATGGCAGATAATCCTACTATTTCAACCGGATCGCCCTGCGATGTCCATCTTTTTCCTACGGAGTTGAAGACGTTTGTGCAAACTTCTTTCGCCTGCATAATTCGGCCCTCATGATCGCCTGTACCAGTGTTATCTGAGGGTTGTTCAATCTCAAAAGCGAAAAGCGAAGACGTTTGACCAACTCTCAACGTGCGGCCGTCCACTTCCCAAGAAACAACAACAACATCTATACCATTAAAAGCATCTACGAGGTAGCGAGTCTGTGCTTTGGCATTAGGTCTCCAACTGCTGTCGATAACTTTACTTATCCACCTGTATGACATCTGCTTGGCAAAGGCGACTTCAGGCGCATCCGCCTCAGTAGTGTTTTCAGCTAACGGTTCAAAGACGTTGATGCGGTCGAAGAGGTCCACAAAAGTGGAGCTCATCATTTCTCTGGGGTGTGCATGGGGACTAGGGGGAGCTCCAATACTCAATGCTCCACAAACGCGCTGAACACCTGCAACAACCAGCAATAATGAAAGCCATTGACAATTCATCTATATATTCCTTTCCCATGGCAACAAACGTTGCTTTACTCTTAATGCTTACGACCGAACCTCATCTTTCTATAAATACGACCTAGCCTATGGCGCTGCCTCTAGCCATGGTGGAGGATCTGTACACAGAACTGCATTTAGTGCAGGAGGAGTGCCTCCCTTGTAAAACCACTTCGGCCCCCTCGGGAAAACAACGTTAAGCAAATCCTTTGCTGTCGTCTTATTTCTGGAAAAACTGAGAGCGTAGTGATATCCCTCGAATTTAAGCGTTGCTTCAAATTGATTGTATTCATCGGCACCGTCCAAAAAACCTAACTCTTCCCAAGGGATATGATCGTCGTGGGAAGTAGGCCTAGGATGCCCAATAGTACCAGCAAGCACACGGGCTCCCGGGAATCCCGGACTCTCCCGCTCAATATAATACCCATCGGCAGTAGCAGTACACAAAACGATCTCGCCCGAGCCGAGTCCCAGCATTTCCAAGTGTTTTTGAAAGAACTTAGCGATCCCAGGACAGTGCGCTTGTTCTGAGTCCAAGTATAGGAGCCAGATATCTTCTGGCCCCCAAGTGGCCCCATCCAAGCTATACACTTTGCGCGTCCAATCAAACATTTTGTCTGCGTGCCACTTCTTTGTTCCTGTACCGCTGGATCTACTACAAACGGTCTGTACACGCCTTTCAGTGACAGCACTACCTTCAGGAGTCCCGTAAGTTACGTATATCTTATGGTCTCCGCTGGTTGCAATATCAAACCCTGTACCTGTACCCATTACTTTAATAGACCAATCAATAGAATCGCTCAAAACACCAACCCAGTCTGGTAATTTTTCGTTAGACTCCAGATTCACGCTCTGAAGGCTCCCCGAAGACGTTTCCCCCTCCTTTTCGAATGAGAGGAATGGGCTTTCAGATCTACCGATCAGACTGAAAGGAAGACCTGAAGGCTCGATCTTGATTTGCACAGTAACAGTGACAGACGAATCCTTCGTTTGACTTATCGGATTGTTTCGTGAAGGAGAACTGACCCATTCAGGAGATTCGAACCGCACGTTCGATTCGGCCCACACGCTCACTTCTGGTTCTGAGGGGTTCTTGTTTAGAAGGTCATGGTCGCTGGTGAAGTCAACAGACTCCAAGTCGACATTAATGACAGTGTAAGTTATCGCATCCACTCCCCCTGGCGGGATGGATGTAAGCGTCATACTCA
>CAYRFK010000314.1:0-4877 GCA_964423465.1 uncultured Verrucomicrobiota bacterium | reverse complement strand
GCGGGCGACTTGGTGACGCCGCTGCTGGGGGTGGCGCACCACTGGGGCGTGATCATGGTCGGTGCGATCGTGATCTTCATCGTCGCCACGGCGGGCATGACCTCGACGACCTACGTGCAGTTCCTGAAGGGCGGTCTGCTCATCATCTGCTCGACCGTGCTCGTGGGGATGGTGCTCCACAAGGGCCTCCAACTGCAGCCGAACCCGGACTACCATACCTTCCGATCCATTCCCGCGACCGTGGCGGATGGCAAGGTCACCGCCGTTGCGGAGCCAGGCGCCGCAGTGGCCGCGCAGGTCGAGGCGGGCGGCAAGACCCTTGTGAAACTCGTGAGCGGTGGCGTCGGCACGTGGTGGCATCTCTCGGGGGCGGGTCCCGATGCGGTGCTCCGGGAGGCGCTGGCGATTACGAAGACGGAGGACGGCCGCACGCTGTACAACGGCGCGCCAAAGGAGGACCGCAAGTTCTTCCAGGTGGGTCATGTCTCGACGATCGCCGGAGGCGCCACGGCCGAGGCCTCCGGCCCCGTGGGACCGTTCCGTTTCCTCTCGCTGATCGAAGCCGCCACGGTCGTCCGCTTCGCCGAGCAGGCCGTGAAAGACGGCAGCGACAAGGTCAAGGTCTACCTGCAGGTCCCGACCGACGGGAAGAAGATCATGCGGCCGGGGCTCAAGTTCAAGGTGGACAAGGGCGCGGACGTCTGGGCAAAGCTGAACTTCGTGTCGCTGATGCTGGCGCTGTTTTTCGGCACTTCGGCGCTGCCCCACATCCTGATCCGCTACTACACCGTGCCGAGCGCGAAGTGTGCGCGAAAGTCGACGATCGTGGCGATTTCCGCGATCGGGTTCTTCTACATCCTGACCCTGTTCATGGGCCTCGGGGCCATGGTGAACGGCGTGATCGATGTGGAAAGCAGCAACATGGCCGCGCCGCTGCTGGCGAAGTCCTTCGGCATCCTGCTCTTCGCAATCATCTCGGCGCTCGCCTTCGCCACGATCCTGGGGACGGTCAGCGGCCTGATCGTCGCGGCGGCCGGTGCGGTGGCGCACGACCTGATGGACTCGCTGCTGGGCCTGAAGATGACCGATCAGGGGAAGGTGCGCGCGGGTAAGATCTCGGCGGTCGTCGTCGGTGTGATCGCCATCGTTCTCGGCGTGCTGATGAAGGGCATGAACGTCTCGTTCCTCGTGGGCCTGGCCTTCGCGGTCGCGGCGTCCGCCAATCTGCCGGCGATCATGATGCTCCTGTTCTGGAAGGGCACGACGGCGAAGGGGATCGCGGCCTCGGTCATCGTGGGCATGCTGTCGTCGCTGGCCATCATCCTGCTCTCGCCGAGCATGTACGCGCAGTACGGCCTCGACGCCGCGTCGGCGCCCCTGAAGCTCGACAATCCGGGCATCGTGTCGATTCCGCTCAGCTTCCTCGTGCTGGTGGTCGTCTCGTTGATGACCCGGAAGCCCGCGGATCCGAAGGCGGCGTAAGAAGGCTGCGGGCGGTGCGTCGGGGCGCGTGGGCCCCGCCGCATCGCGCGCGCGGCGGCGGTGCGGAACGCGGCGCCGCGCGGGATGAAAGGCGATGCTTTCGCGCTACATACTGCGGATCGTGGTGCCGACGCTGCTTACGGTGGCGTTGTTCGTGGTGACGATCTTCCTCATTCTGCTCCCGGCCCTTGAACGCGGGTTGATGGAGAGGAAGCGCGACTTGATCCGTGAACTGACGACGTCGGCATGGAACATCCTCGCCAGTTTCGAGCAGGAGGTGGCCGAGGGGCGCATGAGCAGGGCGCTGGCGCAGGATGAGGCGATCCGCCAGTTTCAGAACCTTCATTACGGGCCGCAGATGAAGGACTACTTCTGGGTCAACGACCTGACGCCCCGGATGATCGTCCATCCGTACCGGCACGAACTGGAGGGCCGGGATCTTTCGACGATCCAGGATCCCGACGGCAAGCGCCTGTTCGTGGAATTCGTGGCGGTCGCGCGCGAGCATGGGGGCGGGTTCGTGGCGTACCGGTGGCAGTGGAAGGACGATCCTCGGCGCATCGTGCCGAAGTTGTCCTACGTGAAGCTGTTCGATCCGTGGGGCTGGGTTATCGGCACCGGCATCTACCTTGATGATGTCGCGGCCGAGATCCACGCCACGAGCCGCCGCCTGGCGACCGCGTCGGGCGGCATCCTCGCGGTGGTTCTCCTTCTGCTGGGCGTGATCCTGCATCACGGGCTCAATGCCGAACGCGCCCGGGGTGTTGCCGAGGCGGCGCTCCGGTCGTCGGAGGTGCGGTACCGCACCCTGGTCGAGTCGGCGGGGGAAAGCATCATCCTCGCCCTGGGCGGCGACCGCCTCTATGCGAATGCCAGTGCACTGCAGATGCTCGGCTATACGGCCGAAGAGTTCTCCTCGCTGACGTTGCGTGATGTCACCGGGGCGGACCGTCCCGGGGTATCCGTGGCGGATGGCCCGGCCCGACGGGAAACAGAACTGGTCGGAAAGGACGGCCGGCGCGTTCCGGTGCTGCTGTCCACCGCTCCGATCGCCATCGGCGGCGAGGGCGGGGTGATCGTGGTTGCGACGGACATCACGGCGCGCAAGGCTTCCGAGGCCGCGCTGGACCGCAGCCATGCCGATCTTCGCGACCGGTTTGAGGATCTGCGCCGCCGGGCCGCCCATCGCGAGGCCAGCTTGCGCGAGTTGCAGACGGCGATGCTGCTGCGTCAGGCCCCGGAAGGCCGGGGTTCGGTGGAGTCCCTGCTGGCCCGGCTGCGCGAGGCGGCGACGCCGGAGGCGCTTGCGGAGATGAACCGATCGTGGCCGGTCTACGTGCAGGGCCTGACCGCCATGGGGTTCCGCGCCGAGGCCGTGAGCCGGCTTATTACAGTCAACACCGACACAGTTCTGGAGACGCTCCTGCCGCTGATCCTGAAGCAGATCGGCCCGCCGCCGGTGCCCTTCGTGTTTCTCGTGCTGGGCAGCGAGGGACGTCGCGAGCAGACGCTCTGCACGGACCAGGACAATGCGATTCTGTATGCCGATCCGTCCGCAGGCGGCGAGGCTGAGGCCTCGGCCTATTTTCTCGAACTGGGGCGTCGCGTATGTGACGGTCTGGCCGCCGCAGGGTATGCGTACTGCACCGGCGGCATCATGGCCTCGCAGCCGGCGTGGAGCCGTCCGCTGTCCGCCTGGCGGCGCGAGGTCGTGGGATGGATCCGCACGCTGGAGGCGGAGGATCTGCTGCAGGCGAAGATCTTCCTCGACTACCGTCCGGGCTACGGGGACGCGGGGCTCCTGGTGCCGTTGCGGGCCGCCATTGCGGAGGCCGTGGCGGCGCATCCGAGGTTCCTCACGCAGTTGGCCCGCAACGTCCTTCTGTTCTCGCCCCCCGTGGGCCTGTTCGGCGGCATCGCCACCGAAACGATCGGTTCGCAGCGCGACGTGTTCGACATCAAGAGCGCCATGACGCCCATCGTCGACTTCGGCCGCCTCTATTCGCTGCGCCACGGCGTGGCGGCCACCAACACGCTGGAGCGCCTCGATGCCCTGCTTGCGGCGGAGGTGCTGACCCCTCAGAACCACGGGGAGGTCGTTCAGGTCTACGATGCGCTCATGCAGACCCGCATCGAGAACCAGATCGCCGCGCTGGCCGCCGGACGGCCGCCGGACAACCTCGTGGCACCCGGGCGGCTCACGCACCTCCATCGCCGCCTGCTGCGCGAGAGTTTTGCCCAAATTCGCAATTTTCAGACCCGGATGGGGTACGACTTCACCGGCATGCCGGGAGGCGCGCAGTGATCCTTTTTCTCAGCGATGTCCACTGCAGGTACGGGATCGTCAACGTGCAGATCGCGCACGCCGAGGCGCGGGCGGGCCGGTCTGTGGATGCCGTGGTCGTGCTTGGCGATTTCGGGCTGTTCGATCCGGACCTGCGCCGGTTCTTCCGCCGCCGGGGCGGGCGCTTCGCGCGCCCCGTGTCCGTCATCGAGGGAAATCACGAGGACTTTGATCATCTTCCGCGAATCGTGTGGGACTACCGGGACGTCTTCACGTATCTGCCCCGGGCCTCGCTGGCCTCGATCGGCGGATGGCGGTGTCTCGCCCTCGGCGGAGCGGCCTACATGGACGCCCACTCGACACCGCGCGGATCCACGCTGGGCGGCCGCGACGTCGATGCGTGCCTCGCGCATCCGCCGCGAAGCGCCGATCTCATCCTCTCGCACGACTGTCCCCGCGGCATCGGCGTGGACAACGCCCCCGGATTCGAGCATTACGGCCCTCCCGGGTTCGCCGGAGGGGATCGCATTGTCGGACATTTCTCGCCGAGCCTCTGGCTGTTCGGCCATCATCACCGCTGGATCGAGGGCTGCCTCGGCACGACCCGTTGCGTCGGCCTGCCGCAGAGCTGGATGGGGTATGCAGTTTTGGACGATGAGCGCCGGCTGGAAACGGTGGATCATGCGATCCGCGATCAGGAGGATGGCATGGGGCAACGCGCCGCCGGCTGGCTCCGCTCGCTCTTCCGCGGCAGGCGTCCGGGGTAGGGTGGTCGGCATGCGCCGCCGCCGCCGGGGCCGCGGAAGGCCTCAGGGAGGGCCGGAAGGGAACGTCTCGCGGTGGGGCCGGCCTCGTAGAGGCGGATGCGCTGGGCGAGGGCCTCGGCCAGGGCGTCCTGGCCGGTGCTTTGCGCGAGAGCGAGCCCCTTGCGAGAGCCCAGTCGACCGCCTTGTCGAAATGCCCGGATTCGGCGTAAACGGCGCCCAAGGTGTCGAGCACGGCCGGATCGCGTCCGCTCGTGAGTTCCAGCGCCTTCTCCGCGGCGCGCAGGGCCTGGGGCGCGTCGCGAACGCCCGGATCGTCGGCGGTGGCCAGCGCCCATGCCAGATTG
>CAYRFK010000313.1:1694-4881 GCA_964423465.1 uncultured Verrucomicrobiota bacterium | reverse complement strand
CCGCGAGGGTTACCCATCTCACAACATCACCCCGGCAGCCCATGGGGCTTTTCACCGCAAGCGTCATTGCGGAAGCGGTCGCGTCCGCATTCGCGACTTTCATCGTCCTCCCTTCCGCACTCCGCAGCCTCTGCGACTTGCGCTTATCTTCATGCGCCTTCCGGCCGTTCGCTGCCGTCCTGATGCTGTCGCGCGGTCAGGTGTCGGAGGGCGGAAACCGGAGGACGCGGAGGGCTTTCGGGGTCTTGGTGAGGACCTCGCAGCCGCGGGCGGTGACGAGGACGATGTCCTCGATGCGCACGCCGCCGAAGCCGGGGATGTAGATGCCCGGCTCGACAGTCATGACCATGCCGGGTTTCAGTTTCGCGACCTGTTTCCGGGCGAAGGCGGGGCGTTCGTGGATCTGAAGGCCGACGCCGTGGCCGAGGCCGTGGTCGAAGCGCTTGCCGAAGCCCGCGCGGGTGATGATGCCGCGCGCGACGGCGTCGATCGACTCGCAGGTGCGACCGGGCCGGATCGCGCGGATGGCGGCCTTCTGGGCGCGAAGGACGATGCCGTAGATCTTCCGCATCCGTGCGGACGGCGGGCCGGCGAAGACCGTGCGGGTCATGTCCGAGTGGTAGCCCTGCACGAGGGCGCCCATGTCGATCAGCAGCGGCATCCCGGCGCGCAGCACATCGCCGCCGGGATGATGGTGGCAGCGGGACGCGTTCGCGCCGACGGCGATGATGGCATCGAAGGCCTCGCCCTGGGACAGGTCGTCGAGGTGCCGCCGCGCGATGCGCCGCATCTCCCATTCGGTCATGCCCGGGCGCACGTCGGCGACGATGCGGGCGAAGGCCTCGTCGTTCGCGTCGACGGCGGCGCGGAGGACCGCGATCTCGCGCGGGCTCTTGACCGCGCGCTGGTCGAGCAGGATGTCGTCGAGGTTGACCCATTCCTTCACGTCCGGAAGGGCCTTCTTGAAGGCCTCCAGGCGGGCCGCGGAAAGCACGCCGCCCTCGTAGGCGACCTTCCGCCAGGCCTTGCGGCGGGCGGCGGAGGCGACGCGTTCGCCGGGCTTGCGCAGCTTGCAGACGTCCGCGAATCCCAGTTGCGTGCGGGCGGCCTCGAGGTAGCGGAAGTCGGTGTGGAAGACGGGACGGGCACGCGGGTCGACGACGAGGATGCCGTTGCTGGCCTCGAATCCGGTCAGGTAGGCGCGGTTGATCTCGCCGACGACCACGGCGGCATCGATGCGACGGGACTTGATCGACCGCGCGAGGCGGCCGAGGCGGCCGGTGTACTCGGCGGCGGGAAAGGGCTCGGTCGGGCGGCAATGCGGTCCCAGGCTCATGGTCGGGCCTCCACGGCTCAGCGTTTCACCTTCCGTCCCGCCACCCAGCGGCGGATGTCCGCAACGGCGGACTTCCAGGCGGCGGGATCTGTGCGGTCATCGAGAAACTTGTCGAACAGGGCAAAAAGCATGTCGCGGTAGGCGGCGAGGCCGTTCATGCGCTCCTGGAAGCGGCTGACGGGATCGCGCGCCTCGCGATGGTCCGGCATCTTGAGCGAGCGGATGGTGAACGAGCGCGCATCGAGGGTGGCGGACCAGACGTCGTCGCCGCGGGCGATGGTGAGGCGGGCGCGGAGAAGCTTCTTGCCCGCCAAGAGGGCGGCCTTGGCCTCGCCGCTGACGAGCGGCGACCCCTTGCGCACGACGGCCTCGAGGGCGCCGTCGCCCTCATCGCGGCCGAAGAGCAGAGGCCCCTCGATCATGAACTGGAAACTCCCCTGCCCCGGCAGTTCGGCCTGTCCCTCGCGGGTTTCCCACGCGAACCAGAGCCAGGTGAGGAAATCGCCCCCCGGATCGATGTCCGCCTCGTCGTCGCCCGCGTCCGGCGAGAAGCTGGTCGCGGGCCAGTCGCGCGGGTCGGCGCGGCGGCGGCGGACGGCGGCCGTGGTGGCGTCGACGGGGATCAGGTCGCTGCCGATCGTGCGCAGCCAGTTGACCCGCAGGGCGTCGCACTGCTTCTCCGACACAGCGCCGGCGTAGACGATGCCCGCTGCGGCGTCGACGACGAGCGGGACGCCGCGGATGTGGGGCGGCATGGTGGGCAGGAGGCGGGCGACGATCTCCTTGCGGATCTCCGAGCGGGTGGTCCGGTCGAGGTAGGCCTTTCCCTCCGCCTGCTGCCGCACCAGTTCCTCCATCATCACGGTGGCCTTGAGGAGCGAGCCGGGGATCTTCCGCTCGGCCTGCATGAGCGTCAGGCGGGGATAGCCGCCGAACGCCGCATTGGCCTCGGTGATGGGGAGATCGAGCAGGTGGCGGCCGCCGACCCAGCCGTGGATCTCCTCGGCGCCAAGGGTCCGGATCGGCGGCGCGGCATGGCGCGCGAACCGGGCGACGGCGTCCTCCGGCAAGGCCTTCGGAAGGTACAGCATCCGGACGCTCAGGCTTCCACTCTCAAATCCCATGATCGTTTCCTCGTAAATCGGAACGGCCCTTGTACCGCAACCCACCCGCCGGGGACAGGAAAAAGGGGATTCCGCGCTCACGCAATCCTCACGTTCGCCTCACGTATGAATCACGCGCCCCGCACACTGTACATGCCTGTAGTCAAATCGAGCGAAGAACTCGCGGCTGGCCTCCGAACACCGTCTTCTGTTAGGGTTTGCACCGGTGCACGGGGCCGCGCGCCAGGAGGCGGCATGTCGAAGGAACACATTCTGGTCATCGAGGACGAGGAAGACATCCAGGAGCTCATCCGGTACACCCTGATCAAGGAGGGGTTCCGTGTCACCGTCGCCGACGATGGAGAAACGGGTGTCGAAAAGGCGCGGGGCGGCGGATTCGACCTCGCGCTTCTCGACCTTATGCTGCCCGGGATCGACGGCATGGAGGTGTGCCGCATCCTGCAGGCCGATCCGCGCACGTCGACGGTGCCCGTCATCATGATCACGGCCCGCAGCGAGGAGAGCGACGTGGTCTCGGGGCTCCGGCTGGGTGCGGAGGACTACATCACAAAGCCGTTCAGCCCGAAGGTGCTGCTCGCGCGCATCCGGAACGTCTTCCGCCGCCGCAGCCGCCACGTCGCGGCCGAGGAACCCGTGCGGGCGGGCGACCTGCTGATCCACCCGGGGCGGCATGAGGCCGTATTGAAGGGCCGGCAACTGACGCTGACGCCCACCGAGTTCGGCATCC
>CAYRFK010000313.1:0-1684 GCA_964423465.1 uncultured Verrucomicrobiota bacterium | reverse complement strand
CCTTCATTTTCTCGCCTCCAAGCCGGGGTGGGTCTTCAGCCGCGAACAGATCGTCGACGGGGTCAAGGGCACCGACTATCCGGTGACCGATCGCTCGGTGGACGTCCAGATGGTGAACCTGCGGAGGAAGCTCGGACGGTACGCCGACTACCTCGAGACGGTGCGCGGCGTCGGGTACCGGTTCAAGGAGATCTGATGCGACGGCGGCGATTGCTCTGGCACGTTCTCCCCCATTTCCTCCTGATCGCCGCCATATCGACCGCGGTTGCGGCATGGTTCGCGGATCGCGCGATTCGCGGGTTTCATACCGACCGTGTCGCCGAGGATCTCGCGGTTCAGAACCGTTTCCTGCAGGACCGCATCCCGCCGGACCCTGCCGTGCCGGAGGCGCGACCCGCCCTCGACGCCGCCATTGAGGCCGCCCGGCGCGCGGCACCCGGCACGCGCGTGACGGTCATCGCGCCCGACGGCCGCGTCTTGGCCGACTCCATGGCGGAAGCCGCCCAAATGCAATCGCACCAAGGCCGTCCCGAGGTGGCAGAGGCCCTGCAGGGCAGGCTCGGACAGGACATGAGGCGCAGCGACACGACGGGGCGCAACACGCTCTACCTCGCGCTCCCGCTGATGTCCCAGGGGCGCGTGACGGGCGTCCTGCGAACCGCCGCCTCGATCGCCGACATGGAGCAGGTGCTTGCCGGCCTCCAGCGCCGGATCGTCCTCCACGGCTTCGCCGTGGTCTTCATCGCCGTACTGGTCGCCTTCATCCTCTCCACCCGCATTCTCCGCCCGCTCGTGGAACTCGAACGCGGCGCCGCCCGGTTTGCAGCCGGCGACCTGACCCACCGTGTCCCGGTCCCGGAGGCCCGCGAAATCGCCGCGGTCGCCGAGGCCATGAACCGGATGGCCTCCCAGTTGTGCGACCGCATCGGCGCCATCGAGACGCAGCGGACGGAACTGGAGACGCTTCTGGCGAGCTTGGGCGAGGGCGTCGTGGCCGTCGATGCGGCGGAACAGATCCTCTATGCCAACAGCCGTGCCATGGAACTGCTGGGCGGCAGGGAGGCGCCGCGCGGCCACGACCTGCGCGAGGTCATCCGCCATCCCGAGTTGCAGCAGGTCGTCCTGCGCGCGCTGAAGGACGGCCAGCCCGTTGAGGCCGGCGTCGTCCTGCGGGGCGAGCGCGAGGTGTACCTCCAGGGCCGTGCCGTTCCGCTTCGCGATGCCGGCGACGCCGTGCGGGGCGCTGTGATTGTCCTGAACGACCTCACCCGCATCCACCGCCTCATGGTCCTCCGCCGCGATTTCGTCGCCAATGTCTCCCACGAACTGAAGACGCCTCTCACCTCGATCGGCGGCTTCGTTGAAACCCTCCTGGACCCGGATCCGCCGCCGCCGGAGGAGCAGCGGCGATTCCTCGGAATCGTCCAGCGGCAGGTGCACCGCCTTCAGACGTTGGTGGACGACCTGCTCGGGCTGGCCCGCATCGAACAGCAGGCCGAGCACCACAGCCTCGATACGGCCGTTGTGGAAATCGCGCCGGTGGTGGAGGACGCGGTGGAGACCTGCCGGCAGACGGCCCGGGAGCGCGGCGTCGACATCGACACCGACGTACCGGCCGGCCTCACGGCACGCATCGATGCCGACCGCATCGGCCGGGCGATCGTCAACCTGCTCGACAACGCCA
>CAYRFK010000312.1:0-4942 GCA_964423465.1 uncultured Verrucomicrobiota bacterium | reverse complement strand
TTTGGAAACCAATTTTGCAGGTGACATGCTCAATGAGCGCATCCTTGATATCGCCTGGAAACCGGATGGAAGCGCACTGGCGTTGAGTACCGATATGCACGGTGTCATGGTTGTGGATGCCGCATCGGGAAAACTGCTCTCACAACAGACCGGTTTTGCCGGGTCAGTGATGGAAGCAGCTTGGTCACCGGATGGTACTCGCCTGGTTTCAACCAGCGACATGGCCTACAGCCTGCGCCGCTGGAAAGCTGATACGGGCGAAGCTGTGCGCCTGTTTGATCAACGCGTCAGCAATCCCTGGCATGTGATCTGGATGAAGGATGGAAAACGAATTATATCTGGGCATGTATATGGGACAGTCTGTTTCTGGACAGTGGCAACCAACAAATGTGATGGTTTTATCCAGGCGCACCGCACAGCGGTTTTCAGCATGGCAGTAACTTCGGATGGAACCCGACTGGCCACCGGTGGTGGAGTCATTCGCATTTGGGATACTGCCAGCGGGAAATTGCTTACAGCCTTCGGAGAAGATAGCAAAATCATCTACAATCAACTGGAGTGGGTGCCAGGTGACCAGGCCGTTATTTCCATGCAAACAAACATGGATGATCCCGAAATAACGGCAATACGCTTGTGGTATGTTTCCACAGGCATGGCTTCAGTACAATTTCAAGGCGGGAAGAGATAGATATCCAGGTCACGAACTGGTCTGTTTTGCAGAAAAAACAATAGGGTAGCAAAATAATAACGCTCTATGTTTTTCTCTCGGCGTAGCTGCGTATTTCAAGCATTATTTAGTAATTTTTAAGTGCTTATAAGGAATGATCATCAGTATACCAGTGGCAATAATGATCATACCCAGTTCCATGCCAGCTTGCTGCCAGGGGCCAAAGAATGGTTTTTTTATAGTTTGTTGGACGGTCATTCCAAATACATCTGCCATACCGGAAAACAAGGCGATAACATAGCCAGTGCTAATTAACCGGATGCCAATATCGGCCACAATGGATTTTTCATCTCCATTCCACAGGGCGGTCAGACTGATGGTTCCTGCCAGGCAAATGATGGCCAACCCAATTAGGCAAATGGTAATCTGTACGAATCCAACTTCTGGGCTGCGGTCTATTCCCATCCAGTTGGGTTTGGCGCCAAATACCAATAAACTCAACCCGATAAAACTGGCTAATAAACCCAGGCGGACGCGCTCACCAGCAACTTTTTTTGAATTGGTTTCCGGGGGGGGGATTTCTAAGCTCATGAAGGCAGAGTCCTGAGCAAGGTTTCGATCCAATTTCCGCCAAAGATCAAGGCGATATCAGGCTGAGAATAGCCGCGTGCTTCCAATAGGGGAACCAGTTGCTGCAGGTCGGCAATCGTATTCAATCCGTCTGGGAGATGCTGCAGACCAAAACCACCGTCGAAGTCGGTCCCAAATCCCACATGCCGGGCATTTCCAGCCATTTGGCATATGTAGTCCATTTGGGCGGCCACCAGGTCCAGCGGGCAGTCTGAGCGCGGGTCGGGGATTTTCCAGCCCTCAATCAAAAAAGAGTTAAACGGTACCACTCCAATGACGCCATTGCGCTGGATAAGTCCCTCAATGATCTCGTCGGTCAGAAAGCGATTACTACTCCCATTTTTGACCTGCTTGAGTGCGTTGGCGTGACTGGCAATGATGGCGCCTTCATAAATATCCAGAGCCTCAAGCGCTGACTCCCAAGCCATGTGGCTCAAGTCCAGGGTGAAACCGATCGAAGCCATCGCTTGAAGAAGTTCACGACCTGAGCTGGTCAGCGGACCGGGTTCGTTTGTTCCCCCGCAGAAGCGGGTGGACTTCCAGGCGGGGCCGATAACGCGAACGCCTCGCTGCCACCATTCTTCAAGTTCATTGGTGGAACGGATTCCTTCCGCGCCTTCCATCAAGCTGATGAGGCCAGTGGGGGTCGGGCCATCTGATCGCTCCCATTTTGCCAGGGTTGTTTCTAGCTGGCCTTTGGTTTGGATGGGGGTGAATTTATCGGGATGCTGGTCGAAAAGCCTCTCGTAGATGTTCACCTGGTTGCTGTAGAGCTTGTAGGCTTGTTCAGGGTTGGCGTAGACCTGGCTGCCCCAGTCCTCAGTTTTTCCGCGGGATGGCGAAGCAAACAGGGTCGCAAAAATGAGCGCTACGCGCCCGCGCTGGTACTCAAGCCACCCAAGGGTGCTGTCACCATTGACTTCAACGGCAATGCTGCCTAATTCGCGACGGCGGATTTCTTCAACGGGCAGGCTGTAATCCCGTCCAAAGTTGATCATGTTGTAAGCCAAATCTTGGTGCGCGTCAACCATGAGGTGAGTCATATTATTTATCGCTATCCTTAGCACAATATAAATGCAGGTTAGGGAATTCCGGCAAATGTCGAAATACAAAAAGAGCGCACCGGCAGGTGCGCTCTCTGGATGGTTGTTTTACTCTTCTTCTTCGTTGTCAGGGCTGAGTTCCGCTGCCAGGGCCTTCATGTCCATATCTGCGTAAGCCCCTGAGTCAACTTTTCGTAGGCTCAAGCCGATACGGCGCTGGTCCTCGTCAATGCGGATGACCCGCAGGGTGAGCACATCACCCTCCTTGACGGATTCCTTGGGGTGGTTAATGCGGTTTTCGCTCAGTTCGGAAATATGGATCAATCCTTCCACGTCACCTTCAAGGCGGGCAAAAGCTCCAAACTTGGTCAGCCGTGTAATTGCGCCTTCCACAAGCTGGCCGACTTTGAACTTGGCTACTTTTTCATTCCAGGGATCACCCTGCAGGGCGCGGATGGACAGACCGATACGCTTCTTATCCTTGTCGACGCTGATGACCTTGACTTTGACTTCCTGGCCAACTTCAAGCACTTCGCTGGGGTGTTGGACGCGTTCCCAGGATAGTTCAGAGAGGTGTACCAGGCCATCGGCACCGTTTACGTTGACAAATGCCCCAAAGTCGGCGACAGAAGTCACTCGTCCGGTGTAAACCTGGCCTTCTTCCAACCCTTCGATTACACGTTCTTTGAGGGATTGGCGGCTCTCTGGGTTGGCAGCGCGTTCAGAAAGGATCAGGCGGCGGCGGGCACGGTCTACTTCGATGATGCGCACACTGATGGTTTCGCCAATTACCTTAGCCCAGCGGTCAGGAGTGTCTCCTTGAACTGAACTACGACGAGCCATGCTGATCTGCGATGCGGGGATAAAGCCGCGCAGGCCATGTACCAGGACAATCAGGCCACCCTTGTTATAGCCATCGATCTTGCCATCAAAGGCCTCGCTGCTTTCCTGCATCTTCTCGACCAATTCCCAGCCCATTGCTTCGCGGGCGCGGGTGTAGGAGAGAATAACGTTCCCGTTCTGGTCTTCGGGGTTTATCACATAGACGGGAATTTCCTGCCCGACCGCAAGTGTTTCACGGTCTGAGGCTGGAATCTGTTCGAGTTCCCGTCCCATGATCACACCTTCGGATTTGGACCCGACGCTGACCAAAATCTGGGAGGACGAAATGCTGGCTATTGTGCCCTGGCGAATTTCCCCTTGAATGGGGAACTCCAACCCGGCATCTTCGGACCGCATGAGGCTTTCCATTGTTTCGTGGTTCTCGCTCTGGAACTGCTCGTCGCGGCCCCCTTGCCCTTGAAGGGCGTCCTGTTCATCAATCATAACTAAATTGCTCCGATATAAAGAGATTACGCAGATTATACAGTTGTTTGGCCTAGTTGACAATACTAAATAGAATTCAGCTTAAACGAATTCGCGCATTTGTTTGATTTTTTTGATTTCTTTTACAAAGAAAGTCCAAAACTGGTCTGGTCCCACTTTTTTCGTTGTAAGAAACCGATTGTGTTGTTAAAAATTTATAATCTTCCAATACTCTTTCTATTATACATGGTAGTATAATTTCGCCCGAGGAAACGTTATGCTGACCATTTACCCATTCACCGCAATTGTTGGACAGGAGCGCATGAAACGCGCTCTGATTCTTAATGCTGTTGATACCCGCGTTGGCGGGGTACTGATCCGTGGCGAGCGCGGCACGGCAAAGTCCACCGCAGCCCGAGGGCTTGCGGCTTTGTTGCCAAAAGTTCGTGCTGTTAAAGAATGCCGCTTCGGCTGTGACCCGGATAGCCCCAACACCTGGTGTACGGAATGTAAGGAACGGGCACTTTCCATCAAAGAGCTTCCATTTGATGTGCGCCCAATCCCTTTCGTGAACCTGCCTGTTTCGGCTACGGAGGATCGTGTGGTAGGAACGCTGGATATTGAACAGGCCATTCAAAAGGGTGAACGCCATTTTGAACCAGGTGTGCTTGCGAATGCCAACCGCGGTCTTCTATATATAGACGAAGTTAACCTGCTGGATGATCACGTGGTTGACCTGCTGCTCGATTCGGCTGCCATGGGTATGAATATCGTTGAACGTGAAGGTATTTCGTTTTCACACCCGGCGCGTTTCATCCTGGTTGGCACTATGAATCCGGAAGAAGGTGATCTGCGGCCGCAGCTGTTGGATCGTTTTGCGTTTGCAGTGGATATTACCGGTATTCGTGATGCGCGTGAACGTGTTTTGATCATGGAACGCAACATTGCTTTTGAAGCAGATCCTGATGCTTTCCGCCAGTCTTTTATTACACAGGAAGATGAGCTTTCTCATAAGATTGTTCAGGCCCGCAAGTTGGTTGCAAAAGTAACCTACTCCAAGCGTGATCTGCTTTCGATTGCAGCCCTGACCTCATCGCTGAACGTAGATGGTCATCGTGCTGATTTGGTAATCTTGAAAGCGGCGCGGGCCCAGGCTGCTTATGATGGACGCACCGCTGTGACTGATCACGATATCGCCCTGGCTGCCGAGCTGGCTTTGCCGCACCGGATTAAGCGTGGACCTTTCTATCAGGCAGAAGTTACTGCTGAACAGCTTCAGGAGCGCATCGAGAACCCG
>CAYRFK010000311.1:0-5053 GCA_964423465.1 uncultured Verrucomicrobiota bacterium | reverse complement strand
CCTCCGCGACCGCCGACGGACTGCGGAATCCGCCGCCCGGGGCTGCGGGACTCGGCCGCGGCAACGCATTCGCCGCCCAGGCTGACGATGCATCCGCCGTCAGCTACAACCCCGCCAACCTCGCGTTTCTGAAGGCCCCGGAGGCCGAGGTCTCCCTCGCTCTGGTCAGTATGGAGACGAAGGTCCGCGCGACCGCCGGATACTCCGCGACCTCGGAGAGCGACTGGCAGATCCTCCCCAACGTGTTCATCGCCCTGCCTCTGGCGGAGAAGGTCACCGGTGGGCTCGGGCTGACCACGCCGTTCGGCCAGTCGGTGGAGTGGGACAAGGCCGGCGGCGTCGCCATGGCATCCCCCTACTTCGCCGAGATGGGCCTGCTGAACGTCAACCCCTCGGCCGGCTGGCAGATCGGCCTCGGCGCCAACGTCGGCCTCACCGTGAAGATCGCGGAGGCGCAGCGGATCGCCCTGACCTACCGCAGCCCCGTCACCGTCGAGTACGAGGGCGACTTCGACCTGCACGGCGCACCGCCGGTCCCGGGCCTCGCCGGCAGCGACTTCGAGACCGAGATGGAATTCCCCGGAATCGCCACCCTCGCCTACGGCGTCGAACTCACCGACACCCTGCGCGTCGAGGCCGACGTTGAATGGCTCGGCTGGTCCGCCATGGAAGCCCTCCCGATCGACGCGGGCGCCAACCAACCGCTCGCCGACCCCACCGGAACCGGGGCCGTGCCGTATGACTGGGACGACACCTGGACCTTCAACCTCGGCGCCGACTGGGCCTGCACCCCGAATTGGACCGTCCGCGCCGGCTACAGCTTTGTCCCCACCCCCGTGCCGGACCACACCTTCTCCCCCACGCTGCCCGACGGCGACCGCCATGTCGTCGCCCTCGGCGCCGGCTACCACACCGGACGCCATGCCGTGAATCTCGTGTGGACGCTCAATCTCGTCGACGATCGCACGATCACCGGCAACCAGAACCCCGCCTTCGACGGCTTCTACGAGATCGACCCGCAGCTTGTCGCCTTGAGCTACAGCTTCCGCTTCAACTGATCCCATGAGCCCAGCCGCACGCCGCCGGGTGCTGGTCATCGACGATGAGAGGGGTCCGCGGGAAAGCCTGCGGATCCTTCTCAAGAATGACTACGAGGTCGTCCTCGCCGACTGCGTGCCCGCGGGCATCGCCGCGCTCAAGGCCACGCCGCCGGACGTCATCATCAGCGACATCAAGATGCCCGGGACCAGCGGGATCGAGGGGCTCCGACTGATCCGCGAGATCGACACCGACACCGCCGTTGTCATGCTGACGGGATACGGCGACCTGTCCACCGCCCGCGAGGCGATCCAACTCGGCGCGAACGACTACCTGTGCAAGCCGTTCGACATGGACGACATGTTCCGGCTCGTGCGCGAGAACATCGCCAAGACCGACGCGAACCGGAGGAAGAGCGGCGCGGTCTCCGAACTGGGCCGCCTCAACCAGGAGCTGCAGGATCAACTGGCCAGCACGCGGCGGATGGCAGTGCTCGGCCTGACATCGTCGCAGATGGTCCACGACATCAGCAACCCGCTGACCATCGTGGTCGGCTACCTCGATCTCCTCCAGTCGACACTGCAGGCCACCGGATCGGAAGCCATGCCTCTGGAGGCCCAGCAGTACCTCGCCTCGATCGAGGGCAACCTGAGGCACTGCACCGAGGTCCTTCAGACCTGGCGCTCCTTCGGCAACAAGGCCGCGCTGCGACTGAACACCGTGCGGGTCGCCGAACTGGCCGAGGAAGTCGTCCGCGATCTGGGAGGCGGACAATCGACATCGCAGGTTCTGCTCACCGTTGAGCCCGGCACGACCGATCTGGTCATTGCCGCGGACCGCGTCCACCTGCGGCGGGCACTGCAGAACGTTGTGCACAACGCCCTGCAGGCCGTCCATGATACGGACGGCAGCGTGCTGGTCCGGTGCGATCGCGAGGGCAACATGGCCCGGATCGACGTCTTCGACAACGGCTGCGGCATCCCGTCGGAGAACCTCGACCGCATCTTCGAACCTTTCTTCACCACGAAGACCGAGGGCAAGGGAACCGGCCTCGGGCTCTTCATCACCAAGCAGGTCGTCGAGGACCACGAAGGCCGCATCGAGGTCACGAGCAAGCCCGGCAAGGGCACGCGCATCTCCATCCTCCTGCCGGCAATCGTATGAGCCACGGCGCCGCAGCCGCCCTCGCGGCGTGGCGCGGGGCGCTCGGTCCGGACGCCGTGCGCGACGACGCCGACGCCCTCGCCGCGGCGCGGAGCAACGTCAGCGCCCTCGACCGCCGCATCCCCTGCATCCTCCGGCCCCGCTCCGTGGATGACGTCCAGGCCCTCGTCCGCATCGCCCGCACCCACCGCGCCCCGGTGCACCCCTTCAGCCGCGGCTGCAACTGGGGCATGGGCTCCCGCCTCCCGCCGCGGGACGGCGCGGCACTCGTCGATCTCTCCGCACTCGACCGCATCCGCGAGGTCAACGCCGCGGGCCGCTTCGCCGTCGTCGAGGCCGGCGTCACCCAGGGCCAGCTCCACGGCCGGCTGACCGGCGACGGCCTCCCGCTCATCTTCAATGTCACCGGCTCCTCCACCGGCACCAGCCTCATCGGCAACGCCCTCGACCGCGGCGTCGGCTATTTCGATTCCCGCGCCACGCTGCTGTCCGGCCTTGAGGTTGTCCTCGGAACCGGCGAGATGATCCGCACCGGCTTCGGCCATTTCGAGGGCGCACGCACCACGCACATCTACCGCCACGGCATCGGCCCCTGGCTCGACGGACTCTTCTCTCAGGGCAACTTCGGCATCGTCACCGCGGCCGGCGTCGAACTGCTGCCGAAACCGGAACATGAAACCGCCGTCATCGCACGCATCGACCGCGAGGACGCCCTCCCCGCCCTGATCGACGCCTTCGCGGCCCTCCGTCGCCGCAGTGTCATTGGCGGCGTCGCCCACATCGGCAACCGCGCGCGCAGCTGGATGACCCTCGCTCCGCTGCTGATGGAACAACTCGTCGCCCTCGGCCAGTGCTCCACGTTCGACGCCCGCGCCGCAGCCGAGGACGTGCTGAAGGCGGAGGGCTTCGGCCCGTGGAGCGCCGTGGCCGGCATCTCGGGTCCGCCCCGCGTGCAGGCCTTCGCACGCGCCGAGATCCGCCGCACCCTCCGCGGCATCGCGCGGGTCGTGTTCCTCGGCCCCGGCCTGCGGCGGACCGCGGAGCGGATCCTCACCGCCCTGCGAGGCATCCCCGCCTGCGCCCGGAAACTCGCCCTGCTGCGCGCCGTCACGCCCGTCCAGGAACTCGCGCTGGGAATCCCGACCGACGACACCCTGCCGGCGGTCCGCTGGGCCGTAGATGGCGGCACGCCGTCCCGCGAGGACCCCGACCGCAGCAACGCCGGGCTCCTCTACTGTCTGCCGATCTATCCTGCCGACGGCGCCTTCGTCCGCGAGGCCCTCGACGCCGTCGTCGCGGTCTTCACGCGCCACGGCTTCGAGGCCGCCATCACCGTCAACCTGCTCGACGACCGGTCGATGGAGGGCGTCATCAGCCTCGCCTTCCGCCGCGACGATCCCTCCCGCGCCGCCGCCGCCCAGGCCTGCATCCGCGAGGCCGAGGAGGACATGATTCGCCGCGGCTGCCCGCCCTACCGCGTCGGCCTCGGCTCCATGGACCTCGTCGTCCGCCCCGACGACCCCTTCTGGCAGACCGTCCGCTCCCTCAAATCCGCCCTCGACCCCGACGCCATCATCTCCCCCGGCCGCTACAACCTCGACTGACCGGAGAATCGGCCGAACCCGGACGGAACGAGCACATGGAGTGCACGTTGAACGGCGCCCGGATGTATGTCACCGTACAGTCCATCCATGCACGGAACCCGCACACCGGTCAGAGCGTGAGGCGTCTTCTCCGCCCAATTGCGGCCACGTTTTGCGTGTTCGCGGCCGCCGGGGCGGGCCGCGGCGCCACCTCGTCGGCGGAAGGTTCGATCCAGTCCCGCGCCGCCCCTTCAGGCCAACTCGGCCGCGACATCCCCTACCAGGTCTATATGCCGCCGGACCATGATGCGGCGGGCGGCCCACGGTACCCCGTCCTTTACCTGCTCCACGGTCGCGGCGACCGGATGACGGCATGGGGGACCATCAAACCGGATCTCGACCGACTGATCGGCACGGGACGGATCCCGCCGGTCATCGCCATCATGCCCGACGCAACGGCCAGCCGGCGCGCCGGCTACTACGTGGATTCGCAATTCACCGGAGCCGGCGGGCTGCCCGCGGGCGAGGCGGTGGAAGCCGCGTTCACGAAGGACTTGATCGCCCACGTCGACGCCACCTTTCCGACACGCACGAACCGCAACAGCCGGATCGTCGCCGGCTACTCCATGGGAGGGTACGGCGCGATGCGCTACGCGCTCGCCCACCCCGCGTTGTTCGGCGCCGCCATCGTGCTCAGCCCGGCGGTGTATGTCCCCCAGCCGCCGAAGGATTCCAGCACGCGCGAATTCGGAGCGTTCGGAAAGGGTACCAACCGGTTCGACACGGCCGTCTATGCCGCCCTCAATTACCCCGCCCTGATTCCGCGGTTCACCGACACGGGGCTGCCGTTGCATATGTTCATCGCCGTAGGCGACGACGAAACCGCACTGTCCGCCCCGGCGGAGGCCAGCCACGATCTCGATTACGAGGCGCACACCCTCTACAACACGATCCGTCGCATCCCGCGCATCCACGCCCAACTTCGGGTGATCGACGGCGGGCACAACTGGTCTACCTGGCGGCCGGCCTTCACCGAAGGCCTCGAACATGTCTTCCGCCGCCTCGAAGCCGCTCCGACAGCTACGGCCACGCCCCGGTGACGCCCCCGCTCAGAGACCCGCACCGGTCAAGCCCTTCCATTGCCGAAACGCGCTCGACCTCAGGCCCGGCCGAACTTGCGGTAAAGCTCCGAGAAGCCGAAGTGGATCAGGGTCGGGCGGCCGTGGGGGCAGGTGTAGGGCATGTCGGTTCCGGCGAGTTCGACGACG
>CAYRFK010000310.1:0-5069 GCA_964423465.1 uncultured Verrucomicrobiota bacterium | reverse complement strand
AGGCTGCGTTCGATATCCATGACGATGGCACGGAACAGATGCGCCAGCCAGATGCGCTGGGCTTCAGACACTAGGCGGAACAGCGCGCCATCACCGTCGAAACTCCAGGGGCGGCCTTGTTCCACCCGTTCCAGCCGAGCTTGTCATGGCGATAAACCAACTCATTGGCGACCTTGCCGGATGGCGTCTTGTAGGTAAGTTCGAGCGCTTCCGAACCGAACCATTGAACGTTGACCACGGATACCAGTGCGTTAGGAATGATGCCGCGTATGGCCGCGTTGGGCTGGAGATCTTCGAGCTTCATCATCTGGCAGTGCACCTCTCTCTTCTACTAAAACTAAAGCGCCTTAATTAACACCTTTGAGCGGCGTTGCCAGTTGTAAAGCGCTTTGCGCGGGGCGGGTAAGTCTTCCGGGCCGCCCAGAGTGAAGCCACGTTCAATAAACCAGTGTGTTGTGCGGGTGGTCAGGACAAACAATTGCGTCAGCCCCTTTTCTTGCGCGGCGTCTTCAACCGCGGCAAGCAGGGCGTCGCCGCGGCCGCCCCGTTGAAAATCGTGTGCCACAGCTAAACAGGCCATTTCACCTGTGCCGGCTTCCGGGAAGGGATACAGCGCAACACAACCGACGATGCGCCCATCAATTTCATCGACAAAAAATTGCTCGACTTCTTGCTCCAAGCGCTCGCGCGATCGGCGCACCAAAATGCCATCACTTTCTAACGGCTCAATCACCGAGAGAATGCCCCCCACATCATCAATAGTAGCCGCACGTAAACTTTCCACCGACTGCCGCGTCACCATGGTGCCAACGCCAGCATGGGTAAATAGCTCCATCAGCACCGCGCCATCCACATCCGCACTGATCAAATGGACTTTGCCAACGCCCTTTTTACAGGCATAGGCGGCATGGGGCAGATAAAGCTTCATATCGCCATCCGGCAGATCACGCAGCAAACGCGGCACTTGGGCCGCAGTGAGGCGATTAATGCGATTGCCTTTAGCGTCAATGGTATCGCCATGATCAAGAATGAAGACCAGCTTATCGGCTTGCAAGGCAATAGCGGCCTGCGTCGCCACTTCTTCCAACGTCAAATTAAATACTTCTCCTGTCGGAGAATAACCTAGCGGCGAGAGCAAGACGATTTCGCCCGCGCTTAATCGGTCTCGAATAGGGGCCACCGCAATCTTACGGACTTCACCGGTAAACAGCAGATCAACCCCTTCGACCACACCTGCAGGTTGTGCCGTAACGTAATTGCCGGAGGCCACGCGAATTTCTGCCCCGGCCATGGGGGTATTCGGCAAGCCCACCGATAACAAACTTTCAATATCAACACGGACCGAACCGACCGCATCTTTCACGTGCTCCAAGGCATCCGCATCGGTGACGCGACGCCCTTGCACATAGAGCGCTTCGGCGGATAAACGCTCTTCAACCTGCGGGCGGACGCCATGCACCAACACCAAACGAACACCGAGGGCATTGAGCAAATTAATGTCGTAAATGAGATCAACAAAATCTTCGCGCAGCATGGCCTCGCCGCCAAAGGCCAGCACAAAAGTCTTGCCACGAAAAGCATGGATATAAGGCGCAGCTGCACGAAACCATTGCACAAATGACTTGCCATCCGCTTCAAATAACTTTGCCATTAAAAACTCCTGACAGGACATTGCTGGTTACTGGAAATCACCCCAAAGGGTTTGCATGGCGGCTAGCGCGGCCAAGGCAGCCGTTTCAGTGCGCAAAATTCGCGGCCCTAATCGAACCGGCAGACACCCTGCCGCTAGCGCCGCGTTGCGCTCAACCGGATCAAAGCCCCCCTCCGGCCCAGCCAGCAAAAAAATGGGGCCGCTGGGCGCGGGTAAATCGCGCAAACCCACTTGCGCAGCGGGATCCAGCAAATAACACACGGGTGCAACAGATGAAGCTTGCACTTCTCGTTTAATTTCTCTTAACCACTGCATGAACTCGGCAATCGGCGCAACCGGCGGAATGACATTGCGGCCACATTGCTCACAGGCCGACACAACAACGCCCTGCCAGTGCCGCAAACGACGGTCAGATTTATCACCGCTCAGCTTGACGACGCTGCGCCGCATCATCACCGGCTGAATGGCGGCAATGCCCAATTCCACCGATTTTTGCAGCGTCAAATCCATCCGCTCACCGCTGCTAATGCCCTGCGCCAGCGTGATATGCAAATTTGATTCACGCTGCGGCGCAGTGCATTGCGCCACTAAAACAGCCGCCCCTTTTCCTTGCAAAACGAGGCTACCGTGGTATTCAGCACCGTTACCATTGAACAAGGTGACCGCCGCCCCCTCACGCAAGCGCAGTGCGCCGACGGCATGGCGCGCGGTGTCATCCGGCAAAACAGTCAAACGGCCTATGGCCAAAGGAAAATCACAGTAAAAGCGCGGCATCGAACGAGAGGTCAAGAATGGGTAGAGAACAGAATGATATTATCCCCAGCCTGTGTCAGTTACTGTGTCATTCAGCTTGTGTCATTTAGTCAGATAGGAGTCATTGTTATGGTACGAATGGAAACCCCAATTTGCGATTTTGGCTGGAAAGCCATTGATTTTTCACTGCCAGGTGTCGGTGGCAAAACCTATACGCTAAAAGAAGCGGCCGGGCCTAATGGGCTGTTGGTCATGTTCATTTGCAACCATTGTCCGTATGTCAAAGCCGTGCTGGACCGCATTGTGCGCGATGTCGCAGAACTAAAAACACTGGGCATAGGCTCCATTGCAATCATGTCGAATGATCCGACGGAATATCCGGAAGATAGTTTTGAAAACATGCGCTTACTGTCGGAAGAGCTGGCTTTCCCGATGCCGTATGTGCTGGATGCATCGCAAGAAATTGCCAAAGCGTATGGCGCTGTCTGCACGCCGGATTTCTTCGGCTTCAATCGCCAGCTTGAACTGCAGTATCGCGGCCGCCTGGACGAATCTCGCAAAGAAACCGCGCCCGCCGGCGTGCGCCGCGATCTCTTTGCAGCCATGCAGCAAGTCGCCAACACGCAACAAGGCCCCGCCGACCAGATTCCCAGCATGGGATGTTCAATCAAATGGCTAAGCTGAGCCAATGACTGACCTAAACCTGCTGGTTGAGCAAGTCATCGCCGCGTGCCGAGCGGTTGGGCGCGAAGAAGTTATGCCGCGCTATTTGAAAGTTGCGCATGAACGCAAGGTGGACGGCAGTTTGCTCACAGAAGCCGATATTGCCGCGCAGAGCGCCCTCTTTCAGCGATTGCAAGACATTGCGCCGTTTCCAGTGCTCGGCGAAGAAATGACCGATGCCGAGCAACAAGATGTCTGGGGCGTGGGCGATGAGGGTTTCTGGTGTGTCGATCCGATCGATGGCACCAGCAATTTCGTCAACGGCTTACCGTTCTTCGCTATTTCCGTGGCGCTGGTGCGCAATCGCAAAAGCGTGCTGGGCGTGGTGTATGACCCCAGCGCGGACGAAGCTTTTTACGCAGTAGAAGGTCAAGGTGCGTTCATGAACGGTGAGCGCTTGCCGCTGAAAGCGCCGCCGACGGATTTGAATCGCTGCATGGCCGGCATCGAATTAAAACGCATCGACCGCACACTGGCTGGCCGCTTAGCGTTTGAACATCCGTTCAGTTCGCAACGTAATCTGGGCTCCAGCACGCTGGATTGGTGTTACGTTGCCGCTGGACGCATGCATATTTATCTGCATGGCGGCCAAAAACTGTGGGATTACGCGGCCGGCTGTCTGATTTTGAATGAAGCTGGCGGCGCTTCCTGCGCATTGGACGGCTCGCCATTCAATGGTGAAAATCCGTGGTGTCGCTCGGTTCTCGCCGCTCTCACGCCGGATTTACTCCAGCAATGGAAGGATTGGGTCTGCGTTTAGTCGTCAAAGATGTGTGCGAAGTTGTTGAAAAAATCTCAAAAAAGAGGCATCTTACAACCCGATGGCTTTGTGGTTTTTTCAGCGCATGCCGGCTTTTAAAGACACCTTATAAAGCCACCATTTAAGAATATAAGAAAATTTTGATTTTGACCTTCACATGCCTTTCATGCCGCAACAATGCAGGTTTAACGCCTGTTGCGGCTATTCGTGCGTATTTCCTGACGCGTGCGGCACGCTGTTATCCGCTTGCTCATGTTCGACGGCGTGCGACATAATTAAAGGCTTCCGCCCTATAGGGCACAGTTTTCGGTTTTTTCATTGAGGAAACAAAGACATGGCAACACGCAACGACCTCGCTAACGCAATCCGTGCCCTGGCAATGGATGCAGTCGAGAAAGCCAAGTCCGGTCATCCGGGCGCTCCCATGGGGATGGCGGAAATCTCTGAAGTGCTCTGGAATCATCATCTGCGTCACAACCCAAGCAACCCGAACTGGGCTGATCGTGACCGCTTTGTGCTTTCCAATGGCCACGGCTCCATGCTGATCTACGCCCTGCTCCACCTAACTGGCTACGACCTGAGCATTGATGACCTGAAAAGCTTCCGCCAACTCCATTCCAAGACCCCCGGCCACCCTGAATATGGCTATGCCCCTGGGGTAGAAACAACCACCGGTCCGCTTGGCCAAGGCATCACCAACGCAGTCGGTATGGCGCTGGCTGAAAAGCTGATGGCGCATGAATTCAACAAGCCCGGCCACGACATCGTCAACCACAACACCTATGTATTCATGGGTGACGGCTGCATGATGGAAGGCATCTCGCACGAGGCTTGCGCATTGGCCGGCACCTGGAAGCTGAACAAATTAGTCGCGTTCTGGGACGACAACGGCATCTCCATCGACGGTCATACCGATGGCTGGTTTACCGACGACACGCCCAAGCGTTTTGAAGCGTATGGCTGGAATGTCATCGCTGGCGTTGATGGCCATGATGCTGTGGCGATCGAAGCCGCTGTACAAAAAGCCAAGCAATCTGCCGACAAGTCGACGTTGATTTGCTGCAAAACCGTGATTGGCAAAGGTTCGCCCAATAAAGAAGGCACGCATGACGTGCATGGCGCTGCGCTGGGTGCAGCCGAAATTGCCGCCACGCGGGCTAATCTGGGCTGGAACCACGAACC
>CAYRFK010000309.1:0-5147 GCA_964423465.1 uncultured Verrucomicrobiota bacterium | reverse complement strand
AGGCGGCGGCGGTGGTCCGCCGTGGCTGCGGAATAATACACAGTCCACCACCCAACCCGGTGCGCAAGGAACTACATCCACCCAGGGACAGGGTCAGGGGCAAGGGCAGGGGGGACAGGGTCAAGGGCAGGGTCAAGCCCAATCCCAACCAACCTGGTGGCAAGTCTTTGATTGGAGAATCCTGCTGCTGGCATTTGGCGCGCTGTCCATCTCGTTCACGTTGATCTTCATGGGATTTGAGTCTCTGCGCCGCAGGCCGCGTATCAAATAGCGGTCTTGGGTCCGGCTTAGGACTCCAGTCATCCATACCCTATATTTTATTGGGCGTATCTCCCGGGCAAAATCTGCGTCACAGCAAGCAAACCAAATTTTTCAAAAGGAGATACTCATGAAAAAACTGTTTGTTGTTACATTGGCCCTGTTAATCGCCCTGGCAGCCGTTGGTCCGGCATATGCGGCAGGCGGACCGCGTGGTACGTTCACCCTGGTCGCGAAAATCTCAGCCATCGACCCCGTCAGCGGGACGATCACTGTCAGTGTTCTCAATGGGAGCAAGCTGGTCCAGCCCTATCTTAAGCAGACTTTGGTGATGACCACAACTGCCAAGACACGCTATCTATACAAATCCACTCCAGACGCAGTACCCACCCCGATCACCTTCGCCGACTTGAAAGTAGGCAACGCTGTCAGTGTGAATGGGAAAGTCGCCAATGGCGTGTGGACTGCCGTCCGAGTCACTGTCGGCGCCAAACTTATCTGCTTGCAATAAATTTTCAACCGCAGACGATCAATAAAAAAACTCCGAGCCCCCACAGGCTCGGAGTTTTCCTTTGGCATTTAGGGTTTATTCAAACCACTTCTTATCCAGCGGCGCCCACTCGGCGCTTTGCTCGGCGCCGTCCTTCCAATTTTCCTTGCCGCTCCATGATTCGATCTGGATGGCATAGACCGAAGTGGTGCGCAGTTCCTTGTCGGTGATCTGACGATACTCCCTGCCGGCGACCATGCCTGGAAAATATTTGGAGATCAGGCCGTACAATCCGCGCCGCGCTTCGTCGGGGTCGGTCAGGACACGAACCGAGCCGAAGACCATCACACTGCGATATTGCAGTGCAAATTCCAGTGCAATGTTGGAGGGCATCAATTTACCCATCTCACTGACTTCCAAACAGACCCTGGGATTCTTCTCGATACCGGAGCGGATGCGCCCCGCAATATTACCGTGAAAAATTACCTGGTGATTTTCCTCGTCAAACCAGAACAAATTTGGATGCAGAAAGGGCTGGTCATCCCAGGCGTAGGCAGTGTGACCCACCTTTTGCTCCCTGAGAAATGAGCGGATCCAGTCATCAGCGCGGCTGTAATCAGGCAGGCGTTGAAAAGCGGTTGGGGGTTGGTTTTCGTAGTTGCGGGTCATGTTATGGCTCCATAATATAAAAGGTACCGTCTAATTTCACAAAGCAGATGACATTCGCCTGGACCTATTGATCATCCACCAGCAGGTGTTTGTACCATGCCCAAAGGAAGATGGAAGCCACAACCAGAGTGATGAAAACCAATGTCCAGCCCCACCATGCCACACTTCCAAAAAAGAGAAGAAAAAAATACATGGCAGCAGCAGAGGTAATGGACCCCAAAAAAGCGATCTCAGCCGCCATGAGGTTCGCAATGCTATTCGGCTTATCGGTGGGCGGAAGCGTGCCCGCCCTCCATTTGAAAGCAGGTTTAATTTCCTTGTAGTGCTTGATGTAATAATCCTTGATCTGATTCATTGCCTGCGCAGATTCGTGCCAGGCAGCGCGAAGGCGGGCAAGCTGGGCAAGGGTCAACGCACCGAGGACGGTCAACACCACAAACAACCCTGAAAATGCGAGCGAAACACTTTTTAGATCATTGACTGAAATCATCGAACCAAGGATGGCTGCCACGAGCGAGCCAAGCGTTACGAAATAAAAGGACGCAACGCGCGAACGGTCTTCATTTGCCTGGAAGGTGGTGTTGGCAATGTAATCGTATTCAGCTTTCAAAATGTCATCAAGATCGAGTTTTGGTTTTTCAGGCATGGAATCATCCACTCCAATTATTTATTACAGAAATTGATTAACCGGAACAGGCATACATGCAACAGGTGCAATCCCATTTTTTTATGCATCAAATGCCCACTCGCCCTGGCGCATGACAGGCTGGCGTGAGCCATCCTGTTTGACACCATCAATATCCATTTTAGGCGAACCGATCATGAAGTCGACATGGTTGAGGCTGACGTTGCCCCCGGCAGAGACAAACTCATCGTCAGTCAATTCCTCGCCGCCCGTAAGTGTGAAGCGGTAGGCGCGTCCAATGGCAATATGACAGGATGCATTCTCGTCAAATAAAGTGTTGTAGAAAAGGTGACCACGCTGGGCAATGGGGGAACTGGCAGGGACAAGTGCAACTTCGCCGAGACGGTGCGAACCTTCATCGGTATCCACCAATTTTTGCAGGGCGGATTCGCCCTTCTGCGCAGTGACCTTGACCACCCGTCCATTTTCAAACGTGACCTGAAAATCCTCGATCAACGTGCCGCCATAACTCAATGGAAAAGTGGAGGTAACCACCCCGTCAGCGCGGTTTCTATCAGGCAGGGTAAATACTTCTTCAGTGGGCATGTTGGCTGTGAATGCCACGCCGTTCTGTGCCATGGACTGGGCGCTGATCCATAAATGTCCGTTGGGGAGACCGAGCGTGAAGTCTGTGCCCGGTGCGGAATAATGCAGGGCTGTGTACTGCCTGGCTTGCAAATATTGGGCACGTTTGCGCAGGTTGGCAATGTGCGTTTGCCAGGCGGCAATGGGATCAGGCTGGGCAATCCGCGCGGTCTCAAAGATGGCTTTCCATAATTTTTCCTGCGCCTCAATTGCAGGAAGATCGGGAAATACTTTCTTCGCCCAGGCTTCACCGGCGGCAGCCACCACACACCAATTGACGGCATTGGTGGTAACCCGCTCGCTGACCCTGGCAAAATTCTTTAAATGTGTTTTCTGGATCCTTCCCACGATCTCCGGGTCCAACCCGCCGAACAAGTCGGGGTTCGCACCAGAAATCGAAAGCAGGGCGTCACCATTCTCGATCATCTTCACAATGGCATCCACCTGCCAGGTTGAATATTCGTCAAAGGAATCATGCGGGGCGTGCTGGGCGCGCAGGCGCAGCATTTCCTCATCACCCCAGATCACATCCACATATTTGGCACCGACCGCATACGCGGCTTTGGAAACTTCACGCACCAATGGCGCGAATTGAATTGGAACGCCGCGATTTGCCGCCAAGGTAATGATCAAGCGTTGCCCGGCGCGGATGTTCAAACCAACTTTTACGATCGCCTCTGCATATTTCTGCAGCATTTCCTGATGGGTTATGTCGGTCATAATTCCTCTGATAATGAAGTTTTTTTTAATTTACCTGCACTGACCCAAGTATAGCATGGAGTAATTTCACCTCCAGGGCACGGTGATGAGACTTGTCTCCTCATCGGCAGCATGACCAAGATAAGGCAAGTTCCATGCTGCGGAGATGGTTTTTAAGAGGGAGTAATGCGAGTAGGGAGTTTCATCCTGAAAGTTCGGTTTCACCTGAGGGGAGATCAAGAGCGTGGCAACCCGTCCACCGGCGGGGTCCGGAAGTCCGCAGCAGGAGTGGTCTGTCTGCCCTTCATCCCAGGTGAGGATGATGAGGAAGGGATCCCCTGAAGATTCCAACACAGGATAGAGTTTATCCATTTGTCCCTTGAGCCAGGTGTCGGCGAGATCAAGGGCACAGTCATGGGAGGAGTAGCAAATATCCGGCGTGATAAAGATGAAATCAGGCAGGTCATTTAGGGCAAGATCTGCATCCAACTGCGTGAGCGGTACAACACTTCTCTTGCATCGCTCAAGATCCAGGCGGATCGGATCAAAATAGACAAAGGGATTATGTTTTTGTACATAGCGTAGAGTACTACCCGCGAAACAGGGATCGGGCATATCGTCCTGATAGGTTTTCCATGTCCGTCCGCTCTGTTCGATCAGGTCAGGCAGGCTGGGGGCGTTGATGAAGCAGTCTTCGCAATTACTGGCTATGCCAAAGGTATCGCCGCCGATCAGCGAGAGGTAGTTCGGCAGGCTGGGATGCGCGGCGGCGTGGTGGGCAGTCAACAATGTATAAGAACCGGCCAACAGATTGAAGTATGCCATTTTGCCGCTGCCGATCACCGAGTCAAATTCCTTGTTCTCGAAAACGATCATGACGATGCGGGAGAAATTTGGCACCAGGGGAAGGGGGACGGGAGTTTGCTCCAAGATCGGCGGCTGTGGGGAGGCAGGCGCGGGACTGGGACTGGAAAGCGGCACCAGCGGCGAAGGTTGAGAACCTGCCAAAGCAGGTTGGCAGGCGAATGTGAGGAAAGAAACGAGAACAGCCAACCACCAGAAGCGTATGATAAATTTCATGTCGGCATCCATGACGCAGATTATAAGAGGTAAAGCCAAAAACACGGAATTAAACCGGCATAAGCACCCTGCTAATGCGCCACGGCATGGTAATAAAAAAATCAGTGGAGAATGGCGGTAAGGCATTTTTCCATGAAACCCGGATAGCAGCCGGAAAATCGTCCCCTTATTAATGGAATGTCCCGAAGGTCAGTCGACTCAATGAGTCTTTCAAGAGAACCTTCGGGACGTATATCATGAAAAGACAACCGTCAACTTATCGTCCTGGTCGTAATAGGAGCGCGCCGCAAAAGGCGGATCACCTCGCTGCATGGAATGGATCCGTTCAAGCAAAACAGGAAGATCTTCAACCACGGGGAGCTGAAGAACTGCAGCCCTGCCCACCCACTCGACCGATCCTTCGTCACTAGCTTTAAGCTCGCCCCGGGGGTCTTCGCCGCAAAAGACGAACAGGCAGATGCCCGTATCCCCGGCATCCACAATGACCGTGCCGCACAACCATAAGTCAGCCAGCAGACCCGTCTCTTCCAACAGTTCACGCTGCGCAGAAAAAAGGATATTCTCGCCGCGTTCCACATGACCGCCGATGCCATTGTATTTGCCCGCCCACAATCTTTTCGTGGGCGCGCCTTTAATTAACAGATACTCATCCCCGCGCCGGACAAAAATTGCCGTGCGGGG
>CAYRFK010000308.1:0-5231 GCA_964423465.1 uncultured Verrucomicrobiota bacterium | reverse complement strand
TGGCCTCGGAGATGCCGAACTTCGCGCTTTCGCCGGCCACCCGGATGTCAGTGCCCTGCAGGATCTCGGTGCCGCCTGCGATGGCCGGACCCTCGACGGCGGCGATCAACGGCTTGGTCAGCCGGCGGCCCTTGAGCAGGCCGTCGATGCGGGTCGGGTCGTAGCCGCCGCTCTTGAAGGAGTCGCCCGGGGGCGCCTTGGTGGCCGCCTTGAGGTCCATGCCCGCGCAGAAGTAGCCGCCGGCGCCGGTGAGAATGCAGACGCGGATATCGGGATCACTATCGACCCGGTCCCAGGCCTCGACCATGATCGAGAGCATCTCCCCAGATAGGGCGTTGCGGGACTCCGGACGATTCATCGTCACGATGAGGGTGTGTCCGCGCTGCTCGATCAGGGCGTCGCTCACCGATGACCACCTTCCTGGCCGCTGCACTTGTGGAGAACTGTAACAGGTTCTAGTTTGAGTCCGTGGCCTTGAATATTGCCGATCTTGCCGAGCACGCCATCGAAGCCGTGCCTGACCGTGTCGCCCTGATCTGCGGGGACGAACAGATCACCTATGCCGGGCTGGAGGAAAAGGCGAACCGCCTCGCGCACTATCTCATCTCCCACGGCGTGAAGAAGGACGACAAGGTCGGACTTTACTGCCGCAACAGGATCGAGATCGTGATCGCGATGCTGGGCATTGTGAAGGCCGGCGCGATCTTGGTGAACGTCAACTACCGCTACGTCGAAGCGGAGCTGCGCTACCTGTTCGACAACTCCGACATGGTCGCACTGGTGCACGAACGCCAGTACTCCGAACGTGTCGCCAACGTGTTGCCCGACGTCCCGAATGTCAAGACGGTGCTGGTGATCGACGACGGCAGCGACGTGCCGACACAGACCTTCGAAAACTATGGGGGCGTCGAGTTTTACGAGGCGATTGCCAAGGGATCGCCCGAGCGCGATTTCGGGACGCGCAGCGCCGACGATATCTATCTGCTCTACACCGGTGGTACAACCGGTTTCCCGAAGGGCGTGATGTGGCGTCATGAGGACATCTACCGAGTGCTTCTCGGTGGAACCGACTTCGCCACAGGTGAATTCGTCGCTGACGAGTATGACCATGCCAAGCAGGCAGCCGCTGGGCCGCCGATGATCCGTTACCCGATTCCGCCGATGATCCATGGTGCGACCCAATCCGCGACCTGGATGGCCCTGTTCACCGGCGGAACGGTCGTGCTGTCGCCGGAGTTCGATGCCGATGCGGTGTGGCGGGTCATCGAGCAGCACAAGGTGAACCTGCTGTTCTTCACCGGCGATGCCATGGCCCGGCCGTTGCTCGACGCCTTGGAAGGCTCCGAACGCGACCTGTCGTCACTATTCCTGCTGTCGAGTACCGCAGCGCTGTTCTCGCCCAGCCTCAAGGAGAGCTTCCTTGAGTTGCTGCCAAATCGGGTGATCACCGACTCGATCGGGTCCTCGGAAACGGGCTTCGGCGGTACCAGTGTGGTGGCCAAGGGACAAAGTGGCGGCGGTGGTCCGCGGGTCACCATCGACAAGAGAACGGTGGTTCTCGACGACGACGGCAACGAGGTCGTGCCGGGTTCGGGAGTGCGCGGCATTTTGGCCAAGCGCGGCAACATCCCGGTCGGCTACTTCAAGGACGAGAAGAAGACCGCTGAAACCTTCCGCACCATCAACGGTGTGCGCTACGCGATCCCGGGTGACTATGCGCAGGTCGAGTCCGACGGCACAGTGACGCTTCTCGGCCGAGGCTCGGTGTCGATCAACAGCGGCGGGGAGAAGATCTATCCCGAAGAGGTGGAGGGGGCGCTCAAGGGCCACCCCGACGTTTTCGACGCGCTCGTTGTCGGAGTCCCGGATCCACGCTTCGGCCAGCATGTCGCGGCGGTCGTCGCGCCGCGTAAGGGTACCGCGCCGACCCTGGCGGAGTTGGATGCATTCGTGCGCAGGGAGATTGCCGGCTACAAGGTGCCCCGCAGCCTGTGGATCGTGGATGAGGTGAAGCGGTCACCGGCCGGAAAGCCCGACTACAAGTGGGCAAAGGAACAGACCGAAATCCGCCCGGCCGACGAAGTTCATTCCAAGCACGGAGGCTCGGCGTGATGCACACCGAACTGTGCGATCGCTTCGGCATCGAATACCCGATCTTCGTATTCACCCCGTCGGAGAAGGTGGCCGCCGCCGTGACCCGGTCCGGCGGTATGGGTGTCCTCGGCGCGGTGCGTTTCAACCACCCCGACGAACTCGAGTCGGTGTTGTGCTGGATGGATGCCAATACCGATGGCAAGCCCTACGGTGTCGACATCGTGATGCCGGCAACGGTGCCGACCGAAGGCAGTGCGATCGACATCGACAAGCTGATCCCACAGGCGCACCGCGAGTTCGTCGATAAGACCCTGGCTGATCTCGGGGTTCCTCCTCTGCCGGGTGAGCAGGCCGGCCGCGAAGGCGTACTGGGCTGGCTACATTCGGTCGCCCGTTCGCATGTCGACGTCGCGCTCACGCATCCGATCAAGCTCATCGCCAACGCGCTGGGCTCCCCGCCGCCGGACGTGATCGCCCAAGCGCACGCCGCCGGAGTTCCGGTAGCCGCGTTGGCGGGATCGGCCAAACATGCTCTGCGCCATGCTGAAATCGGTGTGGACATCGTCGTCGCGCAAGGTTACGAAGCCGGCGGACACACCGGTGAGATCGCATCGATGGTGCTGGTGCCCGAGGTCGTCGACGTGGTCGGGGCCAGGGCCGCCGTCCTGGCCGCAGGCGGAATCGGGACCGGCCGACAGGTTGCCGCCGCTCTCGCGTTGGGCGCCTCCGGAGTGTGGATGGGTTCGGCGTTTTTGACCGCGGCCGAATACGACCTCGGGGCGCGCACCGACGGCGGGCCGTCGGTCATCCAGGAGGCGCTGTTGGCGGCCACCTCAAGCGACACCGTCCGCCGCAAGATCTTCTCCGGGAAACCTGCGCGTCTGCTCAAGAGTCGCTGGACCGACGCCTGGGACGCCGACGATGCCCCGCAGGCCCTGCCGATGCCATTGCAGAACGTCCTTGTCAGCGAGGCCCACCAGCGAATGAGCCAGTCTGTCGATCCGACCACCGTCGCCATGCCGGTTGGTCAGATCGTCGGCCGGATGAACGAGATCCGGCCGGTCGCCGAGATCATGGCCGAGTTGGTGTCTGGTTTCGAATCCGCGACCCGGCGGCTGGACGGTTTTCGGGATCGCTGACGCTCTAGAGTCATTGCGGTGAACGGCGCCCAGGCATTGCTGACAACGCTGGTCGACAACGGGGTCCGGGTGTGTTTCGCCAACCCCGGCACCTCGGAGATGCACTTTGTCGCGGCCCTGGACACCGTGCCCGCGATGCGCGGTGTGCTCACACTGTTCGAAGGTGTTGCGACTGGCGCCGCGGACGGTTACGCCCGGATGTCAGGAGATCCCGCGGCGGTGCTGCTGCACCTTGGTCCGGGACTTGGCAACGGACTGGCGAATCTGCACAATGCCCGACGCGCGCATGTACCGATGCTGGTCGTGATCGGCGACCACGCGACGTATCACAAGCGCTACGACGCCCCACTGGAATCCGATATCGACTCTGTCGCAGGTACCGTCTCCGGTTGGCTGCGGCGCAGCGTCGACGTTGCCGAAGTCGCCACCGACGTCGCCGAAGCGGTCGCTTCGGCGCGGGAGTATCGTCACATCGCATCGCTGATCCTGCCCGCTGACGTGTCCTGGACCGAGGGTGCCGAACCCGCCGAAGCCGTTGCGGCGCAGCCGGTGCCGCCGGTCGGCGATTGTGACGCGGCGGCCTCCGCGCTTCGATCCGGCGAGCCCGCAGCGATCCTCATCGGTGGAGACGCCACCCGGTCGGCGGGTCTGAACGCGGCGGCCCGGCTGGCACAGACCTTCGGCGCGAAGCTGTTCTGCGAGACATTCCCGGCCCGACTGGAGCGCGGGGCCGGCCTGCCGGCCGTCGACCGCATCGCCTACCTCGCCGAAATGGCGACCGCGCAACTGGCGGGCATCAAGCATCTGATCCTGGCCGGTGCGGCGTCGCCGGTGTCGTTTTTCGCCTACCCCGGCAAGCCCAGCGACCTGACCCCGGAGGGTTGCGCTGTGCAGACGTTGTCCGGGCCCCGGGGCGCCGCCGCCACTCTCGCCGCCCTGGCCGATGCGATCGCACCCGATGCGGTTGCCGTCACGGCGACCGGGTCTCGTCCGGCGATTCCCTCCGGGCCGCTGACGGCGCAGACGTCCGCGGAGGTGATCTGCGCACTGCTTCCCGAACGGGCGATCGTCGTCGACGAGGCCAATACCTCCGGGTTTCTCCTGCCGGTGGCCACCGCGGGCGCACCGGCGCATGACTGGCTGACGTTGACCGGCGGCGCGATCGGTTATGCGCTTCCGGTGGCACTCGGGGCCGCAATCGCCGCTCCGGACCGGCCGGTGTTGTGCCTTGAGTCGGACGGATCGGCGATGTACACCATTTCGGCGCTGTGGAGCCACGCTCGAGAGTGCCTCGACATCACCACGGTGGTCTACGCCAATCACGCCTACGACATCCTGCGCATGGAGTTGCAACGGGTGGGCGCTCAAAGCGGTGGGCAGCAGCCGGGCCCAAAAGCCAAGGCACTTCTCGATTTAACCTCTCCCGCTCTGGATTTCGTGCGGATCGCCGAGGGTATGGGCGTACCGGCCCGACGGGTCGCCACTGCGGAGGAATTGGCCGATGCGCTGCGATGGGCCTTCGACGAGCCTGGCCCGCACCTGATTGAGGCCACCATGCCGTCGCTAGGCGATTAACGCGGTATCTCGAATACCGGATCGTTGCAGTCGAGCGCTTCTGCCGACAGCCGGCGCTTGATGACCTTGAACGTCTCGGTCCGGGGCAGTGACGAACTTACTCGCACGAATGACGGCCACTGCTTTCTCCCGAGATCGGCCTGCGCGCTGAGAAACGTTCGGAACGCCGCCGAGTCGAACTCGACTCCGTCGGCGAGCACCAGTGCCACCATCACCCGATCGCCGACAGCCGGATCCGGAATTCCGTACACCGCCGCCTCGACCACGTCTGGATAACGCATCAACACCCGCTCGATCGGCGCGGTGCCAAGGTTCTCGCCGTCCACCCGCATCCAGTCGCCCAGCCGGCCTGCGAAGTACACGAAGCCCGCCTCGTCGCAGTAGGCCAGATCGCCGCTGTGGTAGGCACCTTTGATCATCCGC
>CAYRFK010000307.1:0-5288 GCA_964423465.1 uncultured Verrucomicrobiota bacterium | reverse complement strand
CCTGGCAACCCGTTGCTGCGGCGTCGTCGTGCAATCGTCCTTCGACAAGGCGAAGGACCTGTACCTGGTGTGGCTGATGTTCACCGACCTTCCGAAGGACGTGCAGCAGCGCCTGAAGTGCGTCTCGAAGAAGGCCGGGACCCAATGTCCTCACTGCGATAACTACTGATCCGCGCCGTCGGTCTCGAAGCGTCCGACATCCACATCACCTCGGGCCATCCCCCCGTATTCCGCGTTCACCAGCAGCTCGTAGACAGCGGCATTCCCGCGATGGAAGCCGACAGCGTCGCCTCCGTATGCCGCGAGATCATGCCGGTCCACCTGCACGACCGCTTCCGTGCCCAGCATGAAGCCGATTTTTCCTTCGCCGAGGAAGGTATCGGCCGGTTCCGCGTCAATGCCTTTCAAGCGATCAATTGCTGTTCCCTGGCCCTGCGGTACGTGAAGGCCGCCATTCCGACGTTCGACGACCTCCACCTTCCGCCGCAGATCAAGGCCCTGTCGATGTCGCCGCGCGGGATCATCCTGGCCGCCGGCACGACCGGGTGCGGCAAGTCGACGACGCTCGCGGCGATCATCCAGCACATCAACGCGACGCTGAAGCGCCGAATCATCACGATCGAGGATCCGATCGAATACGTCTTCGAGAACGCGAAGTCGCTGGTCTCGCAGCGCGAGGTGGGGCTCGACACTGTATCCTTCCACGCCGGCCTCAAGCACGTGCTGCGACAGGACCCCGACGTGATCATGATCGGGGAAATGCGCGATGCCGAGAGCTTCGGCGCCGCGCTCGCCGCCGCCGAGACGGGCCACTTGGTCCTGAGTACTCTCCACACCGGCACCGCGGCGCAGGCCGTACCGCGAATTCTCGACTTCTTCCCGTCCACCGAGCGCGACCAGCTTCGCATGGCGCTGGCGGACAACCTCCGCGCCGTCTTCTGCCAGCGCCTCGTGCCGTCCGTCCGTGGTGGCGTCCGGCCGGCCGTCGAAATCCTCATCAACACCCCCACCGTCCGGAAACTGCTCGAGCGGAATGTGGTCGAGAAGCTCCCGGCGGCGATTGAAACCGGCACCGAGGACGGGATGCAGAACTTCAATCAAGCCGTCTATGCGCTGATCAAGTCCGGGGAGATCACCGAGGAGATGGGCCTGCGCTATTCGGGCAACCCCGAGGCCCTCCGGATGAACCTGAAGGGGATCTTCCTGGACGAGGCGAAGCGCATCCTCGCCACGTGACGCAGGACATCCACACCGCCCGCGAACCCGGCCTGAAGGCGTGGTTCATGCGCCATGCAGGCCGGCCGCTGACCAACCTGTTCCGCCAGGGCCTTTCGCCGGAGAAGATCGCACTCTGCCTGGTGCTCGGCGTGGTCTTCTCCCTCTTCCCGATCCTGGGCACGACGACGCTCCTCTGCGCCGCCGCCGCGATCGCCGCCCGCGTCAATATGCCCGCGATCCAGGCGGTCAACTGGCTCATGTCCGCCCCCCACCTTGCGATGATCCCGGTCTTCCTGCGCATCGGCGAGCGGATCGCCGGGGCACCGCCGATCCCCTTCCAGCCCGCAGTGTGGATGCAGGTCTTCACGGACTCGCCGGGAGCCTTCGTCGCCCGCTTCGGCGGCGCGGCCCTCCTCGCCATCCTCGGCTGGGCTGTCACGGCACTGCCGGCCGCGGTCCTTGCCTACGCCCTCCTTCTGCGCACACTGCGCCGACGCAGCACGCAGCGGGCCGATCGCGGCTCGGAACCCCGTGGATGAGGCATCCGGGCCGGAATGCCGGGTCGCCCGCCGATTCCGGGACACCGCCACTTGGCGTCCCGCGACGCGAGGTCGCGGGCGGAGCGAGAACCGGACGGGGCGTGCAGTTCACCCTTGTCCGCATACGCCGGGACGGGCACGATGACGCAGACAACGAAGGGGACCATCAACATGCCGCCACATTCGATTTCCACCCGCATCGTTCGAGCCGCGGCACTCGCCGCAGCCCTCGCCAGCGTAGCATGCGCGGCCGCAGACCGGCCCAATCTCGTATGGGTCATGGCCGACGACCTCGGCTGGGGCGATCTCGGATCCTATGGACAGAAGGTCATCCGGACGCCCCGCCTCGACGCCATGGCGCGGGAGGGCCTTCGATTCACCCACTTCTACGCCGGCGCCACGGTGTGCGCCCCGTCCCGCAGCGTGCTCATGACCGGGCTTCACCACGGCCACACCCGCGTTCGCGGCAACGCGGGGAAGACGAATCCCACGGCGCAGGCGCTGCGCGCCGAGGACGTCACCGTCGCCCGCTGCCTCCAGCAGGCCGGCTACACCACCGCTCTGATCGGCAAGTGGGGTCTCGGCGATGTGGGCGAGGCCGACAGCGGCCTCCCACGCCGGCACGGTTTCGACCGGTTCTTCGGTTTCCTCAACCAGCATCACGCTCACAACCACTTCCCGGACCATCTCTGGCGCGGCGAGGAGAAGGTGCTCCTGCCCAACGTCGTCACGCCGTTCGGCGAGTACGGCGGCGGATACACACAGGACGGCATCCTCTTCGCCGACGACCTGATGACCGACGAGGTTCTCAAGTTCGTCTCCCACCACCAGGACAAACCGTTCTTCCTCTACTGGAGCCCCGTCATCCCCCACGCCAACAACGAGCGCACCCGCGCCATCGGCAACGGCGCGCAACCTCCTGACCTCGGCCCCTACGCGGGCACGGACTGGCCCGACCCGGACAAGGGGCAGGCCGCCTTCATCACGCGGCTCGACAGCTACGTCGGTCGGCTGCTCGACCACCTTCGCATCCTCGGAATCGAGACGAGTTCCTCTACTGGGAGTTCCACGAGCGCGGCTTCAGCCAGGCCGCCCTCCTCCAGGGTCGTTGGAAGGGCATCCGTGACCGTAATCCGACGGCCCCGATCGCCCTGTACGACCTTCAGAATGACGCCTTTGAGACCAACGACGTCGCCTCCAAACACCCCGACATCGCCGCAAAGATCGATGCGTGGCTGAAAACGGCCCGAAGCGAGAACCCCGACTGGCCCATCCGCCCCCCGCCGCCGGGCGCCGCGAAGCCGGCGAAACCATAGACCGCACACCCCGGACGGGATGGACTCCACGGATGGGTATGGAATTCGGTCGGCGATGACCGATCCGTGCCCCGCTGCGGCAACTTCGAGAGCGGTCGGGATTGACTCGCGGCGGCGCGTGCGGACAATGTCCGCCTTCCGCGGCGACACACACTTTTCCAGGAGCTGAGACTGTGACCGAAATGAAGAGACGGACGGACGGCGGTCCACCGGGACCGGAAGGCGCACGGTAGGCGATGTTTCGCTTTCGTCCCACCTACCTGGGCCGCTCGGGCCGGTACTCGCTTCCATCCGAGCCCCGGGCGCCCGCCCCGCCGGTGCGCTGGAATCGAATCCGCCGCTGGCTAGCCGGCGCATCCGCCGCGGTCATCGGCGCCGCCCTCCTCACGCTGGTCCTTCGCGGCTGTCCCGAGCGTGAGGATCAGCTCGAACCACGCCTGCCGGAACCCGCCGTGACCACGGCCGCGCCGCGGTTCGTCGAGTTCGGATTCCCCACGGCGCAGACCAACCTGCTCGCGACCAACGCGCCCGGGATCTTCATGCCGACGGCGTCGGGGCGCCTCGAATCCGGATTGTACGGATCCGTCCGCACGGCCGCCTTCGGCACGAGCGTCCTCCCGTCGTTTCACGAGGGCATCGACATCGCCCCGCTGCAACGCGACCGCAAGCGGAGCGCCCTCGACGACGTCGTCAGTGTCGCCACCGGCACCGTGGCGCATGTCAACCGCGTCGCCGGAAACTCCGACTACGGCCTCTACGTCGCCATGGTCCACGAGGATCCCACCGGACCGCTCTACACGCTCTACGCGCACCTCGACGAGATTCAGAAGGGGCTGAAGACCGGACAGCCGCTTCCCCGTGGCGCGCGCCTGGGCCGGCTCGGGCGCACCCCCGTCCACATCATCCCCGTCGAACGCTCCCACCTGCATTTCGAGGTCGGCGTACTTCTGAACCCGGAGTTCCGGCGGTGGTTTCACGCAAAGAAGCTCCAGCCGGACCACGGCAACTACAGCGGCTTGAATCTCTTCGGGTTCAATCCGATCGGGCCGTATGCGGTCCAGTCCGAAGGCCGCCCCTTCTCCCTCAAGGCTCACCTGGTGGCCCATCCCGTGGGTTTTGAGCTCGTGTTTCCCGCGAAGCGGCGGCCGAATTACTTCACGATCTACCCGTCCCTGTGGCGCGGCGATCCGCATGCCGGCGGACCCATCGTCGTCGGATCGACAGACGGCGGCGTGCCTCTCTACGGGCGCAATGCAACCGCCGAGGAAGCCGCGGAGCTCGCCAAACGGAAGGTTCTCGTCCTGCAGGCCGATCCCGCCGTGCTCGGCCGCAACGGACGGCGCCTCGTCGTTCCGGAGAAGGGCGCATGGACGCTCGGCCGCAACGGCGAATCGTGGCTCGATATCCTCGCCTCACCCTGAACCATGTTCTCGCACGCCTACACGATCGCCCGAGTGGCCGGCATCCCGATCCGGGTACACGTCACACTGCTGATCCTCCTGCCGGTTCTGATGCTGCAGTTCCCGATGTCTCTCTGGAGACTCGGCCTCGCGGCGATGACCGGCATGTTCGCCAGCATCGCGCTGCACGAACTCGGCCATGCACTGGTCGCGATGCGGTTCGGCTGCCGCACGAGGGACATCGTTCTCCTCCCCATCGGCGGCATCGCGCAGCTCGAGTGCCTCCCGAGCAATCCACGGCAGGAGATGTTGATCGCCGCCGCCGGACCGGCCGTCAGCCTCGGCCTCGCCCTGGCCGGCTCGCTCGCCGAGCGCGCGCTGTCCGCCGCCGGCGCCCACGCATGGGCGCTCGTCGCCGGCCTGGTCGGAAGCGTCAACCTGACCCTCGCCCTGTTCAACCTCATCCCGTCGTTCCCGATGGACGGTGGCCGCATCTTCCGGGCATTCCTCTCGCGCTTCCTCGGCCGCCTCCTCGCCACGCGCATCGCATCCTGGATCGGCCGCGCCTTCGCCATCGGTCTGGGCGTCTGGAGCCTCGTCCAGCCCACGGCGCAATGGATCACCCTCGTCCTCGCCGTATTCCTGTTCCAGGCCGCCGGCGCCGAATGGCGGCAGACCGTGCTTCAGGAAATGGCCCGCCCACGCTCCGGGTTCGGCGGCATCTTCGGCGGCAGGCCTGCGCAGACCCCCGGCGAACGCCGCGTCGACGACGAGATCATCGTCGGCCCCCCGCCCTACGCCCGCCGCCCCCTCCG
>CAYRFK010000306.1:0-5325 GCA_964423465.1 uncultured Verrucomicrobiota bacterium | reverse complement strand
CTACTCGTTCTCCTAAACCGCCGAGACGCGCAGCGCTTGGTGGGCGAAGAATCGAAAGCAGGCGCGCATCACCGACGCGATCGCCAAGGAACTCGATTCGACACGGCCGGTCTACCACCACCAGTCCGGCCATCTCGGCGACATGCACACCGTGAACTGCTACCTCAACTGGGCGCCGGTGCAGGAACGCAGCGACTGGACCGCTCACTGGGCCGCGAACGGCGTGAAGCCGCTCTTCTTCGTCGAGTGGGGTCTTCCTCACATCTCGAGCTGGTCGAGCTACCGCGGCCCGCAGTTTATCTGGCGCTGCGAGGCCTTCCAGAGCCTCTGGGCCGCCGAGTTCTCCGCCCAACTGCTGGGCGATGCCGCGTACCGCGACGACGCGGCGGCCGTGAAGGCGCTGGACCACGAGGCGGCGCTGTGGGCCACGGGCAAGCCCTTCACGTGGAGCACGCTGAACCGCCCGCTGCGCGATCTCGACTCCAACTACACGGCGATCCAGGCCCGCTACGCTTCCGACAACTGGCGGTCGCACCGCACATGGGGCGTCTCCGCCATGCTGCCGTGGGACCAGGGTGACTTCTGGACGCGCACTGCCGAGACGCCGGCCGCGGATGTGCCGGACCGCCTCGCCAACCTCAAGCGGCCGGGCATCGCACCCGACCGCCTGCTGTCCGGCGGACAGTTCATCCAGGACCTCGGCAATCCGGCCGCATTCGCCCCATCCCCCATCGGAAGCGCATTTCTTCGCTGGAACCTTCCCGACTGCGGCTACATCAGCGGGCCGGCGGATACGTTCACGTCCAAGGACCATCTCTTCGCGCCCGGCGCCGACGTGCGAAAAAGCCTCGTGATTCTGAATGACCGGCGTCGGCCGCAGACCGTGCAGTGGTCGTGGACACTCCGCCGCGACGGACGCGATATCGAGGATGACAGCGGCCGGGTGACCGTGCCCGCGGGCGGCAAGACGTTCGTCCCGATCGGATTCACCGTGCCGAAGCGGACAAAGGACGGCGACACCTTCACGCTGCGCGCCGATTTCAAGTTCGCGGACGGCGTCGCCCAAGCCGACGAGTTCGCGATCCGCACCGTCGCCCCGCAGGCCGCGTCGGCGCCCGCCCTGCCGATTCGGCTCTACGATCCGCCCGGCCTCACCGCCGCCCTCTTCGACCGGCTGAAGGTGCCCTACTCGCGCTTCGACGGAGCACGAGCCCCCCGCGGGGACGAGGTGGTCGTCATCGGCCGCGAGGCGCTGACGACCAACGGACTGCCCTGGCTGGCGCGCATCGCCGACGGCGCCCGCCTGCTGTTCTTCGAGCAGCGCGCCGACGTGCTCGAGGGCCTGCTCGGGTTCCGCGTCGCCGAACGCGGGGCGCGGTCCCTGTTTCCGCGGGCGTCCCATCCGGCCATGGCGGGAATCGACGCGGAATGCCTGCGCGACTGGACCGGATCGGCCACGCTCGTGCCGCCGCACCTGCAAGGGCTGCCGGAAGCCGAGATCCACGACCCCCATCACCCGTGGTGCGGCTTCACCAACACCGTGGTCTGGCGGTGCGGGAACCGCGGAAACGTCGCATCGGTGCTGATCGAGAAGCCCGCCCGCGGCAACTGGCTCGCGCTGGTCGATGGCGAATTTGATCTGCAGTACTCGGCGCTGCTCGAGACGGTCGAGGGACGTGGACGCGCAATCTTCTGCCAGCTCGACGTGACCGGCCGGAGCGCTGTCGATCCCGCGGCGGACCGGATCGTGGCGGGCCTGATCGGCTACCTGGCCGGTGCGCCCGAGCCGACCGCGCATCCGGTTGTCGTTGCGGGCGGCGGGGTGGGCGCCGCGCTTCTCAAAGATCTCGGCGTTGTATCAGGGCCGGCGGCGACAGGGCTGCCCGCGCCCGGATCGTTGCTGGTCGCAGGCCCGGGCGCGGTCCCGCCGCCCGGCCTGGCCCGTGCGATCGAGGAGGGGCTCGACGTCGTCTGCCTGGGCCTGTCCGGCGCGGAGTTGAAGGCGTGGTGTCCGGTCCCCCTCTCCACCGTGGCGACCAACACGACGTTCTCGCGCATCGGGCAGCCGCCGCCTGAACTCAACGGCCTGAGCAACGCCGACTGGGCCTGGCACGGGCGGTTGTCGATCGATGCGCTGCTGGGAGCGGACCCGGCCGGCAACGGCGCCCTGCGCATCGTACGGCACGGGCGCGGACGGGTCGTCATCTGGCAGGCCCCGCCGTGGATCATCGACGAAGCTGCAAAGCCCTACCTCCGCACCAGCAAGCGCCACGCCTTCGCCATGGCCTCCCGGCTGCTTGCGAACCTTGGCGCCGGATTCCGAACTCCGCTCGGCGAACGCTTCTCCACGCCGATGCCGCAGGCGTGGTTGAAGAGCTACTATCTCGACATCCCCGTCGCATCCGACGATCCCTATCGCTATTACCGCTGGTAACAGCCATCAGCCGTCGCTATTGGCCATCGGCTATTGGCCATCTGACATCGGCTATTCGCCGGCCGCGGCCTGTGCGGCTGCGCGAACCGCGACCCGCGCGGCGATGGCGAGGCTTTCGGCGGACAGCTTGTCCATCGAATCCGCTGCCGTATGCCAGTGGTCGTTGAGCCCCGGCGCGCTGCCAAACTCGAAGTCGATCAGATCCACCGCCGGCATGCCCGCAGCCAGAAACGGCACGTGGTCGTCGAGGATGTCGCCCGGCGCGAGGCGGAAACGGTCGCGCACGCCCTCGGCCTGTGCGGCATCGAACACTGCGGTCAGCAGCGCGGGCGTCCCGTTGCGGGGCACGGTGACGGTGAGATCGCGATCGCCGATCATGTCGAGGATGATCACCGCCTTCACGTCGGACGACCACCCCTGCTCCACCGCGAGCCGGGCGAGCCTGCGGCTTCCGTGGAGACCGTCGTCCGGCCCGTAGGCCACGCGACATTCCTCGCCGTCGAAGAACGCGAGACGGAACTCGCAGGGCGGAACCGTCCCCGCGCACATGCGCGCAATGCCCAGCAGGGCCGCGACACCGGACGCCGAGTCGTTGGCTCCCTCGAACCCCGGGATACCCGACTTCGTGTCGTAGTGCGCGCCGAGAATCACGATCCCCGGCCCCGCACCGGCGCGACGCGCCACGACGTTGCGGAACGTCAGTTCGCCGCCCGCCGGACCGTCGCGAAACTCGTCGACCTCCGTCTCCCACCCCAGCGTCTCCGCCCGCGCGCGGATCCACTCCGCCGCCCGTGCGGCCCCCGGCGTGCCCGAGTCCTTGGCCCCCAGCTCCACAAACTCCCGCGCAGTCTCCAGCGCGGCCGCGCCGTCGAACGCCGGCGGGGGCTGTGGATCACGACCGCAACCGGAGAGAGCCAGAGAGAGGAGCATCAAGGGTAAGGAAGTGGAAAACTCCAAACTCCAAGGAAGTGAGAAGGGAGGAAGACGAAGGACCAAGTCGGACTTCGTTCTTTGCCCGCTTTCCACTTCCGACTTCCTTGGAGTTTGGAGTTCCTTCACTTGATCCCTGTCCCTTGAATCTTACTCCACCGCCATACCATCCGCCCCCGGCCGCCCCGGCGGCGGGAGGACTTCGGCATGGCCGCGGCCGAGAAGGTCGATCGATTTCCAGCGGCCGCTCTTGAACCGCCACAGGTAGCCGACCGCCAGCACCATGATGTAGACACAGGTCCACACCCATGCGGCGATGAGGCCGCGCTTGAGCACGAAAATGATGACAAGCTCGCCGGCGACGAAGAAGCCGTAGGCGATGGCGAGCGACCAGCCCATGACGAACCGCGTGTCCCCGGCGCCCTTCAACGCGCCCGCGAGGACGATGTCCGCCGCGTCGGTGAAGCTCCACACCGCGAGGATCACCAGCAGCGTCCGGGCCGTCGGAAGCAGCTCCTCGATCCGGTACGTTCCGTCGGCATCGCCGGAGAAGAGCCGGACGTAGAATTCGGGAAACAGCAGGTAGGTGACCCCGATCGCGCCCATGTAGACCGTGCCGATGATCAGCGTGCTCCAGCCGCCACGCTCGGCGTTCTCCGGCTCGCCCCGTCCCTGGTACTGGCCGACGACGATGGAGGCGGCGATGCCAAGCCCGATGATCGGCATGAAGGCGAGCGTGTTGATGCTCAGCGCGATGTTGCTCGCCGCCTGCGCGATCGGACCGAAGCGGCCGATCAGCAGCACGAAGAGCGTGAACGATGTCAGGTCGAGGGCGAGGTGCGCGCCCGACGGAAGGCCGAACCGCATCAGGCGCCGGAACAGGTCCGCATCGAACCGGAACGTGGAGCGCGTCGCGAACTCGCGGTCCGTGGCGCGCGAGAAGTAGAGGCCGAAGAGGATCAGCGGCGGCACGCAGCCGGCGATGACGGTCGCGATCGCGGCACCGCCGATTCCCATTTCCGGAAACCCGAGATGGCCGAAGATCATGATCCAGTCCAGCGGGATGTTCAGCAGGTTCCCCGCCGTGTAGGCCCACATCGTGGTCCGCGTGTCGCCGCGGCCGCTGTAGAAGCCGGCGACGGCGGTGCTGATCAGCGACGGCAGGCTGCCCCACATCGAGATGTCGAAGTAGATGAGTTCCTCGGCCAGCACCTCCGGCGGATGCCCCGACCACGCCAGGGCCAGCCGGCCCAGCGGAAGGAAGAGGAGCAGGATGACCGGCCACGAGACGAGCGCGAACAGGACGGCCTGCGCGGTCGCCCGTCCGCACCCGCGCGGATCGCCGGCGCCGTGGTACTGGGCGACAAAGGTCCCGCCGTAGCCCGCGACGGCGAAGAAGCCGCAGATCATCGTGAAGGCAAGGATCCCCGCCGGCAGGGCGGCGCGGATCGAGACGCCGCTATACCACGCCAGGAACATGCGGTCGCAGAACTGCATCAACGTCAGCGATGCGGTGCTGATGATGAGGGGCAGCGCGATCCGCCACACCTCCACCATCCCGCCCGGGCCGTGGATCCACAACGCCCGGCGTCCAATCGCACCCGATGATCCGTCCGTCCGCATGCCATGCATTGTCCGCGCCCGATCGCCCAACGGCAAGCACGACCGGGCGAAGCCAGGAGCGCGGATCGTCGCAGATCCCCTTTCGTCCCGGCCTTTGTCCATGCCTTCGTCTCCGGCAAGCAGCGAGGCCCCGGACAGGGGATTACGATTACGACGCGGCGCATCACGGGACGCGGTTCTTCATCCCCTCCTACTCCTACTCTTACTCGTACTCTTACTCTTACTCTTACTCTTACTCTTACTCGTAATCCCCGCCGCCCGGCGTAGCCGCAGGGCTGCGACCTGCGGCGCTGCGGCCTCTGCCAACGCACCGGCACGCCACGTCGTAGCCGTGGCGC
>CAYRFK010000305.1:0-5329 GCA_964423465.1 uncultured Verrucomicrobiota bacterium | reverse complement strand
GACGACCGCGCCCGCCTCACTCTCGCGCGACCACACCGCCGACGCCGCAAGTGGAACCTGGGTCGCCTGGTCGAGTTGCGAATTTGCCGGCACCAGCACACGCAAATAGTTCCAGTAACAGCGCTCCATCATTTGCGTGTACACCGCATCGTACCGCGCTTCCGGTCGGCACGGATAATTCGCGGCGACCGTGTGCGTGTAAACCAAATCCAATTCGGCTTTCGGCGGCGACGCGCTCAAATCCATTTGATACGCCACACTCGATTGCACGCGCGCGCTCACCTTGTTGTAACCCAGGTTTGCATCCACAACCATCAAGTAATCGTCGCCGCTGGCGCGCAGGGCGCTGTCCCAGGATTGTTCGCGCAAAATTGTTTGCGCTTCGGGTGCGCCAAAATAAATTTGCAGATGCTTTGTCTCAATCAAACGCAAAAGCGTTTCGGCGAGCGCGACCTTGTTGAAATCACCGGCTTCGATTTTGGCGCGCATAGCATCGGCAAGCGGTCCCATAAATGATTTGCGGCGCGCCCACCAATTGCCGGCAAACGAACCATCACTCGGCGCCCAGGCACGATGAATGTAGGCGATGAGATTTGCGCCAGTGATCGGCTCACGCGAATCAGGGATCGTGAGCGGACCGATGGCGGCAATCAATGCTTGCACTGCGCGCTGGTCAACTGCAATCACGCCTTCAATCGTCGTCGCATCACTCACGCGATACAACTCGATGGCTTGTTGCGCTGAGGCGGGAAAATCGGGCGACCAGTTGCTGTCTCGAAAAACCCACTGGTCAATGCCCATGTAACGTTTGAGCGGTTCGGGCGGTTCGGGGTACGGTTTGGAAAAATCATCCACCGCATAACTATCCCGAAACGAGATCGCCGCGATGCGTCCACGCTCGACGCGCACCTGACCCACCCCGGTGATAAACCCGCCGCCGGGTCGCAGTTCGTCTTCGTTGAGCGCAAGCAAAAGATAGGTGCGCGGTTGATCGAATCCGCCGAGCCGTTGCATGTGCGACGCGAGTTCCAGCCCGGCACGCACGAGCGAAAGCGCACGCTTGATCGCGGCGACACGCGACGAAACGTTCGTCGCATCCACGTTCATCATTGCTTGGTCGGCGCGCGTGAATGCACTGATCGCATCGCGAATGCGCGCCGGATTTTCGGCGAACGCGCGCGCCACCTCTTCAAGCGAAAAACTACTCGCGCCGGAATATGCCATTGCTTCGCAAATCAATGAACCGGCATTGAGCGATTCGCCGCCCGCAACAAGCAAACTCGGCGCGGCACGCAAATCGCCGCCGACGCCGGGAAGCCAACCCAGGATTGGCGCAACGCCAACGATGCCGCCTAGGTCGCGCCGTACGCTCGTCACATCATCGCGCGTGTCCCAGACCAGGTTGCACACGTACGCCGGGTCGCTCGCGCCCGCGCTCGTCGCGAGCGATTCAAATTGCGCGAGGTGCGTCCGTAGTGATTGCGCAACAATGACAACACGCACGAGCCAGAACAAAATCAACACCGCGCCGAGCGCGATCAAGCTCCAAGCCAGCCAGCGTGTCCACCTCATCGCACCCACTCCATCGCGCGCGCCGATTGTTGCGCAGACTCGTCTGCCGTTGCCGCATCCGGCAAATTAAATTCGCGCGTCATCATTTGGCGATAACTTGTTTGCGCCCACAGGTCACGATCCAGGACAATCACGTCGGGACGCAGACCGCGCACATCGCGCGCGTACCATAACGCAAAGGTGTGCGCGTCGCGCTCGGTCAACACAATCGCATTCGCCGGCGCGGCGCGTAAAATTTGTTCTGCCCAGTCAATCGCCACGCGATCATCGCGCAGATTCATCTCACTCCAAAAAATTCCCAATTGCAAAACCGGCAACACGACCAAGACAAGACGCCAACGATTGGGCACGCGCGCAATACCCTGCGCCAACCAAAACGCGGCGAGCGGCATCGCAATCAAAAGATAGGCACGCGAATCGCTCGTGTCGTACAACAATGCGAACAGCGCAATCGCGGCAAACGCGAGCAGTTCGAGAAGCGCTTGAGCGCGACGCTCGCGCCAACGTTGCGCAAACCCGTATGCGGCGAGCAATGCGCCCGGCGGCATGAATTGTTTGAGCATCAACACAATCAACGCGAACGCGCGCGCGGGCAATTCGGCGATGGGCAAGGCAAACAGATAACCGCGATACATTTCGCCGCTGACGAACGACCACCAACCTTGAATCGTCGTCACATCGCCCCACGCCGACGGCGCGCGATTGAACACAAACAATGCGCCGTCGTACATCGCGAGCCACGCGAGGAGAAATGCGCCCAAAGACCTAACCGGTTTTTCAAATCGGTCAGGTCGGGGAACAATCAGCGGCGCAAGCAAAACGAGCGTGGGATGCGCACCGCACGCGAGACCCAGGGTCGCGGCGCGCACCCAGGTCGGCGCATCGAATTGCGCGAGCAATAACATCAGCGCGGCGAACAAGCCGGCAAGCGTGTACACTTCGACGATGATCGCTTGCGACCACACGAGCGGCGCGAACGCGAACGCCAAACCTGCAACACTCGCGACAAAATAATTTTGGTTCGCGCGCAACACGACAAAAAAAATCAATACGCTCGCGCCCACCGCGCTCAACGCCGAGAGCCAGTTCAAGCGATACGCGACCTCGCCCATCGGCACGCGCGCAAACACATCGCCGAAAATCAAGTACGCCGGAAAACCGGGCGGATGCGGCAATGCGCCGCGCACAATCGCGCTTGCCAGGTCGCCGCCATCCGCGCCATCGTGCGCCCACGTGAGCGACGCCGGCATGGTCAACGCATAGACGATGAGCACGGCACACACGACGAACGCCAACCACTTGAACTCAGCGCGCAAAAATACCATAACGCACCAAACCCAACGCGAGCGCAAACCCTTGCACGACGACACGCAAAAGCATAATTGGAATTGAAAGCAACGCAACGGTCGCATCGCGTCGCCACGCCCAACGCGCGAACGGCAACGTCGTCGCAACCAAGCCCAGGAACGCCCCAAACGCAACGAGCGCGAGCGGTTGCCAGACGAGCGCGCCCACCAAAGTCAGTCCGAGCAACGCGAACAAGGCAAATTGAATTTTGAGTTGAGGCGCGGTGTGCGCATCGCCACGAATTTTTTCCGGGAAACGCAGATAGAGCAACGCACGCCACCAACCGTACTGTGCTTTGCGCGTGAGGTACACGCGAAGCGAGGTCGGATGCGTGTGCCAGACCCAGGCATCCGGCGCAAACACCATCCGGCAACCTTGACGCGCCAAGCGAAAAGACAAGTCCACATCTTCGGCGGACGGAATCGGAAACACGGCATCAAATCCGCCAACACGCAAAAAAGTGTCGCGCCGAAACGCCGCTGAATAGGTGTCCACAAAATCAATACTGTCGAACTGCGCCATTCGCTCATAGCGCATCGCGTACTCGAGTTGCACCAGTCGCGCAACGAGCGAACGTTGCCGCGAGCGGTACGTGCCCTTGGTCGCAACGACATTGGCATCAACCAACGGCGCGAGCATTTGCGCGACCCAATCCGGCGCGGGCACACAATCGGCGTCCGTGAACAAGAGCACCTCGCCGCAAGCCTGTTCCGCGCCCAGGTTGCGCGCCGCCGCCGGTCCGCGATGCGCTTGATGCAACACGCGCGCGCCACATGCCTGTGCGACCTCGCCTGTGGCGTCGGTCGAGCCATCGTCCACGACGATGATTTCAAGCGGCGGACACGTTTGGTTTTGCAACGCCACGAGACCCTCGCGTAAAATTTTTGCGGCGTTAAATGCCGGCACGATCACAGACGCACGCGCACCCGCTTGAATCAACCCACGTTTCCTTTCGCACCAAAATGACTCAGCACGAGTTTACCACGCAATCAACGAAAAACAAAACAGGCGAGGCGTTGCGCGCAAAACGCGAACGACCTCGCCCGGAATGTACGGTCGTGTTTATTTGCCCAACATCACCCGCAGAGCCGGGTCACCGAGCAAGCCAAACGTGTCAATCACTTCGCGTTGCTCCGGTAATTCGCCATTCATTTTTTGCTTGGCGCGCACCAACGCTTCGCCCCACGTGCTCGCACCGTTTTGAAACAACTCGGCGTACAAGAATTGCATCATCGAGTGTTGCGCGTCCGGGAACGACAAGCCGGTGGGCACAATGCCGAGGATGATGCCGCCATCGGTTTTGAACAGCGCATCTTCGGCGAGCGAATCTTTTTGCGGATGATAAAAATAGCCGTCGAGACACGTCGGTGTGATGAGCACCGGCAAGCGGTCGCCGTTTTTGATTTCTTTAAGGTTCTCGGAACTGAATAGCGGACCCGCCGCCCAGGTGTCCACCGAACCATGCCCAACGTACGTAACCATGCCGACACCCTGATTCCACTGCGCGATAATGTCGCGTCGTGCCGAAGCGAGGTCGCCCTTGCGTTCGGCAAGATGAATTTTTTGCGCTTGAAAGTTCGCGGGCAAGGTCTTGGCGAGTTCGTTCGCCAATTCGGCAAAACTCGTTTCCTTGTCGTCCGTCGCGTAAACCGCACGGCGTTGCCAATCGGTGAGCGGCGCGGATTCGTACGCGATGAGCTTGTCCACGACGCGTTTGACCTGGTCGGGTGTTTTTGCTGGGATGCGTCCAATCGCGAGCGCGGGCAAACCGGATTGCTCGTCGCGCGCCACAAACCAATTATCACTCGCCGATTCGTTCAGGTTCAACGTGTCGAGCACATAGGTCGGCACGAGATTTTTGTTGGGACCGTTTGTGTAATCGCGATAATCATAACTCGCTTTGCCGACGAGCAAAACAAAACGCGGCGCGGGACGCGTCCAACTCGCCTGCGTGTACCGGAGAAAATCGCGAATGGCAAACGGCGTCTCGTTGCCACCGGCAAAATTATCGTACACGTCGCCAATCGTCACGAGTTGTGTAATCAAGCCACGCTCGGCACGATACTTGACGAGTGGTTGAAGCGCGGCGACAAAATCGGGATGCGCAATCATCACATAATCGGCGCGTTGTTGTGGCGAGCGCAAATTCACGTTCGACATCGGCGCGATGCGCGCCGGGACTTTGCGTCCGTTCGGTCCCAGCGCGAGATAACGATGCGTCGCCGTTGCGCCAAACGTCATCGCGCGCGAAGCGATAGCCGGATTCGTCACACGCACCGGGTCAGCCGGGTCGGTCACGTCATACAGTTCGAGTGCATCGCCGCTAAAACCATCCACGCGATGCGCACCGGCAATCGTCTCGAAGGTGAGCGAATCGTCTTGCGCGGTGAGGCGACGCGTATAAAACATG
>CAYRFK010000304.1:0-5345 GCA_964423465.1 uncultured Verrucomicrobiota bacterium | reverse complement strand
GCGACTGCCACGGCGCCGCGGGTCACAGCCCCGCGGCTACCCCGAACGGCCGGCGAGGCCGCCGGATGGTTCAGCACGGCGCGGCGGTGAAGGCGCAGTGGCGCGCGGGGGGACAGAGAAGCAGATGCTGCTCTCCCGCGGCCTCTTGACCTCCAGCATCCCCGCAGCGGACTTCCAAGGCTTGGAACGCGCAAGACGTTCGTCTTCCAATGGTTGGAAACATCCGATTCGTGGAAGCAGCTTCTCTGTCCCCTGTCCCGCGGGCGGGGACAGACATGATATGAAGCGTTCCCTCGGTAATCTTCTTATTCCAAGCGGTTGACATCACGACATCAGATATAGTATGCTGATGCATCATGAGGACAACGCTTACGCTGGATGACGATGTGGCTGTGAGGCTTGTGCAACTTCGTGATGAGCGGAAGTTGAGTCTGCGCGATGCGGTGAATGAGACGATGCGGGCGGGGCTGGAGAAGTTGTCCGAGCCGGCCCGGACCGACCGGAAGGTCTTTGCGACCCCGGTCATTCACGCCGATCGCCTTCTGATCGGCGGCCTGACGAGCACGGCCGAGATGTTGGCGGTGGCGGAAGGCGAAGGTCATCGATGAGGCTGGTCGACGCGAACCTGCTTCTCTACGCCACCTTCGATGTCTTTCCCTTCCACGAAGCGGCGCGCCGCTGGCTCGACGAACGCCTGAACACCGATGTGCGCCTGGGTATTCCGTGGGAGAGCCTGATGGCGTTCGTGCGCCTGGCGTCCAATCCCCGCGTGATTCAGCCCTGCCTTTCGGTCCGGCAGGCGTGGGAACAGGCTCAGTACTGGCTCTCGTGCGACCCGGTCTGGATTCCGTCCGCCACGCCGCGCCACCGCGAGATCATGGACGGGTTGCTGTCCGGTTACGGCTTGACCCACAAACACGTCGCCGACGCCCACCTCGCCGCCCTGGCGATCGGACACGGCCTGGTCCTGTCGTCCGCCGACACCGACTTCGCCCGCTTCCCCGGCCTCCGCCACGAGAACCCTCTCCAGCCGGCCTGACAGGGCGGGGACAGAGAGCACCTGTCCTCTCAGCGGAAGGAGGAGGGAGAACACAAAGCCGCAAAGAGCGCAAAGGCGTGCCGGAGGTTTGACACGGAGACGCGGAGGACCTCGTCAGCATCGCCGCGGCCGACTTCCAAGGCTTGGAAGCTGCAAGATGTTTGGGTTCTAAGGGTTGAAAATCGGAATAGCGTCTCTGTCCCCGGGCCCGGCGTTCGGCCGCCGGGGCCGGCGGCCCTCCCGGTCCTGTGTCACAGGGCGGGGTGGCGGCGCGGGCGGATGCGGTCGCGATTGGCGACTGCCATGGCGTCGCGGGTCCTTCCGAAGGCGCGGAGGGTCAGCGCGGCGCGGCGGTGAATGCGCAGGGGGGCAGGGATAGAGATGCAGATGCTGGCCGAGACAGCAACGGGGCATGAGCCCGAATGGCTGGGTACGATATTGTCCATGTAATGTCGAAGTATAGGCGTCGGCGCAACCCCGCACGAACGCCGCCATGATGCCACGCAAACATGTTTGCGCGCCATATGACAGCATTCCCGAGGGTCCGGGCGTGTCACAGTGCAACACGCTCACCCGCTGGCGGGACCGCCAACGACAGGCGAAGTGGACTGGTAAGGCCTTACCAGTCCGATGCCGCGCTAACATGTTAGCGCAGCGATGCCAGCATTCCCGGTGCTCCCCCGCATGATAGATATCTATCACGCTGGACGCGCTGGCGGGACCGCTCACGACCGGTCCGCGTCCGCCCCGTCCTCCGGTTCCACTCCGGGGGGCGGGGCGTTTTCGGCGTCTCGCGCGTCCTCAATCAAAACGCGCGATTTTGCCGATGTTTTCGCACATTTCCGCGTCACGCCGTCGTGATGCCAGTGGCAAACTGTTTGCCAGCATTCCCGGTGCTCCCCGGTGGTAACAGATGTTACCAGCGGACGCGCTGGCGGGACCGCCCACGACCGGCGAAGCGCCGCCGTTCAATAGTCGTGAACAGCGCGAGTATTTGAACATGGTGGTTTCAGAGTCTTGGATCGGTGGTTGAATGGCTGAATATCGCGTCTTCTTGGTGCTCTCACTATCCTCGTTCATAAATTAGGATTGTTCATCGCCCGTGAACGTGCGAACATGTCTGCCGTTGAGGGACAGCCAGGAAGAGACAAGACAGGCTTCTGGAGAAGATTGGACGAGCCCATGCGGTGCCGGGGCTGGAATTTGGCAGCTTCGAGGCCGATCCGCAGGGGGACGGAGGAAGCGGCCGGATGGTCGTCCGCTTTCGGGGACAGGAATTCGCCGCACGCGGGAAGAAGCTGTCACGACGAAGTGAATCCCTGAATGAACATCCAAACGATACCCTTCAGCCGCTTGTGCGCACTCGACAGCCTCTGCGTCGGCGCGCATGCGACGGTTGCGGATCCAGCCGCCACCACGGCCCAATCTTCCAAGATGAAACCATGAAAAGCTATTCACGTTGCCTCGTGCTCCTCATTCCCTGCGCGGTCGCCATGCTCACGCTCGGTCGTGCGGCCGGTGCGCCGACGGCGTTGCCTCCATCGTGGCAGCACCAAGATGTCGGCAGTGCGCAAGTCGGCAGGAAGGTTCCCGCCGTGCCCGTCGAGACCTTCGGGAAGAACGCCTTGTTTGGGCAGAGCGCACAGGTCACGGGCACGGCGCAACACGCCGCGGGCGTCTTTATCGTGCAAGGCACGATGGACATCTGGGGACCCATGGATGGAGGTCATTTCGTCTGGCAACCGGTGCAGGGCGACTTCGTCTTCGTCGCGCGAGTGGCGCGCATGGACAATCCCGGAATGAACAAGCACGCGAAGGCGAGCCTTTGCCTTCGGGAGTCGCTCGAAGGCGGGTCGCGTAGCGTCGCGCAGTGCATCACGCCCGTGGACGGCACGCAGTTCCTGTATCGCGAAACGCCGGATGGAATCACGGTGCGGATCGAGCCCGATGGTACCGCGCCGCAACCCCGCGTGCCCAAGCAAACCTTCCCGTGCTGGCTCAAGCTGGTGCGACACGGCAATGCCTTCACCGGCTACGAATCTCTCGACGGCGAAACGTGGTGGCTTACCGGCACAATCAAGCTCGACTTCAAGGTGGATGCCTTCATCGGCCTCTCGTCGTCTTCGCACACCACCCACACGCTCACCACAGCGGTGTTCGACCGGGTTGAACTTTCCACGCCCAGGGCGGGCGCGGGAATGAGATCCGCAAATGGCCGGCGCGCGCAACTCATGACCATCGGGATTGACGGCGCGGACAAGCGCCTCATCTACGAGACGACCTCCAGCCTCGAGGCGCCCAACTGGTCGCCCGACGGCAAATGGCTCGTCTGCAACGGCGGCGGCGCGCTTTGGCGCATCGCTGCGGATGGCAGCGGACAGCCGGAGAACATTCCCACCGGCGACGTGATGAAAGTGAACAACGACCATGTGCTCGCGCCCGACGGCCGGACGATCTACTTCAGCGCGGCGGGCCACCTCTACGCAGTGCCGTTCGCTGGCGGGCAGCCGCGGCGCGTGTCCAACGACCAGCCTCCGGCACGGCAGTTCAAGTGTTTTCTGCACGGCGTTTCGCCTGACGAGCGGACGCTCGCTTACGTGGGAGTGGAAAGCGCAGACGGCGATCCTTGGGGGCGCATGGATCTCTTCACGCTTCCCACGGCCGGCGGTCCCGACACGCGCCTGACAGACACGTCCGCGCCGGACGACGGCCCGGAATATTCGTCCGACGGGAAATGGATCTACTTCAACTCCGAACTCAACGCGAAGGTTCCCGGTCATGCACAGTGTTACCGCATGAAACCTGACGGCACCGGTATCGAGCAACTCACCCACGACGAACGCGTGAACTGGTTCCCGCACGTCTCGCCCGACGGGAAGTGGATCGTCTATATCAGCTTCCCGCCCGGCACCGTGAAGCATCCGGCGGACAAGGCGGTGATTCTGCGCCGTATGCGGCCCGACGGCAGCGAGCAGGCCGACATCATCGCGTTCAATGGCGGCCAAGGCACGATCAACGTCAACAGTTGGTCGCCGGACAGCAAACGCTTCGCCTTTGTGATGTATCCGAGGATCGGTGAAGCCAACGAGCGCTCCCCTGTGCCGGTCAACCCGCGTGAGGACACGCCACGGGACGGAAGATCGCAACCACCCTGGTGAACGGCCCCGGGACAGGACGGAAGGGAAGGACCGGCCGCGGCAGCGGGAAAGCGGCGAAGTCCGGCGGGTGCGGGCGGGGACAGACATGAAATAGGGCGCCCCCCCGCAGTTACGGATTCCGAGCTGTTGACATCACGACATCAGCCATATTATGTTTATACATCATGAGGACGACTCTGACTCTGGATGATGATGTGGCCGTGCGGCTTGCGCGACTTCTGGATGAGCGGAAGATGAGTCTTCGCGACGCGGTGAACGCGACGATGCGGGCGGGGCTTGAGAAGATGTCCGAGCCTGCCCGGGCCGCCCGGAAGGTCTTCGCGACCCCGGTCATTCACGCCGATCGCCTGCTGATCGGCAGCCTGACGAGCACGGCCGAGATGCTGGCGGTGGCGGAAGGCGAGGGTCATCGATGAGGCTGGTCGACGCGAACCTGCTTCTCTACGCGACCTTCGACGTCTTTCCCTTCCACGAAGCGGCGCGCCGCTGGCTCGACGAGCGCCTGAACACCGATGCGCGGCTGGGTCTTCCGTGGGAGAGCCTCATGGCGTTCGTGCGCCTGGCATCCAATCCCCGCGTGATTCAGCCCTGCCTTTCGGTCCGGCAGGCGTGGGAACAGGCTCAGTACTGGCTCTCGTGCGACCCGGTCTGGATTCCGTCCGCCACGCCGCGCCATCGCGAGATCGTGGACGGGTTGATGTCCGGCTACGGCCTGACCCACAAGCACGTCGCCGACGCCCACCTCGCCGCCCTGGCGATCGGACACGGTCTGGTCCTGTCGTCCGCCGACACCGACTTCGCCCGCTTCCCCGGCCTCCGCTACGAGAACCCGCTCCAGCCGGCCTGAAAGGGCGGGGACAGAGAGCGCCTGTCCTCACGGCGGAAGGAGGAGGGAGAACACAAAGCCGCAAAGAGCTCAAAGGCGGGCCGGAGGTTTCACAGAGAGACGCGGAGGACGCAGAGAAGGCGGTGGGGGGGGACGGCGGATGGGGACGGATGGCACTGATGGGTAGCGCCACGGCTACGACGTGGCGCAGTTGCGGCGCGGGCGGATGCGGTCGCGATTGGCGACTGCCACGGCGCCGCGGGTCATAGCCCCGCGGCTACCCCGAACGGCCGGCGGGGCCGCGAGCCCTCCCGGGTGGCTC
>CAYRFK010000303.1:0-5352 GCA_964423465.1 uncultured Verrucomicrobiota bacterium | reverse complement strand
GATTCACCTTCCGGGCCGCCTTTGCCCGGGTTCCAATTGAATCGTTCCGGCTTAGCGGATTGTTCTTCGAGGGCAATGCCCCCTCGCTGCGCAATCACACTACGTTCGAAGGCTCAGACAAAGCCACCATCTACCACCTTCCTGACACCAAAGGCTGGGGCAAGGAGTTCGGCGGCCGGCCGACGGCGGTGTGGGATCCGAAAGCGCAGAGCGAGGCACCGGTTCCGCCGGCGCCGGGGGCGGCGAAGTGAGGCGATCGCACGCACGGGCTCGTGCCGCGGCCGCCCGGGAGACGGAACTCGCCTGCTCCAAGCCAAGGGGCTCGGTGGACAGGGCAGACGCATCTGCCGTACTCCACGACCGCATCACGCTCCGGGGGATTCCGCCGTGGCGCCCGAATCCGTCGGGCGCGACGGTTGGCTCCGCACCACAGGGTCGCGACGGTCGGACACCGGCGCTACGAGCCGATCCCCGCAGTATGTGCCGTGGCGCCCGAATCCGTCGGGCGCAACAGTGGATTCGGGACGCAGGGTGGCGCCGGTCGGACACCGGCGCTACGACCGACTCCGCAGCATGTGCCGTGGCGCCCGAATCCGTTGGGCGCGACGGTTGACTCCGCACCACAGGGTCGCGCCGGTCGGATACCGGCGCTACGACCGTCCATCGAGCACCTGTGAGAGTCGTGATCGACGCCTGCGTGCGGGCGACGGCAGACCCGGCGTTCCGGGCCTGCGGCGTCGAGATTGTGTCGTGCGCTTGACATCGCCGACCAGTTGAATAGTCTGGTTGATATGAAAACGCTGACGGTCGGGGCCTTCGAGGCGAAGACGCATCTTTCCGAACTGCTGGAGCAAGTGCGGCAGGGACGGACGTTCCACATCACGCGGCGGGGATGCCCGGTGGCGGAATTGCGGCCCCTGCCGGCGGCGGACCGGCCGGCCCATTTCGGCTGTGATAAGGGCCGTGTCGTGATCGGGGCTGACTTCGACGATCCCGTGCCGGGCATGGAGGACTACACCCGGTGAAGCTCCTGCTGGATACCCATGCCTTCCTGTGGTTGATGGCCGGCGACCGGAGACTGAGCCGACGCGCCCGCCAGGCGGTCGAGGACGTGGAGGCGGAATTGTACCTGAGCGCCGCGAGCGTCTGGGAGATGGCGATCAAGGCGAACCTGGGACGATTGCAGCTTCCCGCATCCGTGGCGGACTATGTCCAGTCCAAGATTTCGGGCGGATTCCGGATACTGCCCGTGGAGTGGACGCATGCGGCGGCCGTCGAAACATTACCCGTTCATCACCGCGATCCGTTCGACCGCCTGCTGGCCGCACAGTCCCTCGCGGAGCGAATCCCGTTGGTGACAGGCGACCCGGCGTTCAAGGCCTACGGCGTCGAGATCGTGTGGTGAGACCTACCCGGGCCCTTGGGCGATGGTCCGGTCGGTGACTCGCGTCGACATGTCGATCACGTGGGACGGGACCCAGTCGTTGCCGGCGGAGGCTTCGAAGACCAGTTCGAAGGGACCGATGTGGATACGGTCCCCGTCCTTCAGGTCCGCCTTCTGCACGCGCACGCCGTTGACAGTGACGCCGTTCGTGCTGTTCATGTCCTCGATCGTCCATGCGTGGCCGTGGGCGTGGACGACGGCGTGGCGCTTGGAGACCTTGGGGTCGGGCAACTGGACCATGTTGTCCGCGTCGCGCCCGATGCCGGTGACCGATTCCGTGAGAGGAAACGCCAGATCGACCCTCATCCCCTTGTAGATCGCAAGCCGTGCTTTCATGCCTGCGAGCCTAGCGGCCGGCGGATACCGAGGCAAGCGCGACGGAAGGGCATGATGGCAGGGCGCCCTCTTCTCCCCCCGTGGCGCCCAAATCCGTTGGGCGCGACGGTTGACTCCGCACCACAGGGTCGCGCCGGTCGGATACCGGCGCCACGGTCTCATCACGGGGCGAAGGGATCACCCGAAAGCACCGTCGTGGCGCCATCGGCGGTTTCGGGCCGAAGACGTACGTGCGCCCATCGTCACCTCTGAACCACTGGCACCAGCTTGCTGGTGATGTGCCGGGAGGTCTTCGTGTAGTCCTCCCCGATGAAGGCGGCGAAGCTGACGGTCGTGTCGACGCCGACGGGGATCGTGAGCACCGCCTCGACGATGCCCGCCCCCTTGGCCTTGACGGTGGTCCGGTCGAGCCGCTCCCCGCCCTGCCCCTCCTTTGCGGTCACCGTCAGAACCTGCTCGCCCAAGTCCGCGGGCAGATCGTGGCGGATCCGGACGGTAACCGGCTTGCCGGCCTCGACCTCGCCGGGGAGTTCGAACGCGAGCATTTCCTTCGAAACGGCGGCCTTCCCGCCGCCCCGCGGCTTTGCCATCTGCGCCTTCGCGGCGGCCGCCGCCCGCTTCGCGCCCTTCTTCGGCTTGTCTTCCTTGCGCTCGTCCGCTGCGGCAACCTGGCCGGACATGAACGCCTCGCGGGCTGCGGCATCGCCGCGCTGCCGGAACGTGCCGAGCATCGGGTCGCCGGTCTCGTCCATCCAGGACTCCAGCGTCTTTCGGCTGCGGTCGAGACGGTTCCCGGACGATGCATCGGCAATGAGGTTGGTCACGCAGCCCGGATCGCGGCCGACGGCATAGAGCTCCTCGGGGACGCGGTGGACGAACAGGTCATGCCGCGCCGCGATCGCCGGGTCCGTCTTCGCCAGCGCGGCCATGCGCCGGTAGGTCGGGGTGCCCATCGTGGCCGTCGCCATTGTCCGCGTGCCATTGGCCCAGGGATTGAAGATGTAGAGATCCTCAAGGCTCTCGATGGCCCGCATCGGGTTGCGGAAGCCGCCGGCGTTCTCGTTGTACTCCTTGATGACCCACTCGCGCCCGCCGTCGCCGCCGCCACGCAGCAGCGAGGCGAAGGACCGGCCGTCCATCGTGCCCGGATGCACGATGCCGAGCAGGTCGAGCAGCGTCGGCAGAAGGTCGACGGTCGAGACCATGTGCCGATCATCCACACGGCCCTCCGGCAGCCGGCCGGGCCACACGAAGAAGAGCGGCGTGCGCGAGCTGTCGTGGTAGACCTGCGTCTTCGAGAACGGCAGCGGCATGCCGTGGTCGGAGAGGAAGGCGACCAGCGTGTTGGTCTCCTGCCCCGACGCACGCAGGGCGGCGAGGATCTCGGCCGCACAATCGTCGGCCCGGCGTACGCTCGAGTAGTAGTGCGACAGCTCCTTTCGGACGACGGGGTCGTCGAACAGGAAGCCCGGCACGGGGACCTCGTCCGGCGTGAACACGCGAGACGGCACGTTTTCATCCGGCACCGTTTCGCCGTTCTTCCCCTCGGCGTAGAAGGGCTTGTGCGGATCCGAAATGTTCATCAGCAGGCAGAACGGCTTGCCCGCCGCCTTCGCCAGCCGGATGCCCTCGGCGGTCGAGTGGCCATACGACTTCGCGTTCTTCGGATGCACCTTCGATCCGTCAGGCAGCGTCTCCAGTTCAACATCCCACGCGTACGGCGTGTAGGGCGTCGAATGCGGGATCTTGCCGCGAATCGCGGTGAAGTAGCCGGCCCCCTTCATCAGGTCGACGAGGTGCGGATACTTCGCCGTCGGCACCTCGTAGAACCCCTCGACGCCGCTGTGGTGCGGGTAGAGGCCGGACCACATCACGTTCCGCGACGGCATGCAGTTGGCGACCACCACGTGCGCGTGGTTGAACCGCACGCCGCGCTGCGCGAGCCCGTCGATGGTCGGCGACGTATCCTTGAGCCTGCACCCGAAGGCCCCGATCGATTCCGCGCTCATGTCGTCGACCGTGATCAGCAGCACGTTCGTCGCCGCACCTGCACAGACCGCGAGGGCCCAGACGAACCCGCCCGCAACGATTCCCATGGTTCTTTGCATACGTCTCCCGAGGACGGCCGATTCCCTCCGCCCGATGGCAGGGGCCGGCCCCGCCCCACGGCAGTCCCGCATAACGCCGCGGAGGCGCGGTTATTGCGGGGCGGCCTCCGCGCCCCTCCGAGGCCCTGCAATCACCCCGCCGTTGTTCGCGACGCTGGACCGGGCCGGCGTCGCGGACGCCAACGCCACCTCGATGGCGGCAACGACGTGGCGTGCGAGCAGCGCGGAGCCCTCGTCCGTGAAGTGCACGTCGTTCGGCTTCCGTACGCGGTCCATGTGCGGCACGACGGCTGCGTAGAGGTCGTCGACGGCAACGCTGCAGTCCTTCATCACCCGCAGCGCGACGGCGTTGTAGTCCTCCACGCTGCCGAACCGGCGGTCGGCTGCCAGGTTCCCGCCGTTGGGCACCGGCGTGGTCGTGGCGAAGATGAGCTTCGCCCCCGTGGCCTGCATGCGCTTCACCAGCTCGCGCAGGTTCTTCTCATAGACATCCGGCGGCGCGTGGCGGATTCCTTCCGGCGGCAGCTTGGCGTCGTGAAGTCCGAAGTTGAAATGGATCACGTCCCACTTCGCATCGCCGAGCCACGACGCGAGGTTGTTCAGGCCGTTGCCGGTGGAACTGCAGTTCGTCGGCGGGCGGTGGACGTTCGCCTTCCCCTTCAGCAGTTCCCGCACCGGCCGCGTGTAGCCGATCGACACCGAGTCGCCGATCAGCAGGACGCGCGGCAACCCCGCGACGTCCGCAACCGGCGCCAGCACGGGATCCTGCGGCTGCCGCGCCGGTGCCTTGGAGGGAGTGTCCCCGGCGTGAAGTGCTGCCAACGGCGACAGCAGCGCGGCGAAAGCAAGGGCGGTGAGGGTGAGTTTCATGGCTGTCCTGGTTTCTTTGCCGGGTTGGCCTTCTGCCGCCTGGGCGGACTGGGTTCGCCCGGGTTGATATACGATGCGCTGTCGGTGTGCGCTTCGGTGAAGACGGCTTTGGCGCGGGCGACCAGATCGGACCGGTCGGAGGCCAGATCGACCGTGCAACCGGGGTCTTTCTCGACATCGAAAACATGCACCGGTTTCTCCGGATGCTCGCGTATCGCATACCACGGGCCGAAGCGAGCCGCCTGGCCGTGCGGGAGCACGGTGCCGTTCTCCCAGTAGAGGTAGTCGTGTTTTCTTTGTCGATCGGGCTTGCCCAGCATCTCCGGGGCGAAGCTGATGCCGTCGGTCGGGGGCGACGAGATGCCCGCCAACTCGGCCAGCGTCGGCATCACGTCGTAGAGTGCGCAGACGTGGCCGCTCGCACGCGCGGGGATGTGGCCGGGCCAGGACACGAAGAGCGGCACTCGGCAACCACCTTCATGGAGCGCGAATTTGCCGCCGGGCCACGGGCCCTTGTTCTGGAACAGAGGATCATCGCTCCAACGCTTGCGGCCAAAGTATCCCCACTGGCTGTACCCGTTGTCGCCGGCAAAG
>CAYRFK010000302.1:0-5467 GCA_964423465.1 uncultured Verrucomicrobiota bacterium | reverse complement strand
GGATTACTCGTGGCGCAGGGCGACGATCGGGTCGAGGCGGGCGGCGCGGACGGCCGGATAGATGCCGAATACGAGGCCGATGGCGACGCTGATGCCAAAGGAGAGGAAGAGGCTATAGAGCGGCACGACGGTCGGCATGCCCGAGAACCGCGTGATGAGGGCGGGAATGAGGACACCCACCCCCACCCCGATGATGCCGCCCGATCCGGCCAGCACCATGGTCTCGACGAGGAACTGGAGGATGATCTGGCTGCGGCGGGCGCCGATTGCGCGGCGGACGCCGATCTCGCGGGTCCGCTCGGTCACGGAGGCGAGCATGATGTTCATGATCCCGATACCGCCGACGAGGAGACTGATGCCGGCGATCGACCCCAGCACGATGTTGAAGGTCCGCTTGGTTTTTTCCGCCTGCCGCAGCAGCGCGAGGGGGACGTTCATCCGGTAGTCCTTGCGCGGATGGAAGGCCCGCAGCATCGACTCGATCGCCTTCGCCATGGGCTCGACGAGATCGTCGCCATCGATCTCGACGAGGATCTGGTGCAGTTCGACCTTCTCGATCTCGAAACTCCCGGACGTCTGGCGGGAGTTGATCTCGCCGAAGAGCTGCATCTGCGTGGTCATGGGAATGTAGGCGTCGACCTCCTCGTCCGGCACGGCGACGTTGCGCCCTCCGGTTCCGCTTTCGACGATGCCGACGACCTCGAAGTACTGACGGCTGATGAGGATCTTCTCCCCCAGCACATGCTCGCCGGCGAGGAGGCGGCGCGCACCGGCCTCGGTGAGCACGCACACGCGGGCATTCTGCTCCGAATCGGCAGTGCGCAGCACGCGGCCGGCGACGATGCGGCGGGGCACGAGATCAAACCAGTCGGGCAGGGTTCCGACCACGCGGAGTTCCAGCCGGCGGTCCCCCATGCGGGCATCGCGGCGCATGAGGCGGACGGGGACCGTGCGGAGGATGGCGGATCCCATGTCGCGGATCCGCGCCTCGTCGTCGTACTTGAGGCCGTAGATGCTCATCCGCTGCTTGCGGCTGGAGCTCTCCTCGTCGACGTCCTTCTGCGCCTGGATGATGATGTTGTTGCTGCCGACCTTGCGGATCTCCGCCAGCGCGTCCTGACTGGCGCCCTCGCCGACGGCGAGCATGGCGATCACGCTGCCGACGCCGAACACGACGCCGAGGGTGGTCAGGAGCGAGCGGGTCTTGTGGAGGAGGATGTCCTTCACACCGAGCCGCAGGTTGCGGACGATGCCGTGCAGGATCACGGCTCGCCGCCTTCCAGGCGCTCGATGGCGCCATCCTTGAGCCACAGCCGCTTCTGTGCGTACCCGGCGACGCGGGCCTCGTGGGTCACGAGGATGAGCGTGCGCCCCTCGCGGTGAAGACCGCAGAGGATCTCCATGATCTGCTCGCCCGTGCGGCTGTCGAGGTTGCCGGTGGGTTCATCGGCGAGAATGACGGGCGGATCGTTGGCCAGCGCCCGCGCGATTGCGACCCGCTGGCACTGGCCGCCGGAGAGTTCCACAGGCCGGTGCGCGAGACGGTCGGAGAGGCCGACGAGTTCGGCGAGGTGCTCGGCCCGCGCGACGCTCTCCGCCGGGGCGACGCCGCGGTAGTACATCGGCAGTTCGATGTTCTCCCGCACGGTGAGCTGCGGAATCAGGTTGAAGCTCTGGAACACGAATCCGAGATGGCGGAGGCGGTAGGCGCTCAGTTCGTCGTCTTCGAGGTCCTCGACATTCGCGCCGTCGAGCCAGTACCGGCCGGACGTGGGGCGGTCGAGGCATCCGATCAGGTTCATCAGGGTGCTCTTGCCCGAACCGCTGGGTCCGAGGATCGCCCAGAATCCGCCGCGCTCGATGCGGATCGAAACGCCGCGCAGGGCATGCACGTCGACCTCGCCGATGCGGTAGGTCTTGGCCGTGTCCTCGAGGCGGATCACGGCGCCGGCGGAGACCGCCTGGCCGGCTCCGTCGCTCATGACCCGGGCCTCGGCCGGCGCTCCGTCCGGTCCGGGCCGCCGCCCTTGCGCTCCGTCGCCGCGGCGGGACGCACCGCGCCGGCGGGCTCGACGGCCCTGGTACCGTTGCTATTGGTGGAACCGTCCGCCCGGCGGCCCTCGACGACCGTCGCCCGGCCGTTGGGCGAATCGGACGGCGGCAGCGGCGGGGCGAGCATGACGCGCTGTCCGGGTTCGAGCCCCTCGAGAACGCGGACCATGCGGCTGTTGTCGAGCCCCGTCTTGATCTCGTGCGGCACCGGCGTCGGCCCGTCCATCAGGTAGACCGTCGGCCGGTTGTCCACCCGGAGCACGCACTGCACGGGCACGTACACCGCATCCTCGTAGTCCTCGATCAGGATCTCGACGCGGCAGCTCATGCCGGGGCGAAGGACGTCGGTATCCTCGTCGATCCACACGTGGCAGTCATAGACCTTGAGGTCGGGATTGAGCCAGCTCTGGCTCGAATTCGGCAGGATGCCGATCCGTTCGATGTGGCCATTGAAGATCCGCCCGGGAAGCGCGCTGACGCGGATGTAGGCGGGCAGCCCCTCGCGGAGCTTCGGCAGGCTCGTCTCCTGCAACTGCACGAGCGCCATCATCTCCTTGGTCGCGGGGAGGTAGATCAGCTCCTGTCGTTCGACCACCTCCACACCGGCACGCAGCGGCTCCTGCATCCATCGCCGCTCGGAAACGGTCGTCGAGTACACGACCATGCCATCAGACGGGGCCGTGAGGCGGCACTTGCCGATCTGCTCGATCGTGCGCTCGAGCTTGTCCTTCTGCCGGAGATACTCGGATTCCGCGGCGCGGGCCGTGGCGACGGCCTGGATGAGATCGGCCGACGCCTTGAGCTTCGCCCGGGCGAAGGCCATCTCGGCCTTCGTGATCTCGCGTCCCAGTTTCTCCGCCGTCTGGGCGTACGTGTAGTTGGTCAGGATCGACATCTTGCCCTGCGCGAGTTCGAGGCCGAACTTCTGGCGCGTGGCCGTCAGTTCGTCGGCCTGCATCTCGGTCCGCGTCAGATACCCCTGCTCCATCAGGCGCGTCGACCATTCCAGCCTGTCCTCGGCGCGCTTGACCTCTTCCTTCGCGATCGAGATGTCCGCGTTGGCCTGCTGTAACTGCTGGGCATATTCGGCCTTCTCGAACTTCTCCTTCTCGATGCGCGCAAACCGGAACGCCATGTCGGCATCATCGATCGAGGCCTGGGCCGAGTTGCTCACGACGGACAGCGTCTCGCGGGCCTGGATCCAGTTGGCCTCCGCGTTCTCGACGCGGATCTGCTGCTCGACGCGGTTTTCCTCGAGGCCGCTGGAATCGATCTCGACGAGCAGGTCGCCCTTCTTGACGTGCTTGCCCTCGTCGACCAGCGTCAGGATCATGCGCCGTCCCTCGACGTCGCTGCGGATGATCACCCTCTCGCGGCTCTGGATGCTGCCGGACTCCGTCAGGCTGATGCGCAGCGGCCCGCGCTCGACGACGAAGACCGGTTCGCCGGACTCCGTCGGTCCCTCGGGAAACAGGAGCTTCGCGCCCCATCCGAGCCCCGCGAGGACGGCCAGCGCCACGCCCCCGGCGATCCACCGCCGCCGGATCCGGCGGCTCCGCTTGCTATCATGGTCCTGCGACATGCACATCCCCCATCACGCCGTCTTCGGTCACCTGGAGCAGTTCGGTGGTCCGCCAGAGATCCATCTCCGCCATGCGGTAGGCCACGCGCGCCGACGTGACTGAATTCTGGGCCTCCAGCAGCGCGTCGCGGGCTTCAACCATGTCGCGCATCTCGGCGCGGCCGGCCTCCAGCAGCATCTCGGTGCTCTTCACGCGGCGCTCGGCAAGCGTCAGCGCCTGTTCCTGGATGCCGCACACCTCGCGCGATTGCCGGAGCGTGCGATAGGTGGAGCGCACGTCGCTCTTGACCTCGTCCTCCGACGCCTCGACCGCGCGCTCGGCGGCATCGAGCGAGAGCAGGCTCTTCCGGTAGGCGTTGCGCTCCGCCGTGCGTTCCCACGGAAGCTGGAGGCCGAGGACCGTCCGGAAGCTCCCTCGATCAATCCGGAACTCCGCGTCACCCTGGCCCGCGGACGATCCCGTGCGGCGCTCCCCCGCGGTTCCGGTGACCGTCAGATCCATGCCCGCGCGGAGGGCGTCCGCCGCCACGTGCACGCCGCGGCGGGCGTCCTCGAGCTGTCCCTTGGCAATGCGGTAGTCGAGCCGTAGTGCGAGTGCCTCCCGCATCGCATGGGTCTCCGGGATCGGCGGCGCCGCAGCCGGCGACGGAAGGGAGTCCAGTTCCCGCACATCGAGGTCGATCCGGGAATCGGCGGGCAGCCCCAGTTCGATCTTGAAACGGTCCATCAATCCCTCGACACCTTCGCGGGCCGATGCCAGCCTGTCGCGCGCCGAGAATTCCTTCTGGAGCGCCAGATTCACCTGGACCTCGGACGTGCGTCCCGCCTTGCCCAGTTCCTGGGCCCGGCGCGTCACCAGCGAGATGCCGCGGATGTTGGCCTCCTGGTTGCGCACTCGCTGCTCCTGCGCCAGGACGCCCAGATAGGAGCGGGCCACCTCGACCGAGAATGATCGCTTGAACCTCTCGAAGCGGTGGATCGCATAGACCAGGTTGCGCTCCGCCTGCGTCAGCGGCTCCATCACGATGTCGCGGCCGGATCCCCGCATCATCGGCACCGTCAGGGAAAGATCCGCCAGGATGCCGAATGCCGAATCGCGGTCGCCCGTCAGAAGCTTGGCCACATCCAGCGCCAGCGAGGCCCCGACTTCTGCACCGTTCCGGAACGCCTTCGTGACTCCGGGCTCGAACGACCCGGTCGCCCCGCGCTGCCGCGTCTCGCCGGCCTCGCCCTCCGCGTACGCCCCCGACACCAGCCCGGCGAACGTGCTCCGGAAGGCGTCGCTCTCGAGGTCGAGCGCGAGAGCCGCCGTGAATACGGCCTCCTTCGCATCCTGGTACTCCCGCGCGTTGGCGAACGCCACGCGCAGCGCCTCGCCCAGCGTCAGACGCTCCACCCCGCCGGTGGATGACTCCGCGATCGCGGGACGGTTGGTCATCGCCTCGGCGAACCCGCCCGGAAGATTCTGCACCTCGAGGAGCCTGCGACGGAACCGGTCGGAGGATCTCTCGACCGAGAAGGGAACGGCGTTGGAAACCAGCACCGCACGGCGGCTGTCGATCAGGCCAAGCCCCGCACGATCCGCATCGGCCCGGTGCGTCTCAGGCGATCGGCAGCCGGACAGGCAGAACGCCACCCCGGCGCACGCCGGGATCCATGCACACCACTCCGCCCAGCCCTTCCGCATCACGCTTCCCTTCTTCACCCTGCACCTCATGGCGCAGATATGTGAGTCCATCGTAACGGGCCCGCCATTCGCCGTCACCCCTTTTCACGTCCGCCCCCCCGTCCTGGGCACATCCACCGCGGCCGGCGCCGCGCAACGCACAGCCG
>CAYRFK010000301.1:0-5472 GCA_964423465.1 uncultured Verrucomicrobiota bacterium | reverse complement strand
GTCGCGAGAGCCGCAGCGCCGCAGGTCGTAGCCCTGCGGCTACCTCGAGAGCATAGCCATGGTCATCCGGACATCCGTGTGATCGGTCGTTCCTCCCGGCGCCCCGTCCGCATTCGCTTGCCCCCACTCGTTGATCCCCATCCGGTCCTCCCTCGTCCCTCGCCCCTTGGCGGATCGGGCTCGTGCCCAGGACGACACCCCCCATGGGCGACGCCTACTCGACGACGAAGGCGATCGCCTTTGTCAGTTCCGGGCTCGTGGAGACGCGGGGCGGCTTTCCGCTGGCGGTTTTCAAGCCGCGGACATGCAGCGTTCTGGTCACGGCATAGGGATGGGGCCGATTCTCGTGCGAGCCGCCGAGTGGATCGGCGAAGAAGGTGGCGCCCTCGTAGTCCGGGGAGTGGTTGGAGTCGTCGATGAACAGCCCGTCGATCCGGATCTCGCGCGGCATGGAACAGGGGTAGCCGAAGTCATGCGTACCGTCGTTCTGCATGCCGAACAGGACGGGGCGCGCGGGGGCGCCCGCGTTGGGGATCCAGCAGCAGTCGCGGACGAGGACGTCGCCATCCCAGGGAGAACCGTAGTCCGAGCGGAACGAGATCAGATAACCGCCGTGCAATGTGGATTCCTCGACAAGCAGCCGCCCCCGGCCGACGGCGTTGAGCCCGGCGTAGCCCAGCGTGCAGCGGCGGATGATGTAGGACCCCGAAACGCCTTGGTGCACATCCATCCGGGACAGCACGCAGTCCTCAAGCAGGATGTTCTTCATGAAGTTGCTGCCGATCACCCCCCAGCGGGTGCGGTCGTCGATCTTCTCCATCCGGCAGTTAAGCATGCGGAAGTTCACCACCAGGGAGGCCCCGTACCCGTAGGAGCCCATGGACACCGGCTTGCCCGCGGCCCCAATGGTCCGGTAGGTCTTGCGGGAGTCGATCGAGCAGTTGCGCAGCGTGATGTTCGCGCACTGCTGAATGCTGAGGAACCCGCCGTACGGGTGCCCGACCTCGGTCTCGCCGGTGACGCGATGCGTCAGGCCGTCGACCTCGGTGTTCGACCTGCGGATCTCGATGTTGCGGGCCCAGTAGTTGTAGCCCTTCTCCTGCCGCATGCGGTTGCCGGTGTGGGTGAACACGCCGCCGCGCAGGATCAGCGGCCGCGGGTCGATCGGCCGGGCCTCGACCCGGGTGACGGTGTCGTAGTCCCAATCGATCGCGCCTTCGATCGAACCGTCGCGGCGGAGGATGAAGACCTCCTTCTGCGCGGTCCCGTCGTTCTGGTTGAGTCCCTTCCGGATGAAGATCTTATGGTGCCGGTTCTCGACAAGGACCAGACAGTCGCCATCCGGCCGGACATCAAGTCGCTCCTGCCCCCGCGCGAGCCGCTCGATCGTGAGCGGAACGGGCTTCAACAGGGAAACGATCTCGAACAGCGGCTTTCGGTGGTTCTCGACCCCCTGGCTGTCGTCGATGAGGAAGCGCGACGTGCTCCAGTCGGTGTCGGTCGCGATGACGGCGGTGCGGGCCCGGCGGCCGAGCTGGTAGGTTGCCTTCGGGTTCGACCGCACGCTCAGCCCGTTCCGGTTCGCATGGGCATGGGCCTCACAGATCGCCTGGAGGTCGTCGGCCACGCCGTCACCGACCGCTCCGAACGCCTCGTAGGTGACGATGTTCGTTCCGCCGGCCGCGTCCTCTGCGCCGCGGTCCGCCGCACCGGCCACCGCCACGCAGCCGGCCAGGAAGACCGGCACCACTCTCGGCATCCAGTTCGCGTGCATCTGTCGAACGGTACGCCTCCGGGATGCGGGCGATCAAGCTCGCATCGGAGGGGTTTCGCGCCTTCCGATCCCGCCCCCTCATTCGGTTGTCCTCGTCCGGGCCGAGGGCCGTTTCGGGTGCGGGTAGCGCCACGGCTACGACGTGGCGCGCCGGGGTGCTGGCGGATGCCGCATCGCCTCAGGTCGTAGCCCTGCGGCTACCTGGGATGGTCGGACCTCTCCACTTCCCAGCTGCATCAGTGCCCATCAGTGTCCATTAGTGGTTCACTGCCGGGGCGGGGACGGTGGACCGGATCTCCTCCGGCGTCGGCATGCGCGCGGCGGCGGCGGGGAGGAGGAGGTCGGCGATGGCATGGAACGGAAGAATCACCTCGACCGCGCCGGCGACGTAGGGGGCGATCTCGTACTCGTTGAATGTGAAGCCGACGCCGCGGAGGTCGATGAAGAAGTTCGGCGGCTCGATCTTCGCCCCGGCGAACAGCCCGGCCTCCTCGTCCGTCGCCGTCGCGGGCAGCCCGCGCTTCGCCAGGATCGCCTCGCGGATTCGCCGCGCCAGTTCTGCCCGCCTGTCCTCCGGCACGAAGTCCGCGATGCCGAGCCGCTGACCGGTGAAGAGGTCGAAGACGAGATGGCGGACCGAGTGGGCCGGGTGGGCGCCGCCGGTGTACCACTCGCGCTTGATCGTGATGGAAAGCAGCTTCCCGACCCTCGACACCATGTCGACCTTGCGGAAGTCGCTCCACACCTGGGCGCTGTCGGGGAATGACTCATGAAAGGCGCGGAAGCGGGCGTGAAACCGGTCGGCCAGTACGCGCGTCGCCACCACGACATCCACCGGCGCATCTGCGGGGGGTGCCCAGCCGTCGACGTCCTCCACCGCCCACGCGCCCCACATCTCACGCCGCACCGCCGCCAGCGCCTCCGGCGGCGACCCCTTCTCGGGCCACATGGTGCGATACTCGATCCGGGCGACACCCGCATTCGGCAGCGCCTTCTGCACGTGCTCCATCGGCCGGAAGCCGTTGGCCGCGACGGGGGCGTCGTCGCCCAGCGCCGGCACAGTTGCCCATAACGAGGATCCGATGGCAAGGAGGAGCAGTTTCAAGTTCACGGGGCCCGGGGGTTTCACGTGTCAGAGGAAGAAGTTCCGCGCATTGGTTGTTGGATGTTGGGTATTGGCTGTTGGATGTTGATTCCGAATCCGCACTTCGATGTTCGATGTTCGGCGTTCGATGTTCCCTACGGCTTCACCTCGATCTCCATCCTCCCGTGCGTGCTGCGGATGGAGGGATCGTACATCGCCTCCGCGCGCAGCGGCGGGACGACGAACCGGCCGGGCGTCACGGCGCGCACGGTGTAGTGCCACGTCTGCGGCAATGCCGCGGTTCCGCTCAATGCGTACGGGAACAGGATCAGCCGGTCGTCGCGCACGTCGCGGTGGATCATCCAGTTTCGTCGCTCGCCGAGCCAGGGCGCCTGGTTGGCGACCTCGAAGGACGGGTTCTCCACCTCGAAGCCGGCGGGCAGCAGATCCTCGATCACCACGTTCTCGAGCGGGGCGATCTGCGGATCGACGGAGATCTCGACGCGCACCACCACCAGGTCGCCCTGCCGGAAGGCCGTGCCCTCCCACGCCTCCCCGTCGGGCCGCAGGAAGCTCCGGCGCACCGTCAGGCCGCGATCTTCTTCCACCACGGCGCCGCCGGCCGGCACGCCGGAGACCGTCGCGCCGAAGTAGCAGCGTCCCGGCCCCTCGTTCTCGATGCGCACCCACCGGGCCTTGCCGGGCGCTCCGGGCGTCCACCGGGTGGTCCCCGACGCGGTCGCGTTGGTCCCCTCGCCGGCGCTGGGGCGGATCGCGGCGCGGAACGGCTCGGTCGCGTGCGTCTGTGCCGCGAGGTAGCGGCCGAGGGCGAGCAGGGCGATCGCATTCTCCTGCGTCGTCGCCCAGCGTCCGTCGTGGCGGGCGTCCTGCACCTGCTTCGCAAACGCCGCGGCTTCAGCAGAGGCCGGTTCGACTTCGACCCACGCCAGCAGCGCGAGCGCCGCATCGCGAACGCGGCTGTTGAAGCACCCGCCCGGGCTCCGCGCGGCGGCCCCGCCGGCCGGCTCGAGGCCGCGGAGCAGAGGGGCCGCATCACGCGGCCGGCCGCCATGGATCAGGGCGGCGGCGAGATGGGCGCGTGTGCCGGGACGCAGCTTCGCGGACTGCTCCAGGAGGCGGGCGGTCCAACCCGGCTCCGGCTTGCCGGCGCGGGCGAGGACCTCACAACTGTAGGCGCGCCGCTCCTGGTCGTCCTGCCACGCGGCACTTTCCGGGTCGGCGTCGGTCGGCCCCGCCGCCTCAAGCCGCGTGCGGAGGTTGTCGAGCGCCGCGTCGAGACGGTCCTCCGGCACCGCGTGCCGCGCGCGCCGCGCCTCGACGAGGAAGTGCGTCGCATAGATGGCGGTCCAGTCGGCCGCATCGCCGACGTTGGGCCACGGGTGGAAGCCGCCATCGAAGGTCTGCATCGACAAGATCCTCTCGATCCCCGCTCGGATGAACTCGTCGGCATCTTCCTTGCCCATCGCCCCGGGCCGCGCCGCGTTGACGAGGTCCGGAAGCACCAGCAGCGGGAATGCCGCGCTGGTCGTCTGCTCGAGGCAGCCGTAGGGGTAGCGCAGCAGGTAGTCGAGACCGCCCGCGAGCCCGATGTCCGGCCTTGCCGAGGCCCACAATTCGAAGTCGAGCGACTCCGGCACCCAGCCCTCCGGCGCCTCGATACGCATCTCGCGGCCGGAGGCCACGACGCCGACCACTGCCTTCGACTCGCGCGGCGCGGCGGGGCGCACCGCCATCTCGATCGTCTCGGTGTAGCGCTCGTCGCCCGCCGTCACCTCGATCGCGCACAGCGCCTTGCCGGGCGCGGCACCGGCGGTCATCGGGATCGTCACGGAGCCGTTCGCACCGACCGCCAGCTTCAGCGATGCCTCACCCTTTCCGGCCGACAGCGGACCCTGCGTCGTCACGCGCACGCCGGCCGTGATGTGGGCGCCGGTCTCGTTGAAGATCTGCACGCCCATGTCGCAGCGATCGCCGGGCGCAAGGAAGCGCGGGAGGCCGGCTTGGACGACGAGCGGACGCTTCACGGTGACGGCCCCGGTCGCGCAGCCCGCCCGCGAGCGGTCGAAGGCGACGGCCATCAGCCGGAGGCGGCCGGTGAATTCCGGCACGTCGAACGACGCGACGGCCGTGCCGTTGCTGTCGGTCCGCAGGCCCGACGCCCACAGCGCGACGGGGCGGAATCGCGAGGCGCGGATCGGGTTCAGCCGCCGCTGCAGCGCCGCGCTCTCGCCGCCCGCCGTGTGCGATGCGCCCGCCGCGCTCTCCTCGAGCAGCGGCATGAGGTCGCGGAACAGGTCGAACATCTCCACCGCCAGGCCGCGCCGTCCGAGGAAGTACGCCAGCGGATCCGGCGTCTCGAACTCGGTCAACCGGCAGATGCCCTCGTCGACCGCCGCCACGACCACTGCCGCGGAGGCGGGTGCGCCGGCCTCGTCGCGCACGGCGAGCTTCGCGGTCAGCCGCGTGCCCGGGCGGATCGTCTCCGGCGCCTCGACGCCGACCGCCAGCGACCGGCCCGGCGGCACGACCTTGAGCGACACGAATCCCGCCGCGCGGTGGGCGGACCACACCGGCTCGGGCTTCGCGGGACGCA
>CAYRFK010000300.1:0-5522 GCA_964423465.1 uncultured Verrucomicrobiota bacterium | reverse complement strand
CCGCCGCAGTCTCGAAGCTGTACACGCACATCTCGACCGATGCGATGCGCCAAGCCGTGAACCACATGCCCGACGTCACGAAGGCGGGGCCGAAGTCATGAAGTCATCGGAGGCGGTCCGACGGGGATGGGATATTGTTGCATTGACCATCCGCCTGCTCGGCATGCGCGGCGACATCAATCGCGGCGAGGTCCGCCGGTTCGTGCCGATTCTCCGCCGCCACGCCATGCGGACCGATCCTGAGGCCTATCGCTCGCTGCGAATGGGGCCCCGGGCAGATCTCCTGACCGCTCCGGCGGAGCTGGCCGCGCTTGTGCGTCGAAGCCGTGGCTTCCAGAAGGAATTCGATACCGCCGAGGCCCGGCGGTTCCGACAACACAACCTGCCCGCATTGGAGGAGTTTCGCGCCCGTACCCTCGCCCTCGTCGCCGATGCCCGGCGTTGTCCGGATATCGATGGCATCAAGGCGACGCTCGGCCGCCTGGTCGAACTTCGCGGGTGCATCCCGCCGAATCACCCCACCCAAGGCGTCCGTTGGGGACGCGAGGGCACGGAGGCCGTCGATGCCGCAATCCGGGAGGTGGAGACTCTCGTTGCGAGTGCCCATCCTGCGGCACGCCTGGCCGCAGTCGCGGCGGACGTGGCCCAGATCCGGGCCCACCACGCCGCGGCGGCAAAGAGGGCCACTGCGCGTGCGAGGAAGATGTGTGGCAAGGGCGGCCGCAAGCCCAACAATCCCAACCTCGACCGCTACGCCGTCATGCGCGCCATGCACGCACGCGTCAAAGGGGGACTTGGGAGAGGCGCCGCAGCGAGGGCCGTCATCCGCGATTACGGCGCGCGCGGTCAGCCGATCGACAGCAAGCCCGATACCCTGTGCAAACAGTACCGCACTTGGCTGACGCGTCGGACGGATTAACCTACAGCTTATTCCGCCGTATATTCTTGGGGCCGGACCCGCATGGATACAGCCTCTTTTGCTTGTTGGCGCGGATAAACCCCAACGCTGTCTCCCGACGCCCATCGACCCTCGCGCACGTACCGCAACGGCACTGACGCCCCTGCAATGACGCGGGGGAGCAGGAACGCCGGAGCGGAATCGGAGACGCGACATGACGACGAATGAGTCGGTGGGGTTGGGGACGGAGCGGTGGATTCGGATCCCGGCGAAAGGCGTGGAGCCCACGACGGGCCTGCATCGGTCCTTCATCTACGAACTGGTGAAGGCCGGATCGATCCGGACCGCCTCCATCAAGAAGCCGGGAGCTCTCAAGGGCGTCCGCCTCGTGTGGTTGCCGTCTCTGCTCGCATTCATTGAACGGCACGTCGAGACGGCCGGTGACCGGTAGGCAGCCATCCCCGCAAGCCCGAACAGAACCCGCAAGGAACAAGATCATGAACACGACGAACAACCCGAACACGCAGGCCGATCCGCAGATCGACGATATCGGCCTTCCCCCGTCCGCCCCGCGGTCGGAGATGGACCTGAAGGGCCTCGCGCTCTCCCATGACTACACCAGCATGGCTTCCGTCAAGAAGGCCATCCTCAAGGTGCCGATCCTCAAACCCTCCGCCCAGACGTGGTTCCAGATCAGCGCGGACCCGGCCTGGCAGATTCGGGTTCCCGTGGTGGAACTGAAGGAGGACCGCGAGCACTACATCGTCGCCCCGGACATGCGCGACGAACTGCTCGGGGAGTGGATCCCGAAGCTCCTGACCGGGATCATCACGAAGCAGGGCACGGTCATGTTCTGGCCCATCCGGCTCCCGGGGCAGGACGGCAAGCTCGATACCTGGAACGAGTCCGCCCTGGAGATCGTCCGGAGCTTCGCCGGCCGGTGGATCCGGATGCAGAGCAACCGGGAGTCCGGCGCGTATGACGTGATCGAGCCCATCAGCGAGCTCCCGCCGCCCGAATGGCCCGCAGATCCGCATGCCATGCTCAAGATCGCCTTCCGGGGGCGCATCATCACCAGCGCGGACCATCCGGTGGTCCGGCAGCTCCGCGGTGCGGCATGAGTCTGCTCGACCAGTTCCGGGAGATCTGGCTGGTCGATTTCGAGTTCCACGCGCCACCGGGACACCGGCCCGAGCCGTTGTGCCTGGTGGCGTGGGAACTCCGGACCGGTCGCCGGCTGACCCTGTGGAGGGATCAACTCGGCGACCGGCCCCCGTTCGACACGGGCCCCGACAGCCTGATCGTCGCCTACTACGCCAGCGCCGAATGCGGCTGCTTCCTTGCGCTGGGCTGGGAGCTTCCGGCCAACGTGCTGGACCTCTACGCCGAGTTCCGTTGCGAGACCTGCGGCCGGTATGTGCCCAGCGGGAACGGCCTGCTCGGCGCCCTGTCCTACTACGGCCTGCCGGTCATGGACGCAGCCGAGAAGACCACCATGCGGGACCTCGCCATCCGCGGCGGACCCTACACGGCCGAGGAGAGGGCGGCTCTTCTCGACTACTGCTCTGCCGATGTCCGGGCGCTGGGCCTGCTGCTGGACCGGATGGAAGCCTGCCTCCACCGTCGCGCCCTCCTTCGGGGCCGCTACATGAAGGCCGCCGCCATCATGGAGTGGCACGGCATCCCCCTCGACGGGGACGCCTGGCGGCGGCTGGTCGCCGGCTGGGACGGCATCAAGGACCGGCTCATCCAGGAGATCGGCGGTTCCTTGGGCATCTACCGGGGCCGGACGTTCTCCCAGGAAGGCTTCGCCCGCTGGCTGGCCAAGGAGGGTATCCCGTGGCCGCGCCTCGACTCGGGGGCGCTGGCCCTCGACGACGACACTTTCAAACTCATGGCCGCCGCCTACCCGCAGGTGGCCCCCATCCGGGAACTCCGCACGGCCCTTTCGCAGCTCCGGCTGCAGGAGCTCAGCGTGGGGCCGGACGACCGCAACCGCACGTTGCTGTCCGCGTACCGGAGCCGCACCGGCCGCAACCAGCCGTCCAACAGCCGCTTCGCCTTCGGTCCCGGCACCTGGATCCGCGGGCTCATCATGCCACCGCCCGGTCGCGCCCTGGCCTACATCGACTGGGCCCAGCAGGAGTTCGGGATCGCCGCCGCCCTGTCCGGCGACCCCGCGATGATCCGGGCGTATCAGAGCGGGGATCCCTACCTGGAGTTCGCCAAGTTGGCCGGAGCCGCGCCCCCGGACGCCACCAAGGCCAGCCACAAGGCGATCCGCGACCAGTACAAAGCGACCGTGCTGGGCACGCAGTACTGCATGGGGCCGTTCACGCTCGCGGAGCGCTCGGGGATCTCCGTTTCCGAGGCCAACCGGCTCCTCGCGGCCCATCGGCGATCGTTCCCCCGCTTCTGGCGCTGGAGCGACGCCGCGGTCGACTACGCCATCCTCAACGGCCGGATCCATACCGTCTTCGGCTGGACGCAGCACGTCGGGCCGTTCACCAACCCGCGTTCCCTCCGGAACTTCCCGATGCAGGCCAACGGCGCGGAGATCCTCCGCCTGGCCTGTTGCTACGCCACGGAGGCCGGGATCCAGGTCTGCGCCCCGGTGCACGATGCCCTGCTCGTCGAGGGCCCTGCCGGACGAATCGAGGAGGTGGTCCGCGCAACCCAAGCCTTCATGCGCCGGGCCAGCGCGGACGTTCTCGGCGGCTTCGAACTCGAGTCGGACGCCAAGATCGTGTGCCACCCCGACCGCTACATGGACGAGCGCGGACGCGCCATGTGGACGACCGTCATGCGCCTGCTCGACGCCGACACCCCTCCCGCGGATGGGAGGGGTACCCCTCCCGCCGGCGGGAGCCCCGCTCAATCTATTAAAGAGATAGATGTAGTATCCCCCCGGGGGGCCTGCTGATGGGCGCCTCGGATCCAGACCTCGCAGCGCTCCCCCTCGACGAACCGTCGCCGCCCAAACGGCCACGGACCCGGAAACAGGTCGAGCCCTACCTGCGTGGGCCGATCGTCTGGAGTTGGCTCCGCCGTGCCCGCCTCGCCGGTCCCGCCGCACTGCCCACAGGCCTTGCCCTCTGGCACTACCGAGCTCTCAAGAGAAGCACGACATTTCCGGCGTCGCTCCGCGACATCTGCCGTCTGACCGGCCAGTCCACCGACTCCGCCCGCCGCGGCCTCGCCGCCTTGGAGTCCGCCGGGCTCATCTCCCGCACCGACTACGCCGGCCGCAAGCCGCGGGTCACCCTGCGGGAGGACATCCGGCCAAGCCCGACCCCGTAACGAATCGCGGTCGGCACCCCGGCTTCGCCCCGTCACGAGTGTGGAGAGGCGAATTGAGCGGCCGGCGCTGCCGTGGTATTCTCCAACTATGAAGACGGACTGGAACAACTGCCGGGAGGTCGAGCGACTCCCCGGTCGAGTCAGTGGGGAATGGGTCTTCAAGGGTACCCGTGTGCCCGTCCGCGCCCTGTTTGCGAACCTCGAAGACGGCGCGTCAACCGACGACTTCCTCGAGTGGTTCCCCGGTGTTTCGCGGCGACAGGTGGAGGCGGTCTTGGAACATGCGGCCGCTGGACTCCTTGTCGAGTCTCCGGCATGAAGGTTCTCTTCGACCAGGGCGTCCCCGTTCCGCTCCGGCGCCACCTGCATCCTCATGACGTGGACACCAGCGCCGAGCGCGGATGGTCGACGCTGCAGAACGGCGATCTTCTGCGCGAGGCCGAGGTCGCCGGATACGACGCCTTTGTCACGACCGACCGGAACCTGAAGTACCAGCAGAAGCTCGCCGGCCGCCGCCTCCGCATCCTCGTTCTCACGACGACCTCCTGGCCAAGGATCAGCAAGCAGACCGTTCGCATTCGCGAGGAACTGGAAGCGCTCGGGTTGGGCGGCTTCGTGGAAATGGACGTCCCGCCCCCGGAGACACTCCGCGCGGGCGAATAGCTCCCGTTCGCGCCGCCACCCCGGCGCCCTGTCCCGAAGCCTGCCGGAATCGCACACTTCGCGCCCCGATGCCCTGACAACGAGCAGGACGGCCCCTGGCAGCCCCGCCAGCGGCGCAATCGCCGACCGCGATGGAAGACCGCGGCCCCCTCGAGTCGGGCCAACTTCTGTAGGCACTCGACAGGTGCCCAAGCCGTCCAACCCTCGGACGCCGCATCGCTGCGGGGTTCCAAGGCTTGGATCGCAACCAGCCGCTTCAATGGTCTGTCGACGCCGACGACCAGAGGCAGTCGGTCGGGATCCACGCTGCCGCCGGTGTCGATCACACGGCGGGAGGCGTTCACCTTCGGCCTCGCCCGCAAGCTACTGGCGCACTACGAGGGCACGCCCCTGCACCTCGACATGCGCTCGGTCCTGGACAAGATCGCCGAGTCGCTGGAGGGTGAGGTCACCCTCGATCCGGACTGGCTCAGCGAGCATGTCGGCGTCCTGCCGGAGGACCGGGTGCGGATCGATCCCGAGGTGTGGGCGCAGATCGCAGGCTTCATCGATCGCCGCGAGGCCGTCAGCAGGGCGGTGAGGAGTGTGAGGGTGTCGGCTTTCCCGGTATACTTCGTCACTCCCGGTGCGTCGATACGTCGGCTTTGGGCGCGTTCGTCGC
>CAYRFK010000299.1:0-5537 GCA_964423465.1 uncultured Verrucomicrobiota bacterium | reverse complement strand
GGTTTCAAAATCTTGGCAGTGTCCCCGAGTTGCCGCACCAAGGCAATACAGGCTTCACGGACTACAGCAGCGCAACCACTTTATTTTTGCCACGGTGGCGCTTGCCGCACCGCATGCCAAACCGGGCTTTGCAAGGTCAACGCCAATTGGCGGGCCAGTTCGAGCATACCGGTGTAACCCTCGTAGCCGAATTCGCGTTCCTGATTGATATCGAGGAAGGGGATACGCGCTTTCAGGGCTGTGTACATATTACGACCGCCAGCAATAAGAATATCGGCCTGATATTCCTTCACTACACCTAGTAACGCCTTTGGGCTGCCATCGGTGATCATCTTGGTTTTATCACCCATGATTTCGCGGATGCGTGCCTTATCTTCCTCGGTGGATTTATTGGTGCCAGTCGCAACCACATCCATACCCAGGTCCTGCAAGGCGGAGACGATGGACCAAGATTTGACGCCGCCGGTGTAGAGCAACACACGGCGACCCGCTAGGCGTTGCCGCCAGGGTTCCAGCGCAGCATGAATTTGGGCTTCTTCGCGTGCAATCAAGGCATCGGTGCGTTGACTCAAACTTGCATCGCCGATCACACGGGCGAAATCACGCAAGGCTTGCGAGGTGTCAGTAACGCCGTAGAAACTGCCTTCGAAGAACGGCACGTTAAATTGCGTTTCCAACTTGCGCGCCACATTCAATAACGCCTTGGCGCACACCACCATGCTGACTTCGGCGCGGTGCATGGTTTGCACTTCATGGAAACGAGCATCGCCCGAGAGCGATCCGAGGACGCGCAGGCCAAGCTCATCAAACAACGGCAGTACATGCCAGAACTCGCCAGCGATGTTGTATTCGCCAATCAGATTAACGTCATGCACGCGAATACCATCGCGCACCGATGCAGGCGGCACAGGATCCGGCTCACGCGTGCCAATGACGTACTTGAACATGGCTTCACCAGCAATGCGATTCCCTAAGTTTTTAGTGCCATAAAAACCCGCACAATCAACCGGCACTACGGGTGTGCCCCAGCGTTCAGCCGCGGCCTTGCAAACGGATTCAACATCGTCGCCGGTCAATGCCGGCACACAAGTGTTGTAAACAAATACTGCCGCCGGAGCGTAACTATCGATAGCTTGTTTAATGGCGTGGAACAAGCGTTTTTCGCCGCGCCCCATAATCACGTCCTGTTCGGTCAGGTCGGTGGTCATGCCGATTTTATAGAGCGTCGGGCCGCTAGAGCGTGTACCACGATTGTCCCAAGAAGAACCGGCGCAGGCGATGGGTCCATGCACGATATGCGCCACATCGGCAATAGGCAGCAAGGCAATCTGTGCACCATCAAAGGAGCAACCGCCAGCGGTAGCACCAGGCTTGGGGCGCGCACAGCCAGATTTTGCCTTGGCATTATGGGTGCAGGCCGGTTCGTTGAGCAGTTCAGCAATTTGCAGGGACTTCATGGCGCGGCCTCGGTTAACAGGTAAAAATATGCAATAATAAAGATTCAAACAGAGTAAGGGGATTTAATCCAACCTTGCAGCAAAGCCAATTCCAGATCACCCAGATAGCCAAAGCCTGAGTCAATATCCTGCATGATGGAAAATGCAACGGCGCGCGGCGTCAGGCCGCCAGCAACCAAATGGAAATACCACGCCCCAAGGTAACCGGCGGCGCGATCAAATGCCTGCAACTGCTGCGCGGATTCAAGGCCATGCAAATTTATATTCCAGTGGAAAGTTTTAAGCTGGCGTGCATGCTGCGCCACCGGCTTGGCTGAGATGACGACGTTGTTATAACTGTCATGCTGTTCACGGAGGGCAATAACCCAGCATTCACTAAAATGTTTGCCCGCGCCCCCTTCCTTCGCCCCCGCCCGACTAGCCACCCACTCCTGCATAAAACGTGAAAGTGGCGCACCAAACGGGGCACGAGGGCGCATGGCAGCGGGCAAACGCGCCATAATCTTGCGCATATCAGTCAGACGGCGGAAACAGTAATGCGGCGCACCGACGACTTGCGCCGGCACGCGGGCCGGCATGATCGGGTCAGTCAACTCTTGTGCATCACTCGGCGGCGAAGCGGCATCCCACAGACGGCGGTCAAGCACCTCCTGCAACTCCTCGACTTCCATTTGCAGAAAATCCGCGGGGGCAGGGCCATAAGCGGCGACGAAGTAATGGGTATGCCCCATGTGACGGGTAGCCAACAGCTCACTATCGGCATGACGATCCATGAATTCACCCATGTCATCGTCGCAATTAACCAGTTCCTGCGTGACCCAGGTTTCCAGGTGATCCGCCAGCCGTTCACCGTCCGCACGAATCAGGCCACCGGGGCGATACCACCCGCCGCGGGTGAGCGCAAACCGATAAGAACACGCTGGCATCAGCCGCTCAATAACCGCAAGCAGACTGGCGTGGTGCGGACGTGGCGTACAGGCATTGATCTCAGTACTTAACCGTTGCACGGTCGATTCGTCAGGAACGCAGCTTTTCATAGTGATTCATCCCAGTTGGGGTTAGGGTGTGTGTGAAATTGCAGGCGGGCTTGCACGCTATCACGCACATCGGGCTCGGGGTCGTTGAGTAACTCGGCAATGCGTGCTAGCGGCGCGCGGCGCACGGCCTCCAGCCGCACCAGCCAATCTGCATCGTGCAGCAGAAGCGCCGCATCCTCCAGCAACAGGCGGGCTGCAACAATGCGGCGGACTTCCGGCTCCACATCAGCAATCATACGCTTTAAGGCGAAAGCCGGCAGGCGACGCGCCACTACCTTGCGTACCTCGCGATCCGGGTCATCCGCCATGCGCGGTAGGCGGCCATGCGGGATGCGTTCAGCAACATGCTGCCGAACGAGATAGTCCGGGTCGTGCATCAATCGTTCGAGTAACGCGACCGGCAGGCGCGCTGCCACGCTAATACGCACTTCACGATCCGGGTCGTGACAAAGCGCCGCAAGCGCGCTGATGGGCAGACGAGTCGCTACCGCCCGCCGCACGCCTTCATCGGGGTCATGCATTAATGGTGCGATGGACTCCAGTGGCGCATAACGCACCGCAATCGCGCGCCGCTCCCAAAAGGTATCGGTAAGGCAAGCTGCCGCATAATCAGGATTGCGCTGCAAAAATCGGTCGATCTGACGGCCGCTATGGCTGATTAAACAGACATCACCGAGCACGCAGCGGCCCGCGGTCAAGACTTTTTCACGATAAGGACAATGGTTGCAATCCGGCGGCGCGGGTTCGGCTGCAACCAGATGCAGACTAGGATTTGAGGTTTGCATGGCTCCAGTTCACGCGTCCATTCAGTCGGGTTCAATCTGAATGTAGCAAACCTCATGCCACCCCCATGTCACCCCCATGTCACCCCCATGTCACCCCCATGCTGCTGCTAACCCTCACTAATCCGCTGATTATTCACAGATAAAAAGAACGCTAGTGTGGCTTTTCCCACCTTGCGGCGACGCTTTTGTCGTCATTGCGACAAAGCAATAATGATCTTCTGCGGCTTGTAATAGCGCCCTTGGGCCAACGTGCGATATGCGCATGCCAATCGACGCCTTCCTGCGCTCGCTGGCCGACGATCAAGCCGAGCGCGCCATCAGCATCATCCTCTCCGGCATCCTGTTTATTGACCCGCACCAGCGCATCCACCATGACACCCGCGCGGCGGCAAAGGGCGGCAAGGCCGACTGAAGTCAACCCCACATTAGGGACCCCACATTAAGAACTTTAAGTTGGCAGACAATACTCACCATTATTGCCCTACTACAAAAACCTTCACCCGATTTCCCCCCTCGCGCTTCGCTTCGTACATGGCTTCGTCGGCATGCTTGAGCAATGGGATGTCGCGGTCGCCGTGCTGGGGATAGAGGGCGACGCCGATGCTAGCTGAAATCGCAAGGGATTGCCCGTTGATATCGAAGGGCTGGGCGAGGGCCTCCCTGAGCTTTTCCGCCACCGCCAAGGCATCGGCGACATCCTGGATATTACGCAGCAGGGCAATGAATTCGTCGCCGCCCACGCGCGCTACAGTGTCGGATTCACGCAGGTTGTGACGCAGCCTGTCGGCGACCTGCCGCAACAAGCTGTCGCCGATGTCATGCCCCAAGTTGTCGTTGATCGGCTTGAAATTGTCGAGATCCATGAACATCACCGCCAGATGCTGTTCATCACGCTTCGCGCCGGCGAGGGCTTGGTCGAGGCGATCGGAAAAGAGCGCGCGATTGGGCAGGTCGGTCAGGGAATCGTGTTGGGCCAGGTGACGGATGCGTTCTTCCGCCGCCCGGCTTTCGCTCAAGGCGCGTGACAGGCGGCAATTGATGCGGTGGATGTAAAGGGCGATGCCGCTGACGGTTGCCAGCAATATGAGCACGGCATAGACCAAAGTCAGGTCGGGCTGCGTATCCGGCTCGTAAAGAAAACCATCGAGGCTGTAGTCATGGGGTAGCAAGTCAAGGTTGGCATAGGTATCGGCGATATGACGCCAACGTCCACGGTTCATGTAGCCAACCTCAACCAGGTCGGTGCGCAGCAGGGCGGCCATGCGCCGCGCCTCAAACAGATAGAAGTCGCGCGGATGTTCCTGGGAATACTTGGCCAAGATAAGATCAGCGATTTCCTCGGGGTGTTGCATGGCGTATTGCCAGCCGCGCAGGCTGGCCTCACGGAAAGCGCGCACCCGCTGCGGATGCGCCTTGAGTTCCTGTTCACTGGTGAACAGGTTGTCGCCATAGAAGTCGATGCCGACGCTGCGCGGCGTGTAAACCTGATAGGCAAATTTAGCCCGCTCAAGGTAGTAAAGCTCATTACTGACATAGGCGGAAATAGCATCCACACGCCCTTCGATCAAATCTTCTGGCCGAAAGCTGTGCGGCACTTCGATCAATTGGCCGAGCTCGATGCCTTCGAGTTTCAGGTAAGCGATCAACTCATCAGACTGCGGCTCAATCATCACACGCTTACCAACGATATCGTGAATGCCCTGGGTGCCTTGGCGTGCCGCATCTTGGCGGGCAACCAGCACCAACGGCGAGTGCTGGAAAATCGTCGCAAGAACGACCACCGGCTTGCCAGACTTGCGAGCCAGCAACAGACTGCTGGTGCCAACGCCGTATTGCGCCCGGCCGGACAGGACGGATTCCAACGGATCGACACCTGGCACCGCTTCAAGCAATGCCACGTCGAGGCCGGCCGCGCGGTAATACCCTTTTTCCAGCGCGGCGTAATAGCCGGCGAACTGGAAGGCGTGTGTCCATTTGAATTGCAGCGCAACCCTATCCAGCGCCCAAGCCATACCAGTTGGCAGCAAAAGACCGACCAGAACGGCGATTAATAGACGATGAAGGGTGGCAAAACGGGGCATGAAATGGGAGGAATTGTTAATTCGGTTTTGTTGATTCGGGGTTTTGTTGATTCGGGGTCATTTTAGCAGGGCCGGCGCCCGGACGTCGCTCAGCGCGGTGCCCGTCCACGCGGTGCCAGTCAGATATTCATACCATTACGCTAACCCATTGAAATATCGTGCGTGTCGGTCCAGAAG
>CAYRFK010000298.1:0-5551 GCA_964423465.1 uncultured Verrucomicrobiota bacterium | reverse complement strand
CAAACTCGTCCAAGCTGGAGTCCTTTCGCAGATCTGGGTCCGCTGACCCTTCGCCATGGCGGCAAGATCCGGACCTATGAAACCCAAAAGGGGGAGCGGATCCAGTTCGTACCATCACCCTGAACCGAATCATACCCAGATCATGGTTTCGCAAGATAGCTGCCTGAGGGTTGCGGAGAACGCGCTGTTGATCTTCCTGACCGACAGTGCACTATCCATGTCCCGATTCCGCGGTGCCGGAGAGAGGACATGCCGACGTGAACGCCAGCCGACAGGACCCAAGGGAGAGCGAGCCATGAAACACCAAGGATGGACCATCGTGCTTTCCCTCGTGGCCGCGATCGCCCCGGCCCCCGGCGCGAGGGCGAAGAGGACACCATGAACAGAACAACCTCCCTCCTGGTCGTCGGCCTCTTGTCCACGGTCCCGTCAGCCTGTGCCGCAGAGGCCAGCGCACGAAGACCCAATGTCATTGTGATCCTGCTCGACGACATGGGCTATGGCGACATCGCCGCCCACGGCAATCCGGTGATCCGGACGCCGCACCTTGATCGGCTTCGCGACGAATCCGTGCGATTGACCAACTTCCATGTCGATCCGACCTGCGCGCCCACCCGCAGCGCGTTGATGACCGGGAAGTACTCCCATCACGTCAAGGTGTGGCACACGATCGCCGCCGGAAACCACCTCCGCGCGACTGAACTGACCATGGCCGACGCCTTTCGCGCGAACGGGTACCGCACCGGGATGTTCGGGAAGTGGCACCTCGGGGCGAACTTTCCCTACCGTCCGATGGATCGCGGGTTCGACGAGTGGCTTGGCCAGGGCGACGGTGGCACCGGCACGACCGACGACCATTTCCTCAACGACCGCGTCAACGACCACTACCTTCACAACGGGGAGTGGAAGCGGATCGACGGCTGGGCGCCGGAGGTCTTTTTCAACTCCGCGATCGACTTCGCGCGGGAGAGCAAAGAGGCGCAGAAGCCCTTCTTCGTATACCTCTGCACCTACCTGCCCCACACGCCGCTCACGCTGCCCGATCCGACATGGGCGGATGCGTACAGGATGAATTCACCCGCCCAAACGGCGTTCTTCTTTGCGGCGATCGAGAGGATCGACGGACTGATCGGGAGGTTGCGCGAAGCGCTGGCCGAGGACGGATTGGAGCGCGACACGATCCTGATCTTCCTGACCGACAATGGCGGAACCCTTGGAGTGAACGTCTTCAATGCGGGCATGCGCGGCATGAAAGGCGATGTCTACGATGGCGGGCACCGCGTGCCCTGTTTCATCCGCTGGCCCGCGGGCGGGCTGCGGCATGGCGAGGACATCCCTTCGCTCAATGCGCATATCGACGTTCTGCCGACGCTTGTCGAACTCTGCGGGCTCGCGCTCCCGCAGGAGGTGGCGTTCGACGGTCGGAGCCTTCGCGCACAACTGCTCGATGCCAAGGCGGAGGTGCCGGAGCGTCACCTGTTTGTCGAGCGCCAACGCACCTTCACGCCCGAGAAGTGGCGTGGGGCGGTGGGCATGACCTCGCGCTGGCGGCTGGTCGACAACCGGGAGCTCTACGACATCAAGGCAGACCCCGGACAGAAGCGTAACGTGATCGCCGACCACCCGGAGGTTGTCGAGGAGATCCGCCGGGAGTTCGAGGAATACTGGACCAGGGTCTCGCCGGGCGACCGCGACCGCGTCGACGTCATCGTTGGCGATGACCGCGATCCGGAGACCTTCCTCCACCCCTCGGACTGGTATCTTCCCGTCCCGCCGTGGCATCACGCCACCGTCGCCGCCGGGCCGAAGGCCGTGGGCGACTGGTGCATCCGGGCCGCCCGGGCCGGAACCTATCGCTTCGAGGTGCGGCGCTGGCCGCGCGAGGCGGACGCTCCACTCGCCGGCGTGCCCGAAATCAGGAAGACCATCGACGCCTGGGATCCGGGCGGCCCGAAGGCCGACCTGGTCTACGGCACGGCGAAAACGAAGTTCGCCAGCCTTTCCGTGGCCTCCGTCCGGCTGACCGTGGACGGAAAGAGTCGGACTCTTCCCGCGCGCGAAGGGGCGAAGGAAATCTCCTTCGATTGGGACTTGGAGCCCGGGCATACCTACACGGCAAGTGCCGCATTTCTGGACGCTGCAGGGAACGTGATCGCGGGCGGTTACTATGTCTACTGTCGCAGAGCCGGCCCACAGCAGGGGTTGACATGCCCATGAGGCATGAAAGGACGTGCGTTTCTGAAGCGAGGATCTCCGCCGCCATGAAGACCATTCTATCCCTCTTCCTGTCCGCCCTTACGTTGGCGAACGCCTCCGAACCGTCGGATGCGGATCGCTATGCGGGCCATGAGAAGCTCGTGGTCGGAACCCACGCCTCCTCGCTCAAGCTGCGCGAAGAGGCCCTGCGCAGGACCATCGCCAAGGATGCCTGCTGGCCCGACGGCGTCTGGGGCGAGAACCTCTGGTGCCTCGCGGCACTCCATCTGAACGAGAAGACGGATGCGGCGAATGCGCGACTGTTCAAACGGGCGAAGGAATTCCTCGCCTCGAAGCCCTCACGGCTGTCCGCCACATCGCCGGAAGAGCCCGGGAACCTGCCGTGGACCTTCTTCTCCGTGAACGAATACGTGCGTGCGCTCGGGCTCTTCCACGCGAAGAGCCCGCACTTTCCCGGGCGCCTGAAGCCGGAGACCGAGGCCGTCATGAGGGAGGCGCTCTGGCAATGGGTCAGCGGGGAAAGCCGGCTCGCCGATGCCGGCCCCGGGGATCTCCTTTTCCTGCTGGGCACCGAGAATCACGACCTGAATCGGCGCCCGGCCTACTATCTCGTCACCGCCTTGTTGCAGGACGATCCGGCCTATCGCGATCGCAAGCTCGCCGACGGCCACACCACCGCCGAGCACGCCGCCGCCTACACGGTCTTCTTCCGCGAATGGCCGCGCCGCCGCGCACAGGCGGGGCTCTGGGCCGAGATCGGATCGAACGGGTATCAGAAATACTCCTGGCCCGCGCTCTTCAACCTGCATGAGCTCGCGCCCGACCCGGTCGTCCGCCATCGATTCGGCCTGCTGCTGGACCTGGCATTCATCGAAGAGGAGCAGATTTCGGTGAAGGGGCTCCGGGGTGGGGGGCGCAGTCGGGCCGACCACGGGAAAGGCGGCTTCGATGCGTACAAGAACCTGCTCTTCGCCGTGGAGGGACAGCCTGCGGGCTCCAGTCACTCCCGCGTCATCGAGACCAGCCGCTACCAACTGCCCGTCGAAGCCATCCTCCTGCGCCATCGGACCTTTCCTGTGGCGGAGCCTTTTGTCATCTGCAACCGGGTCCTCGGCGAGCTCGAATCGTCCAAGCTTCCGGAGGCGCACGGCCAGCGGCTCGCCGCCGATTCCGCGTTGGTCAACTACGCCTACCGCACCCCTCATTACCTGCTCGGCAGCACTCTTCAGAACCCGGCCCTTGTCATGCCCGATCCGGAAGCGGGGGTGCCCACCCTCAAGTATTCCGGAATCTCCCGCCAGAAGCGCACCTGCGGCCTGCTGTTCGACGACCCCTCCGCCAAGACCATCAGCCAGGTGCATCCGGTGGTCGAGGATACCGCCGGCGGACGCCCTCAGCATTCGTCTTGGAGCGTTCAGCACGAGAGTGTTCTGCTCATCCAGCGCATCGCGAAGTGCGGCCGCAGCACCGTGGGCTCCTACAGCACCGGCAAGCTCGGCATGCGATTCGAGGGGTCGGATCTGACGAAGAACGAGCAGGACGGATGGATCTTCGCCGGCAACGGCCGGGCCTTCGTCGCCGTGAAGTTCCTCGATGGCGGGTATCTTTGGGATGAGAAGCGGGTCCAGGCCGACCCTGCGGACTTCAAAGGCCCCGGCGACACCACGCGCATCCTGCTCCACGCCGGGGATGTCGCGAGCCACGGCTCGTTCGACCGCTTCCGCGAGGCGGTGCGGGGCCATCCGCTCGCGGTGACCACGGACAAGGTCGACTACCGCTTCGGTTCGCAGCGCATCGAGATGAGCCGTTACGACGCGGCGGCCCCGCAGGCCTTCGTTCTCCCCCGTATCAACGGCGCCCCCGTAGATCTCCGCCCCCCGGCCGCGTATCAAAGCCCCCATCTCAACGGAGCGTTCGGCAGCGACCGCGTCTCGGTGACCGTCGGTTCCATGAAGCGGATTCTCGACTTCGCGGAGACCGGCGACCATGGCATCTGCCGCGAACGTTGAGATCTTCAACCACGACCCGCTTTGACGCGCGCCTCGAATCTGGCTATGTTAGCCATATGAACGCGAATACCGCCAACATCTCGTTCGCGAAGAATCACCTCAGTGAGCTGATCGACCGGGTCAAGGCCGGCCACACGATCACGATCCTGGACCGGCGACGACCGGTGGCCCGGCTGTCTCCCGCGGAGCCGGCGGAAGGCGAGGACTGGGTCCGCGATCTTGTCCGCAGGGGGGTCCTGTCGGAGCCCCGGAAGCCGCTCGACCGGCGCGCGCTGGACCGACTGCGGCCGGTCCGGCTCAAGAACAAGACGGACATCGTGGCCGCCCTGATTGCCGATCGGGAGGATCGGGTGTGAAGTTCTGGGACGCCTCGGCTCTGGTGCCGCTGCTGACCCCGCAGCCCGCGACCCACGCGATGCGCGGGCTTCATCGCGCCGACCCACGGATCGCCGCATGGTGGGCGACGGAGGTGGAGTGCGCCTCCGCCGTCGCCCGCCTGTCCCGCGAGCGCATCATCGACGCCGTCGAGACAACCGCCCTCCTCGAACAGCTTGCGCTCCACGCCGTCGGCTGGCGGGAGATCCATCCAACCGCAGCCATCCGGACCGCAGCGCTCCGACTCCTGCGCACGCACGCGCTCCGGGCGGGCGACGCGATCCAACTGGCCTCCGCCCTCGCGGCGTGCGACGGCATCCCCTCCCGCCTGCCGTTCGTCTGCCTGGACGACCGCCTGCGCGCCGCCGCCGAGAAGGAAGGGTTCAAGGTGCTGCCGTGAAGAAACTCGCGAAGAAGAAGCCCGAGTCGATCCCTCCTTCCGTCTTCCCTTCGCGTTCTTTGCGGCCTTTGTGTTGAATATCCGTGCCTTCTCCGCGCCCTCCGCGTCGCTGTGTGGTGGCTTGCTTTAGTATCTCCACGCAGGGAGGGACGGTCGTAGCGCCGGTATCCTACCGGCGCCAGCTTGCGTTACCGATCAACCGCTGCGCCCGACGGATTCGGGCGCTACAACGGACCTCCACGCCGAATGGCGCGGCCACGAACTGTGGACGATGCGTCCGCCCCGTTCATCACAGCGGCAGGGGCGTCCCGAGGCCCATGCGCCGGGCGGCGTCCAGTGCCCGGGCGGCCGCGCACAGGTCCTGGATCGCCACGCCGACGGACTTGAACAGCGTAACCTGGCCGGTCGAGGTGCGCCCCGCCACCTGGCCGAGAAGAAGCGGACCCAGTTCGGCGGCGATATGATCCTCGCCGATCAGGCCGGCGCGGAGGGGCAGGAGGAGGTCGCCGGCCTCTTCATGCGCCGAGGCCCGGTGGTCCACCACCACCCG
>CAYRFK010000297.1:0-5556 GCA_964423465.1 uncultured Verrucomicrobiota bacterium | reverse complement strand
CCTCGGTGCCGCCGGCGGCGCGACCATCGGTCCCGACACGGCGGATCGTGCTCGTCGTCGTGCGCGCCGGCATGGAGCGCAGCGCCGAGCGGCGGGCCCGGACCACCGGGCCCCAGTCGAGCGCGCCGTTGCGGATCAGGTAGAGGAAGGACTCGAACACCGCGGCGGCGAAGATCCCGATCGCCACCAACCCGAACCCGCCGAGCTGCTCGGCCACCATCGTGAACGGGTAGAAGAAGATGATCTCGATGTCGAACACGATGAAGATCATGGCGATCAGGAAGAACCGGACCGGGAACCGCTCGGGCGGTTCCGTCTGGTCGACGATGCCGCACTCGTAGGGGGCCACCTTGGCCTCGGTCGGCCGTCGTGGCTGCATGAGGCTGGATGCCACGAAGCTCAGCGCGGCGAACAGCGCCGCGAGCACGATCATCGCCACGATCGGGAGGTACTGCCCCACGGGTCAGCGCACCTCGGCGGGCAGCTCCGCCTGTGAGGGGTCCCACTCGTCCCGGACCTGCATCGCCCGCTTGTCACGGTTGTGGAGCATCCAGACGAGCGCAGCGAACACGATGCCGGAGAAGAGCGTGAAGAGGAACGGGATGAGGCGCCGCGTCCCCAGGTTGCGGAGCAGCACGACCGTGACCGTCTCGGCCTCCTCGTCGACCTTCGGTGGCGGCGGCGCCTCACCGGGAGCCACGATCTGCTCGGTGTTCTTCTGCACCGTCACGGCGGCGTACAGCGGCGGGTTCTTGGGCTGGAACACGGTGCTGACACGGCGCCAGGCCCGGTCGATGAGGGACCGTTCGCCCTTGACGGTCTCGGGCTCGGCCGCTTCCTTGCCGCCGAAGAAGAACACGTCCTTGACGGTGTAGGTCGAGGTCGACGTCGACTCGCCGAACGCCTTGTACTCGGCGAGCAGCGCATCGGAGGCCGCCACGGCGTCGCCACGACGTGAGTCGGTCTCCGGCAGGATCCGCCAGCCGTCGAGCTGCTCGTCGAGCTGGTCCTTGAGCGACGGCGCCACGGTGACGGCGTCGGTCAGTGTCTCGGCGGTGAAGCCCTCACCCTCCGACTCGGCGATCTGCTGGGCCAGATCGGGGTTGGTCGCCAAGTAGTCGGCCAGGAACGTCTGCGGGTCGGGCAGGTCGGCCGAGGACGGGAGCCGTTCGACGACGTCGGTCGCCACGGCGTCGGACCGGGTGAAGTTGACCTCCTTGGCGATCCACGACGGGTCGGCACCACGCAGACCGATGCCGTACATCCACCAGATGAGACCCATGGAGAACATCCAGCCCATGAGGCCGGCCAGGGCGATGAGGAACCCGTTGCGGACGCCGGTGTTGGTCGCCAGCAGCAGGTAGACGGAACCGCACAGCACGACCACGCCCACGAGCACCACGAGGGCGCCCCGGATGTTGGGGTCGAAGGCGATGGCGGAGAGGATCAGTGACATTCGGTTCCTCGCTGGGACGACGCGACCGGCCGGCTACTCGCCGGCGGTCCCCCGGTTGGCGGTGATGAACGTCGGCGACTCAGCGGTGCCGGCGATCGGGGACTTCACGGTGGAGGGGTTGGAGAGGTTGCGCTCGTAGGTCACGATCGCCCAGACCTGCTCCGGGGTCAGCTGACCCTCCTTGCCCAGGTCGGGGACCCCCTCCTCGGCGCGACCGGTGTTCCGGTTCACACCGAACCCGGGCATCTGCGGGTTGCCCTGCTTGCGGGAGAAGTAGATCTTCCCGGAGTCCATGCCCTTCCAGATCAGGTCGAAGTGCTGCTGCTCGGTGGCTTCCTTCTCGACACCGACCAGACTCGGCCCGAACGCTCCGTACTGGAGGCGTTCGAAGGGCTCCCAGGCCTTGCCGTAGTTGGCACCTGCAACATGGCAGCGGGCGCAGGAGTAGGAACCGGCGGCCAGTTCCTGGTTGTTGAAGAGGATCTCGCCGAGCTTGATCTCGTCGCCACGGGAGAGACGGTTGGCGTCGACCGGCTCGACGTCGCCGTTCGGGGCGACGTCGGCGTTCGACTTCCGGACCGCCATCATCCGCTCGTAGAGGTCCGAGTCGATCGACTTCACGAAGTCGTCGACCGTGACGCGCATCTCCTCGACGGGGAGCTGGACCGACCAGAGGTAGTCGATGATCTCGTCGATCTGCTGCGTCGTGAGCGGACCGCCACCCTCGGCTCCCCAGGCGGCCATGGGCGAACCCGGTCGGCCGTAGTTGAGGATGTAGCGCACCTGTTCCTCGTCGTAGCGGTACAGGACGTTGTTCAGCGCCGGGGCGATCCAGTTCACCTGGGCGACGAAGCTTCCGCTCTGGTCGTTGATGACGTAGTTGGCGAGCCCGCCCACGCCGGCACCGCCGTGGCAGTTGACGCACTGGGCGCCGTTCTCGTAGAGCTCCAGACCGCGGCGCACGAAGGTCTCGTCGAAGGTCTCGACGGCGCCCTCCTGACGGCCCGGCTCACCGAGCCAGTAGAGGGGCAGACCGACGGCGATGATGGCGAGCAGGCCCAGGGCCGAGAAGAGCGCCACGTTCAGCCGCTTGCCCTCGAGCTCCTCGTCGGGGGTCCCGGGACGGCGGTTCGCCGCCAGTTCGATCTCGGCGCCGATCTCGTCCCGACCGGACCGGAGGTTCACGAAGAGCCAGACGATGAATCCGATGGCGACGACCGCCAGGACGACGAAGCCGATCGCGCGTTGTGTGGTTGCGAGGAGCATCAGGTTCCGGAGTTTCCTTCAGGTGGGACGACGGTGCGAAATCGGTCAGCCGCTGTGGCCGCCGGATGCGGCACCGATGCAGTTCGGGCCCTCGGCCTCCTGGCCGGTGGTGTTGGTGCCGATCGGCGGCCCCTGGACGACGGCACCCGTGTTGACCACCAGGACGCCGCCGCTGACCTCGGTGGCAAAGCGGTCCATGCCCCGCGGAGCCGGGCCGCCCTTCTTCTCGCCGGCCTGGTTGTACTGCGAACCGTGGCACGGACACTCGAACCACTGCGAGCTCTTGCACTCCGGAACACGACAGCCCAGGTGCGGACACTTCTGGTAGGTCACGGCGATGCCGGCCTTGAGGGAGTTGAGCACCGGGGCCGAGTACACCTGCTCGGCCTTGGGCAGCGCCGCCGCCGGGTAGTTGGTGAGCCACATGCGGCCCTCGGGCTTGTAGAGGAATCCGCCGCCCTTCTCGATCTCGGACTTCAGGTCCGCCACCGAGCCGACCCGGATCTTGGAGCCGAACCCTCCGCCGCCGGACGGCCAGAGGAACCCGACGATCGCCACGCCGAAGGCGGTGATCCCCAGCCCGAAGGCGGCGATCACGCCACGGTTGAGGAACTGCCGGCGGGTCACGCCGTAGGTCTCGGGGTCCGGCGGGACGAACACGGCCGGCGGAGCGACGTCGTCGGTCGTGGCGACGGTGCCTCCACCCACGCGCTCGAGGGCTGCGGAGCGCTCCACCTCGGCGCCGGTCGGGGCGGCGACGACGGAGGCCACGGCCTCCTCCTTGCGCGCCGAGCGGTCCCGCTGGCGGGTCTCCCGCGCCAGCGTGCCGGTGGCGCTGTCGACGTCACGTCGACGGATCGCCCCCATGAGCGCCACCGCCGCCAGGGCGCAGATCACCAGGATGGCCAGGACGATGAAGAATCCACTCATTGTGCTGTCACCTCACAGTTCGAAGAAGAGGCCGTCGACCCACGGCAGGGTGAAGTTGAAGCCCGGTCCACGGAAGAACGAGCCGATGATCACGAGCACCGCCCAGAACATCAGGAACAGCGTCATGAGCGAGACGGCGAACTTGCGATCCTCGGGCTTGTTGGACGGGTTCTTGTCCATGTAGGGCGCCAGGATCAGCAGGAAGATGCCCATACCGGGGATGGTCACGCCCGCGACCATCGGGTGGAAGTAGACGAGCAGTTCCTGGAGGCCGAGGAAGTACCACGGCGCCTTCGACGGGTTGGGCGTCTTGTTGAAGTCCGCCAGCTCGAGCAGCGGAGCGTTGACGAACCAGGAGAAGAAGAGCAGGAACGCCGTGCAGGCGAGTGCTGCGACGAACTCCGCAACGATCAGGTGCGGCCACACGTGGACCTTGTCCTGGGGCTTGGCCTTGACGTCCTGGATGGAACCGGCCTTGACCACCGTCAGCAGACGCTGGGTGTGTCCGCCCGGACCGGCCGCCAGGGGCGGTCCACCGGCGGCCACGACGGTTCCACCGGTCGGCGCCGTCGCCACGGCCGTCGCCGTGCCGCCGCCACCGGCCTCGGCGGCCGGCTCGTCGCCGCCCTCCGCCTTGCGCGACTTGGCCGACTTGGAGCGGGCCAGCAGGTGCGCCGGGATGCGGCTGTCGCCGCCCGAGGACGCTGCCGGCGCCTCGGTGGCCTCCTCGGCCGCGGGCTCGGGGGCCGCGGCCGCGGACTTGTCTCGTGCGGCCTTCGCTCGCTTGAGCAGGTGTTCGGGAACCTCAGTCATGTGCTCGATGCTCCAGGTTCAACTCGATCGGGGCGGACGGGGGACCAGGTGTGCTGGGCCGCTCAGAGCGGTCCGGAGATGCCGCCATCCTTGCGCACCCGCCAGAAGTGGATGGCCATGAAGATGACGGTGATGAAGGGGAAGAAGAGGACGTGGAGGACGTACCATCGCAGGAGCGTGTCGGTGCCGATCTCGGCGCCGCCGAGCAGGACGAACCGGACCTGCGATCCGAACACCGGCGTGTAGCCCATCATGTTCGTCCCCACGGTCACCGCCCAGAGGGCCAGCTGGTCCCAGGGCAGCAGGTAGCCGGTGAAGGACAGCAGCAGGGTGAGGGTCAACAGCACCACACCGATGACCCAGTTGAACTCCCGGGGTGCCTTGTAGGCGCCGTGGTAGAAGACCCTGGCCATGTGCAGGAACACCGACAGCACCATGAGGTGGGCTCCCCATCGGTGCATGTTCCGTACCAACAATCCGAAGGTCACCGAGGTCTGGAGCGTGTAGATGTCGTCCCAGGCCTGGGCCGCTGTCGGCCGGTAGAAGAACATCAGGAAGATGCCCGTCACGGTCAGGACGATGAATAGGAAAAAGCTCAGTCCACCGAGGCACAGGGTGTAACTGACCTTGACCGCGTGCCGCTTCACCTTCACCGGGTGGAGGTGGTAGAGGACGCTGTTCATGATCACGTAGGACCGGTTCCGGGGACTGTCGGAGTAGCCCTTCCGGAAGATGGATCCGGGCCGGAAGATGGAGTTCCAGGCCTGCGAGCCCTGGACCGAGTCCGTGAGCTGGCTGATCTTGTCCTGGACCTTCGTCTTCGGGGATCCCTGCATGGTCTTCGCCATCGATCGCTCCCTGGTCGCTTCGCTGCTGTTCGTCTGGTGGTGCTGCGGCTCAGCCGAGGCGCATGCCGTAGCCGTAGCCGTGGGTGGACGTCCGCTGGTGCAGGTCGCCGGCAGCTGCCGGGTCGCCGACCTTGCCCAGGATGATGACCCCCGTGGGGCACCGGTCGACGCAGAGTGCGCAGCGGGTGCACACGTCGTCGTCGATCAGGAACACCACGTTGTCGGAGGGGTCCGTGCCGGGCC
>CAYRFK010000296.1:0-5591 GCA_964423465.1 uncultured Verrucomicrobiota bacterium | reverse complement strand
GAAAGCGGCTTGTCTGGCTTTAATCGTGATCAAGTGTCAATCCAAAGGTAACAGTTGATGAGTAAAGCACCAGAAAAGACGATTATTGGCCTGGGTGAGGCGAACCTGCATCACGATCCCTTGCTAGATTGTCTGGTTGAATTGAGCCGAATTCACGGCCGTCCGAGTACCCGGGCGGCCTTATCTTCCGGTTTGCCGTTCGATGAAGGGATTTTGATGCCCTCTATTTTTCATCGTGCGGCCTCACGCGCCGGCTTGGCCAGCAAGATTGTGCGGCGGCCGCTGGCCAAAATTGATCAATCTTTGCTGCCGGTTATTTTGCTGTTGAAAAATAACGAAGCCTGCATTCTGCTGGGTAGAGAAGCAGAAAGTGACGCACTGCTTTTGCTGTTTCCTGATACGGGGCAGGGGTCGGTGACGGTGTCACAGGCTGAAATTGAGGCGCGATATACCGGCATTGCCATTTTTGTGCGGCCCCATTTTCGCTTTGATTTGCGCGCACCCAAGCTGGCTAAGGTGGTGCAACGGCATTGGTTCTGGGGCACCTTGCTGGAACAGCTACCCTTGTATCGCGATGTCATGGCGGCCGCATTTCTCATTAATATATTCGCCCTTGCCTTACCAATTTTCACGATGAATGTGTACGACCGGGTCGTACCCAACTATGCCATCGAGACGTTATGGATGCTTTCGGCCGGTTTATTGCTGGTACTGATTGCCGATTACACCATTCGATTAATGCGGGCGCATTTCATCGATTTGGCCAGCTCGCGGATTGATCTCAAGCTGTCTTCCATGATTATGGAGCGTGTGCTGGGCATGCGGCTTTCCTCCCGTCCGGAGTCGGTTGGCTCGTTTGCCGCCAATCTGCGCTCGTTTGAAACCGTGCGGGATTTCATTGCATCGGCGACGGTGACTGCGCTGATTGATTTACCCTTCACCCTGTTGTTTTTGCTGGTGCTGGGTTGGATTTCATGGCCCTTGTTGTTTATTCCCTTGATTGGCATTTTGGCGTTGGTGATTTACAGCTATTTTGTGCAAATCAAGATGCGCGCCTTGACCGAGCAAACTTTTCGGGCCTCCGCCTTACGTAACGCAACCTTGATTGAAAGCCTGACCGGGCTTGAGGTCATCAAAGCGCAAGGGGCAGAAAGTCTCATGCAAGGGAAATGGGAAAAAACGGCGGCCTATCTCGCGCGGGTCAGCGCCAAATTGCGCTTGCTGTCGGCCTCGGTCAATAACGGCACCGCGTCGATTACGCAGTTGGTTTCCCTGTTTATTGTTATTGTCGGTGTCTATTTGATTAACGAGCGCGAGTTGAGTATGGGGGGCCTAATTGCCTGCACCATGCTGGCCGGGCGGGCGCTGGCACCCATGGGGCAAGTTTCAGGGTTGCTGATGCAGTTTGAAAACGCAAAAACGGCGCTAAGCACGCTAGAAAGCACGATGAATACCCCAGGTGAGCGCAGTGATGAGGCAAGCTTTATTCATCGGCCGGAAATTCGCGGCGAGATTGAATTTCGCGACGTGCATTTTATTTATCCCGGCTATAGCGAAGAGGCGCTGCGGGGTGTTTCCTTCAAGATAATGCCGGGTGAACATGTCGTGGTGCTGGGGCGCGTCGGTTCCGGAAAAACGACGCTGCAAAAATTGATGATGGGGTTGTACGTTCCGTCAGAAGGGGTTATTCGCCTGGATGGCGTTGATTTGCGGCAGTTGGATCCAGCCGATTTGCGGCGCAATGTGGGTTATGTAGAGCAGGACACCATGCTGTTTTACGGCACGATGCGCGAGAATATTACTATCCGCGCGCCCTATGCCGATGATTCTGCCGTCGTCGCTGCCGCTGAATTTGGCGGTTTGACCGAGTTCATCAATCGTCATTCGGAAGGCTTTGATATGTTGATTGGCGAACGGGGCGCGACGCTTTCCGGAGGGCAACGTCAAGGGGTTGCATTGGCGCGTTCTGCATTACTGGATCCCCCCGTCATCTTGTTTGATGAACCGACCAGTTCGATGGATTTCAGTACTGAATATCAGTTTAAGGAGCGGTTGAAGACCTTTGCCACTAACAAGACCCTGGTTGTTGTGACGCATCGAACCAGCTTTATCGAAGCCGCCAATCGAATACTGGTGATCGACGACGGTAAGGTTGTGGCAGATGGTCCACGCGGTGAAGTGCTGGAAGCGCTGCAATCCGGCCGTATTGGGAAATCATCATGAAACAGAACGCAGTTGAGGCAAGCTTGCATGACAAGCCGCCCAAGCCCGAGCGCAAAATGGCAGATTGGATGGGCAATAAAGATCAGGTGGACCCTGATTTTGTGCATGATGCAGATTACTTCATGCTGCAACAGGAGCCGCTGCGCGCGAAGATTCTAATCAAGGCCATTTTCATTATTCTGGTTGTTTTCGTTGCTTGGGCGGCGATTGCAACACTAGATGAAATCACCAAGGGTGAAGGCAAGGTGATTCCTTCGCGTCAGTTACAGGTTTTACAAAGCCTGGATGGTGGCATTGTTTCCGAAATTAATATCCAGGAAGGTCAGATCGTCGATGCTGGCCAGATTTTATTGAAGATTGATTCGACCCGATTTGAATCTTCAGTGCGCGAAAGCCGTACACAATATTTAGCGCTTTCTGCGCGTGCGGCACGTTTGCGTGCTCTGGCCGAGGGAAAACCATTCACCCCGCCAAATGAAGTCTTGCTGGAGGATCCGGCGACGGCGGAAGAAGAACAGCGACTCTACTATTCGGGTAAGTCCAATCTGGATGCGCAAATTTCAATTGCCCGTCAGCAATTGATTCAGCGTCAACAAGAATTGGCTGAGATGCGCGCCAAACGCGATCAAGCGGCGCAGGCTTACGATTTAACGGCAAAGGAATGGGCCGTCACTAAACCCCTTATCAACTCAGGCGCAGTTTCTGAGGTGGAGTTATTACGCCTTGAACGCGATACCGCCCGCTTTCGCGGTGAGCGTGATATGGCCGATGCGCAAATTGCGCGTGCCTTGGCTTCAATCAATGAAGCGAATCGCAAAATTGAGGAGGTGACTTTTGCCTTTCGGAATCAGATTCGCACAGAACTTTCCGAGACGATGGCGAAATTCAATGCAGTCAGCGAAGGCGGGGTGGGGCTGGCTGATAAGGTTAAGCACTCAATGATTCGCTCCCCCGTCAAAGGTACCGTGAAGCGCTTGATGGTAAATACCGTTGGCGGGGTGGTGCAAGCGGGCCGTGATGTGATTGAGATTGTGCCATTGGAAGATGCGCTCATTTTAGAAACAAAAATCGCACCGAAAGACATCGCATTTTTACGGGCCGGCCAGAAGGCAATGGTTAAATTTACTGCTTATGATTTTTCAATTTATGGTGCGTTGCCCGCAACATTGGAACACATCGGCGCGGATTCTATTACTGATGAGAAAGACGACATTACTTACTTTATGGTGCGGGTGCGAACAGAGAACTCGCAGCTTGGCCCCAATCTTCCCATCATCCCCGGCATGGTGGCTGAGGTTGATATTATTACCGGTGAGAAAAGTGTTTTGACTTACTTGTTCAAACCCATTTTGCGCGCCAAACAGGCCGCGTTCACTGAGCGTTAATTCTTACTATGCCTGACTCTGCAGTTGTTCAGCATGTATTTATTTCTAAGCGGCTTACTCCGTTAGCGCGGTGGTGCCAGGCCTTTCCAGCGATGCAGCTGCTAACTTTAGAGGCATTGTTGAAAGCGCCGTTAAAGAATCCGCTTTTTTGGTTAGAACTGGCCGCCGATGATGAGGTGGAGCGTGTGGTTTCGCATCTGCGCACGCACGCGGGCGCACACCCCTTTATTGTATTAAGTAGTACGCCGACTGATGAGCAGGCGCTACAGTGCTTTTCCCTGGGAGCGCGGGGATATTGCAACGCACATTCTGCCGCAGGCAATTTGCAGGCTGTGGCTGATGTCGTCATGCAAGGGGGACTGTGGCTGGGCAATTCCTTATTGCAACGGTTGATTCATACCACAACGCGCTCAGATTTACAGCCCCTAATAATGCCTGCCGTGGCGGCGGCTAGCCCGGTTGCAACCTCTCTGTCTGTTTTGACTGAGCGCGAACATGCCGTGGCCAAGGCGGTGACAAGTGGCGCTAGCAATAAAGAAATCGCACGTCTGCTCGGCATTACTGAGCGAACCGTTAAAGCGCATGTCAGCGCAATTTTTGAGAAATTAGGCCTGCGCGATCGTCTGCAACTGGCGCTCTTGGTGAACCGCAGCGCTGCCGCCTGACCGGCTGTTGTACTACGGTCCTTTGGTCCTTGTACTTCGGACCCCTTGTACTTCAGACCAATAGGCGCGGCCTGCGCCGAACGTTAAATTCAATCTATCCCTTTGTTTAATCCCTCGTTGCTTCTGGAGTAAATGTCATGGCTGATACTGCCGTCATCATTGGAAAAGTCTCGTCTGTTCAAGGTGTTGTTTACGCTACTGGGCCAGATGGTGAGGTGCGTTTGCTGAAAGTTGGCGACCCTATTTATGAAGGGGATATCGTTCAAACCAAGGAAAACGGGCTGGTTGAGATTGAGTTCAATGACGGTACCTTTTACGCACTACGACAGATGGAGTCGGTTACTGTCGATGGCATGCTATTCGGCGATTTGCTGGCGGATAAACTAGATTCGAGCCTGTTTACCGCGACGGATGAAATGGATGCCATTGCCAAGGCGATTGCAGAAGGCAATAGCCTTGATGATTTGCTGGAAGAAACGGCAGCAGGCAATACTCGTTCAGGCAGTGGATTGAATGATGGCCATTCATTTGTTCAGCTTTTGCGGATTGCCGAAGCGGTGCCACCGCAAAACTATGACTATCTGATAAGTGCTGAAGATGATATTGATGCACCTCGCTATTTCCCTGCTGCTGAAGAAGAGACTTTTTCTGCCTTGGTTAGCTTGAGTGCCAGCGCCAGTGCGACTGAGGGCGGGCAGGTTAGTTATACGGCGAGCCTGACGGAACCGGCGCGCAGCGAGGCCATTGTGACGCTGTCAAACGGCGCGACGATCACTATCGCCGCCGGGACAAGCAGTGGCACAGTCAGCGTTGATGTCGCCAATACCGATGCTTATACTGGAGGGGGTAGCATCAGTGTAACCATTGAGAGCATAGTGGGCGGTGGATTCACAAATGTGACGATTGATACGACCGCCGTTGTCACGCAAATCAGCGACAACCTTGACATCACTACGGTTTCACTGACTACAACGAATGTAAGTGAAGAGGATGGTAGCGTCACCTTTACGGCAACGCTATCAAACGCCGGCGAGACGCCGGTAACCATTGTCACCAATTTGGGCGACATCGTTATTGCTGCGGGTGAAACCAGTGGCACGTTGGTGGTGCCGGTACTTAATGAAGACGACGTTTATTCTGATGCCGGCAGTTTGACAGCGACGGTGACCGGCGTGATTGGCGGCAACTTCGAGGCGGTAGATTTTTCTGCCGCCAGCGTGACCGCGCAGATTGCCGACAGCATCGACACCACTACCGCTACCCTTAGCGCCAGTGGCAGCGTGACTGAAGGCATGCCAATCACCTACACCGTCAGCCT
>CAYRFK010000295.1:0-5619 GCA_964423465.1 uncultured Verrucomicrobiota bacterium | reverse complement strand
CATGATCACGAAGACGACGTTCGGATTCCTGAAGGATCTCGGGGCGCACAACCAACGGGCGTGGTTCCACGCGAACCGGGAGCGGTACGAGGCGGCGCGGGCGGAGGTCGTGAACCTGGTCGATGCCGTCATCGCGGGGCTCGCGCATGTCGAGCCGGACTTTCTGGAGATCGATCCGGAGGACTGTCTTTTTCGCATCCACCGCGACACGCGGTTCGGCAAGGACAAGACGCCGTACAAGACGAACTTCGGCGCGTTCATCAGCGATCGCGGCCGCAAGGTCGCGCGCGCCGGCTACTACGTCCACGTCGAACCGGGTGAGTGTCTCATCGCGGCCGGTCTCTATATGCCGCCGTCGCCGGAGTTGAAGGCGGTGCGGGCGGCGATCCTCGACGATGCCGCGGGGCTGCGGCGGATCCTCGCCCGGCCGGCGTTCCGCAAGGCGTTCGGGAAGGAGATGCCCGGGGACCGCCTGAAGACCGTGCCGCGGGGCCTGCCGAAGGATCATCCCGACGCCGATCTCCTCCGCTACACGAGCTTCGCGGTCTGGCGGACGGTTCCCGACCGCGTCGCGCTCACGCCGGCCTTCGCGAAGGAGGCGGTCCGCGACTTCCGCACCGCGCAGGAGTTCGTGCACTGGATCAACCGGTCTCTCGACCGGGCGCCGCGGTAAGAATTGTCTCGACCCGTACGGGCGGCGTCACGATGATGCGCGCGTTTCGGGCGGCGCGGTGGGGTTGCCGTGCGTCCGGTGTTGTAAGGAAGAGGAGACGGTTATGGCGCAGTTCCAGGGCAAGGTGCTGATGGTGGGGTACGGGGCGGTGGCGCAGTGCGCGCTTCCGATCCTGATCAAGGAAGCCGGGATCCCCGCGAAGCGGATCACGGTCATGGATTTCGAGGACAAGCGGAAGGAAATGAAGCCCTTCACCGCCCTCGGCGTGAAGTGGGTTCGCGACCGCGTCACCCGCGAAAACATGGGCGCGTTGATCGGCAAGTACCTCAAGGCGGGCGACCTGTTGATCGACCTGGCCTGGAACATCGACGCGTGCGAGATCCTCCAGTGGTGCCACGACCAGGGCATCCTCTACGTCAACACCTCGGTCGAGCTCTGGGATCCCTACGAGAACGCCGACCGCAAGACGCCGCAGGAGAAGACGCTCTACTGGCGGCACATGAACCTCCGCCGCATGACGGCCGGCTGGAAGCAGCCCGGCCCGACCGCGGTCATCGAGCACGGCGCCAATCCCGGCCTGATCTCGCACTGGACGAAGCGCGGCCTGCTGGACATCGCCGCGCGGGCCCTGGTGGAGAGGAAGTTCAAGGGTGCGAAGGCCGAGGAGATCGCCGATCTCGCGAAGCGGCGGGCCTTCAACCGGCTCGCGTGGAAGCTCGGCGTCAAGGTCATCCACTGCAGCGAGCGCGACACCCAGATCAGCGACAAGCCGAAGCAGGTGGGCGAGTTCGTCAACACGTGGTCGATCGAGGGCTTCCGCGAGGAGGGCACGACGACCGCCGAGATGGGCTGGGGCACGCACGAGAAGACGCTGCCCGCCCGCGCCTTCACGCACAAGACCGGTCCGAAGAACCAGATCTGCCTCGCCCGGATGGGCATGAACACGCGCGTCCGCACGTGGGTGCCGAACTGGGACATCGAGGGACTGGTCGTCCGCCACGGCGAGGCCTTCACGATCTCCGACCGACTGACGGTGTGGGAGGGCGGCAAGGCCGTCTACCGCCCGACGGTCCACTACGCCTACCAGTGCAGCGACGCGGGGCTGCTGTCGCTCCAGGAGTTGCGCGGTCGGAACTACGAGCTGCAGCCGAAGCTGCGCATCATGAACGACGAGATCACGCAGGGCTCCGACGTCCTCGGCGCGTTGATCATGGGCCATCCGTTCAACGCGTGGTGGACAGGCAGCGACCTTTCGATCGAGGAGTCGCGCCGTCTCGTGCCGCACCAGAACGCGACCACGCTGCAGGTGGCGATCTCGGTCGTCGCCGCGTCGATGTGGATGGTCGAGAACCCCGACAAGGGCGTGAACGTGCCGGACGACCTGCCGCACGACTTCATCCTCGGGATCGCCGATCCGTACCTCGGCAACAACCTGTCGGTTCCGAGCGACTGGACGCCGTTGAAGCGGTACGTCAATCCCTTTGCGCGTCACGCGAAGCCGGACCTCGACCTGAAGGACCCCTGGCAATTCAAGAACTTCCTCGTCGCGGACTGACCGCGGTCCGCGGTCGGGATTCCGTGCCCCGTCCTCTGCCGGGCGTGAACGCCGGCGGCGGACGGGTCCGCACGGGCGCGGCTACTTCAGGTCCAGGTCGGCGTAGAGCTTCCCGACGCACTCGGGACAGAGGCCGTGGGTGAAGCGCGCGTCGGTGTGCCTCTCGACGAAGCGCTCCACCTGCAGCCAGTAGCCCTGGTCGTCGCGGATCTTCTTGCAGCTCGCGCAGATCGGCAGCAGGCCTCGCAGGACCTGGACCTTCTCCACGGCCTTCTCGAGTTCGCGCGTGCGCTCCTGCACGCGCACCTCGAGGTTGTCGTGCGCCTCCCGGAGATCCGCGAGCGCCTTGCCGGTTTCCGCGCGGGATGCCTCGAGCTTCTCGCTCATCGTGTTGTAGGCGTCGGTCAGATCGTCGAACTCGTCATAGGTTCGCAACTCGATCCGCTCGGCGGGCCGGCCCAGCGCAATCTGGTTGCAGCGGACGGCCATGGCGACGATGCGACGGCTCAGTCCGCGCGAGAGCAGGTGGGCGAAGAACAGCGCGAGAAGGACCGACGCCATCAGGGATACCAGTCCGGTCAGCCGGAGTTCCCGCAGCTTGGCATCCACTTCGCCCGCGTTCATGTCGAGGCCGACCAGATACCGGCCGTTGCCGTTGAGCAGCGGGGCGTAGCCGGAGAGGAACACGCCCCACTCGTCGCGGTAGAGTTGGTCGTCCACCGAGGATTGATGGAATCCCTGCTGCATCGTCTCGGGCGGATCGGGATACTCCTTGCCCGGCGCCGCCTGGCGGTCGGTCTCGTCCGAATCGATGACGAAGACGGTCCGGTCACCGTCCTTCCGCATGATGTAGAGAAAGGCGATGTCCGGATTCGACCGCCGCATTTTCCGGAGTTTCTCCAGATTGACCCGAAAGGCATCCTTCTCCACGTCGGCCGGCCCTTGGATGCTATCGAGGTCGGCGACGTCGATGGCGTGCGACAGCAGGGCCGCGCTGTTCTGGAGTCGCGACCGGAGACTGTGCATCAGGCTCCCGATCGCGTTGAAGTAGAAAAAGGTCCCGACACTTCCGGAGACCAGGAACACCGCGACGAGATGGGTCGCGAACAGCTTGCTTCCGAACCGGATCGAAAACCTCGGTTTCGATGTCATGAGCACCCCCGCGTCCGGAGCCTCATCCATGGCGTCCCGTCCCCGGCGCGCCGCGCAGGATACGCGAATGAGCAGGGCGGATCGAGGCCGATCTTGCCAGCCCGTCAGGACCTGACGGCCGGTTCCCGCGACGGCTCGCGGCCGAAACCCTCGATCTGCATGCGGCCAGGGTGGACGGTGACCATGGCGAACGCGTTCGTGTCGGCCGTCTCGACCATGCCGCGGAACGTCACGCATGGCACCGCCTCAAAGACGTCGAAACCGCCCTTGTGGTCGTGACCGGAGAGCCAGGCGATGACGCCGTGCCGGCGCTCGATCAGGGCGCGGACCCCGGCGTCGTTGTAGAGATTGTGGGCGTTGTCCCCGGGCCAGACGGGATAGTGGCACGCGCAGACGACGCGTTCGCCCGCCTTCTCCGCGGCGTCGCATTCGCGACGCATCCACGCAAGCTGTGTCGGCCCGATGCCGCCGCCCCACGGCACGGCCTGCTTCAGCCCCTTCGCCTTGAGGGCCTCAACCCGCTCCTCCGCCGCGCGCCGTGCTTCGCTGCCGGCGGGATGGGGCACGGGACCGAGCTCGGTGCCGTCGAGCATCAGGAAGCGGACGCCGTCGCGCGCGAACGAGGTGTGGCGGGCCTTCAGGCCGAGCTTCGCAGGCACCTTCGCCTTCTGCGCGTCGTCCACCTCGAAGTCGTGGTTGCCCAGCACATGGTGCACCGGCGCCTCGATGGAGCGGAAGGCGTCCAGCACGGCGTCGAACGATGCGATGTCGCGGTCGACCGTGTCGCCGAGGTTCAGCACGAACGCGACGTCCCGCCGATTGAACTCCTCCGCGGCCGCCCGGATCTTCGCGAGCGAACCCCGGTAGAACCGCGAGCCCTTCGGGTCGACGTCCGCATACTGCGCGTCCGCGATGACCCCGAACACCAGCGGCGCCTCCGCGCCCCGCACCGTCGCTGCCAGCGAAACCGCCGCCGCGCTTCCCATGAACTGCCTCCGTGTGAGGGTCATACCGCCGCCAGCCGCGCCGCCCCCGTCGCGGCTTCCTCGCGGCCGGGGGAGAGGACGAGCGGGAGGCCGAACTCCTCGCGGACCATCGCCTGGAGCAGGGGGACGCGGCGGAGGGCGTTGCCGCTGCCGACGACGCGCAGGCGGCCGCGCAGCGCCGCGGCGGGCAGCATGCCGCGCAGGTTCCGCACGATGCCGCGGGCGAGCCCGCGCGCAACGGCGCCCAGGCGGAAGTTATCCATCGTGAGCCCCAGCATCCGCCCCGTGAGCGCCGGATCGTACCGCTCGCCGAGGAAATGCGGATATACCTCGATTTCATCGCACGCGGCCAAGCCGAGGTCGTTCAGCATCGCGAACACCCGGTCGCGGGAGGGCGCCTTCACGCCGAGGTCGCGCATCCACGCGAGGGCCGCATCCGCCAGCCACGCCCACGCCGCCCCGCCGCAGAGCGACGCCGCGACAACGGCGGTGCGACCGCCGGGGAACGGACGGCACTCGCAGGTGCCGCAGCCCGCCGCCGCGCGCCGGGCCGGCTCGGCGGCCATCACGGCCGATACCTGCGCGCCCGTGCCGAGCGTCAGGCCCAGGTCCGTCGCCGGATCGCCGAGCGTCGCGAGCAGCGAGGCTTGGTTGTCGCCGATCGCCGTCGCGACCGGAATGCCCTTCGGAATGCCAAGTGCCGCAGCTTCAGCAGCGCAAACCGCTCCCGCGACCGTTCCGCAGGGCACGACCTCGGGCAGCAGGCCGGACGGAATCCGCGCGGCCTTCACGGCGGCCCGATCCCACCGTAGGCGCTTCGCATCGAAGAGACCGAAACTCGCCGCGTCGGTCGGATCGGTGACCGGCCGCGCGGCGCCGCAGAGAATCGCCACGGCAAGGTCCTGGATTGTGGCGGCGGAGGCTGCGTTTCGCGGGAGGCTCCGGCTGGCCGCAAACCACGCGAGCGTTGCGCAGCCGTAGCCGGTGCGCAGGGCGTGACCGGTTCGCGCGGAAAGTCGCGTCAGGAATGCGGCCGACTCCAGGCAGCGCTGATCCTGCCAGTTGATCAGCGGCGTCAGCGGCCGGCCCGATGTGTCGAGGATCAGAACCCCATGCATCTGCCCCGTCACGCCGACCGTTCGCACCCGCGCCCGCAGTCCGGCCGGCAGCGCGCGGACCGCGCGCCGCATCGTGCCGAGCAGCGCCGCCGGGTCCTGCTCGCAGCGTCCGTCCGCCCGCGGCACGCCCGCGCC
>CAYRFK010000294.1:0-5630 GCA_964423465.1 uncultured Verrucomicrobiota bacterium | reverse complement strand
GGAGCGTGAAGTCCGCCGTCTCGCGAAGCCCGGACATGGTCAGGCCGCGCAGCACACCGGTCTCGGCGCCGTCCAACAGCGGGTTCTTCACGAGGTTGACGAGGGCGACGCGGAGCGGCCGCCCCGTCCGAGCCGCGGCGCGGTGGAAAATGTCGCACGTCCGCAACAGCTCGGGTGGCGGGGGGATCCCCAGCGCGGCGGCCGCGTCGAGGTCGATTGCGGTCTCGGCCTCCTCGCTCGGAGAGAACGGAATGCCGGCCGGCGAATCGCCGAGCAGGATGCGTGCGATCAGGCGTCCGGTCCGGCGGCCCTCGATCGCCGGGCTTGCGCCGCAACTGAAGAGCGCGCCCGTTCCCATGAGGCTGTTATCGTCGCCCAACAGGGGCACGCGCGCCTTGCGGCACGCATGCGCCACCCCGGCGAACCCGCTGGCGATCGTGTTGTCGCCCATGCCGAACACGGCGTCCACGCGGGCGGCCAGCAGGGACTGGACCGCCTCGGCGATGTCGCTGGAGGTGTTGATCGTCCGCTCGACCAGCGTCATGCCGTGTCCGGCCAGCATCGCCCGGGCGGTCTCCTTCTCGCGCCGGGAGTTCGCGTCGGACGGGTTGTAGATGACGCCGACGGTGCGGCAGTTCGGAACCAGCGTCTTCAGTCCGCGGAACAGGCCCGGGTTGGGGGCGGACCAGACGGCGCCGGTCACGTCGGACAGGTGGTTGGTGAAGTCCCGGCCCGCCCCGGCTTCCACGGGGGACGACACGACGCCGAACACGACCGGCGAATGCCGCGGGATGCCGACGATCGCCTGGAGGCATGGCGTGGAGAGGGGGACGAGCACATCCATGCGGTCGTCGGCAAGCTGGCGCGCCGTCTGCGGAAGCAGCGACATGTCGCCGTTCGGATGCGTTGTCCGCAACTCGAGGTTCCGGCCCTCCACGAAGCCCGCATCGCGGAGCGCCTCCCGGATGCCCGCGATGGCGTCCTCGAACACCGAGTGGGCGCTGAAGTACAGCACGCCAACCTTGTAGACCCGCCCCGGCTCGGGCCGGCGCGCGGCGCCGGCCAATGCGGAAGCCGCCGGCTTCGCCTCGCCGCCGGCCCGGGCCTGGGCGCGCACATCGTCGGGGATGGACCAGCCGCCGCCCAGATCCGCGGCGGCCGTCTCGTGGATCGCCAGCACCTCCGGGACCAGGTTCTCCACGCCGAACGAGCGCGCATCCGCGCCGTTGAGGATCCGGCCGCCCATGTCGCCGACCGCGATGCCGACGTCGCGGTACGATGCGCCCACGCCGAACAGGGCGCCGTGCTTGATGTCGCTCGGGTCGTTCGTGAACACGGGGATCCGGGAGGCACGGGCGGCGGAGACGATCGCGCTGATGGACGAGATCGCCACCGTGTCGCCGCCGACCCAGAAGGCCTCCGCCCCGCGGGCCAGGACCGACCGTACCGCCTCGGCGACCTCGGACGTGCTGCCGGCGTTGGCTTCCAGCAGCAGCACGCCCAGTTCCGCGCACACCGCGCGCGCCTTGACGAGGCAGGCCTCGGAGTTGCTCTCGCCCGGGTTCCACACGACGCCGATCTTCCGCAGCAACGGGTTCATCTGCCGGATGAGACGGATCGCCCGCTCGACCGGCTGGAAGGTGCCGACGCCGACGAGATGCGGCGGATGCTGGTCCGGCTTGCTGCCCGTGATGCCGACCCCCGCGCCGTAGGGATCGGTGACGCCGCCGAACAGGTGCACGACGCGCCCCTGCGTGTTGGCCTTGGCCACCGCCTGAAGCGCCAGCGTGCTCGCCGTCAGCACCATCGCGTAGCGTCCGCTCACGAGATCCCGCGCGATCACGTTCCCCGTGGAGTTGTCGCCCGACGCGTTGAAGAACTGAATGTCGGCGGTGCGCCCGTTCTCGAACCCCTGCCGCCGCAACCCCTCGACGATGCCCGCCACCGTGTGGTCGAGCAGGTCCGTGGAGGCCCACTGCATCACGGCGAGCCTCGGTCGCGGCTTCTCCGCGCTCCGCCGCGCCCCGCCCTGTCTGCGGTCGAGATCGGAGTAGAGCAGCAGGGCCGACGTCAGCACGATCAGCGTGACGCCCAGCCAGATGCTCTTCAGCAGTTTCAGCACGGGGCGGACTCCGCGGCGGGCGGCGCGGCCGCCTCGATCCGCTTCGACAGGAAGACGATGTTGCGATGACCTTCGCGCCGGTAGGAGAACCGGTCCATCGTTTTCCGGATAAAGTGGATGCCCAGCCCGCCGATCTGGCGGTGCTCCAGCGCCTGCGTCGTGTCCGCCTCGGCCTGGGCGGTCGGATCGAACGGACACCCGTCATCCTCGATCGCCATGCGCAGTTCGTCCGGCTCGCGCCAGAGCTTCAGTTCGATCCGGTGCTCGGCCTGATCCGTGAAGGCGTAGGAGATGACGTTCACCACCCATTCCTCCAGGGCCAGGTTGATGGTGCCCACGATCGCCTCGGGGATGCGCAGGGGCCCCGCCTGCTCCTCCAGCCACGCGGCCATGCGGGGGATCTCGTCCAGGTGATTGCGAAGGCTCAGCACGACATCCGGCGGGGCCTCGAGAATCGTCGGACTGGACGGTTCGCCCTCCGGGCGCGCACGCCGGGCGCAGTAGCGGACGGCCAGCGCGGTGATGTCGTCCGACTGCGCGGCGCCCGCGGCGTGTGCATGCACCGCCTTGCCGAGTCCCTCGAGAAGCGCCTTGGCCTTCAGGTGCCCGTCGCGCCGGAGGTGCTCCAGCAGCCCATCCTCGCCGAACATGCCGTGATCGGGATTCATGGCCTCCGTGACGCCGTCGGTGTAGAGGGCCAGCAGGTCGCCCGTGTCGAGGCGCCGGCTGTAGTTCTGGTAGACGACCCCGGTGCTGGCGCCGAGGGCCGGGCAGGGGCGCTCGTCGAGCCGTTCGATCAGCCCGCCCTTCCGGACCAGCATCGGCGGGTTGTGGCCGGCGTTGGCGTAGATGAAGTCGCCGCTCTTGAGGTTCAGGATGCCGCAGAACATCGTGATGAACATGCAGGACTCGTTGTCCTCGGCCAGCTCGTTGTTGACGTGCATCAGGGCGCGGGCGGGCGCGCGGACGGTCTGCATCGTGGACTTCAGGAGCGTCTTGCCGACGGCCATCAGCAGCGAGGCCGGAATGCCCTTGCCCGAGACGTCGCCGATGGCGATGTACAGGTGGTCGTCGTCGAGCAGCGCGAAGTCGTACAGATCGCCGCCGACCTCCAGCGCGGGGATCAGCATCGCGTAGAGATCGATGTCGGGACGGTGGGGCAGGGGCGGGAACAGCTTGGGCACGATGCTCATCTGGATCTCGCGGGCGGCGGAGAGCTCGCCCGCGATCCGCTCCTTGGCCGCGGTGGTGGCGGTCAGGTCGGCGATGTAGTGGCTCAGGTCCTTCCGCATCTTGTCGAAGGCCTCCGTCAGACGGGCGACCTCATCATGGGTGCGGATCGCCGGGAGCGGTGCGTTGAAGTCGCCGGTCGAGAGCTTCTGCGCCGTGTCGGCGAGCTGGTGCAGCGGACGGGCGATCGACCGGGCGATCAGAAGCGCGGGAATCAGCAGCAGCCCGAGGCTGACCACGCCCACAAGCGCGCTGATCCGGTTCAGGCGCGCGAGCGGCGCGAGGACCTGATCCTCCGGCCAGAAGAGCCCGAGCGACCAGCCCGTGCAGGGAACGGTGTCGTAGTACATGTGCGCCATCCGCATGTCGTCGCCGTAGGGCCGCCGGTAGCGCATGTGCCCCGGGTTCCCCGCGATCATCCGCCGGCCGAGTTCGTTGAGGGCGGCGGCAACCCCGGCGTCGGTCGAGGCCTCGGCCAGGCTGAAGATGGTCTCCTTCATCTCCAGGGCCGGACGGTTCGGGTGGGCGATGAACGTGCCGCGCCGTGACAGAAGGACGGCCATGCCTTCCTGGTGCAGCGGCAGGCCGGCGAGGAGGGTGCGGATCTGCGCGAGGGACAGGTCGCATGTGACCACGGCGGCCACCTCGCCCGACCGGATGATCGGGACGGCGAACGTGACCATCGTCGCCCCCCCGTGGGCGTCGAAGTAGGGTTCGACCCAGACGGGCTTCTTCATGTGGAAGGGCAGGACGAACCAGTCCTGCTGGTAGTCCTCGGCCGGATTCGCGCGCTCGATCACCTCGATGCCGTTCGTGCCCCGCCTGCCGTGGAGGATCTTGAAGTCGGCGGCCGCGCCTTCGGGGAGCGCGACGGCCATGCCGAACAGGCCGGGGTTCGCGTCGAGCGTCCGCTGGATCGTGTCGCGGGTCGGCGCCGCCCGCAGATCGCGGTCGGCCAGCAGAAGGGCCGTCTGCCGCACCACGGCCTCGGCCCGTCCCAACTCCGATTCGATCTGGAAGGCGACGGATTTCGCCAGCGTCATGCCCGCCGACTTGTCGTGGGCGAGCATGCGGTTCCGCTGCGAGACATGGCTGAAGCCCTGCACCAGCAGGAGGACCATGCCCGCCCCGACGAGGATCAGCCCCGTCATCCGGCGTGCGAGGGAGCGATCAAGGACGTTCATCAGCCACCTCCTCCATGACCAGTTCCCCAAAGGGCGGGGCCGACTTCAGTCCGCCGTGGCGGGTCAGGATCTCCACCGTGCGGTCGTACGCCGCCCGCGAAAGGCGCCCCTCCGTCCATCCGCCCCCGGCGCCGGGATAGATCGAGGCGATCATCTCCCGCAGCATCCAGGCCATGTGGGCACGGTTGACCGGGCGCTTGTCGCGGCCGACGTACTCCATGACGACGTCGAGGGTCTCCTCCGTGTGGTCGCGGGCGTACCGCCAGCCCTCGAGGGTCGCGCGCGTGAAGGCGCGGCAGACCTGCGGCCGGTCCTTCCACGTCGACGCGAGGCAGTAGATCCCGTCCTCCGGCATGTCGCCGCCGTGATCCCGCAGCGCGAAGGTCTGGAGCTGGTCCTCCGCAATGCCGCTCTGCAGGACGGTGTGATACTCGTTGTAGCGCATTCCCGCGAAGGCATCCGCGCCCCGGTTCAGGAAGAGCGAGAACGTGTTGAACTGGGGAAGAATCGTCGGCCGCACACCGTTCGTGTCGAACATCGCCAGGTAGGGCGCGCGGAAATCCCTCTCCCAGATCGTGACCGTGCGCCCGTTCAGGTCGGCCAGCGTCCGGATCGGGCCGCCCGTCGCGGGGGTGCGCCACGCGATCAGCAGGAAGTTGCTCCGGTTCACCACCTGCGCCAGGTGCACGAGCGGAACGCCCTGGGCGCGTTCGCCCAGCGCCTGCGACAGCATCATCGTGGCAAAGTCGACCCCGCCCGTCCGCATCAGCTCCACCGGCCGCACGTCCGGTCCGCCCCGGCGGATCCGCACATCCAGCCCCTGGCGTGCATACATCCCCTTTGCCAGCGCCATGTAGCAGCCCGCGAACTGCGCCTGGTGCTGCCACTGCAGCACCACCGTCACGGCCGCCGCATCCGCCGCGCGCACGTCCGCCGCCGCCACCAGCACGCACGCCGCGATCCCCAGTCCGATCCGCCAGAACCGCCACACTCCGCCTCTCGAATCCTTGTCCATTGGGTCCTTCTGCAACGAAAGGATCGTTCCTTGGCTTCCAGTCTATGGGTTCCCGTTCCGGGATACAACGTTTTGATCC
>CAYRFK010000293.1:0-5661 GCA_964423465.1 uncultured Verrucomicrobiota bacterium | reverse complement strand
CGGCAGGCGACCGTCTCGTCCAAGATCACCGGCAAGGTCGTCGAGATCGTCGTCGAGGAGGGCATGAAAGTCACGGAGGGCCAGATTCTCGCCCGTCTCGACGACGCGAACGTCCGCGCAAATCTCAACCTCGCCGAATCCGAACTCGCCGCCGTGAAGGCCGCCCTTGGGGAGACCCGCGTCCGGCTCGATGAGGCGCATGCGGACCTCAAGCGCATCGAGCAACTTGCAGCCTCCGAGCTCGCCACCGCGTCGGATCTCGACCGGGCGCGCGCCGCCGCCCGCTCCCTCGAGGCTCGCCTCGTCCAGCAGGAATCGCAGGTGGTCGTTGCCGAGAAGCAGGTGGCCGTCTGGACGCAGCAGATGGACGACACCATCATCCGCGCACCGTTCTCCGGCATCGCCGTCTCAAAGAACGCCCAACCCGGTGAGATGATCTCCCCCGTCTCCGCCGGCGGCGGCTTCACGCGCACCGGCATCGGCACCATCGTCGACATGGACTCGCTGGAAATCGAGGTCGATGTCAACGAAAGCTACCTCGTCCGCGTCCGCCCCGGCCAACCGGTCGACGCCACGCTGGACGCCTATCCCGACTGGACCCTCCCCTGCAAGGTTCTCGCGATCATCCCGACCGCCGACCGCCAGAAGTCGACCGTCAAGGTGCGGGTGAAGTTCGACGGGCTCGATCCGCGCATCCTGCCGGACATGGGCGTGAAGGTGGCGTTCCAAGGCGATCCGGACGCGGCCGCCTCCACGGGCGGCGTGACGGTTCCCGAGACAGCGGTCCGCCGCGAGAACGGCCGCGCCACCGCGTGGGTGGTCGCCGATGGCCGCGTGGCGCTCCGCACCCTCACCGTGGGCGAAACCAAGGCCGGCGAAGTTGCGGTCAGCGACGGCTTGAAGGCCGGCGAACGGGTCGTCGTCGACGGCCCGGCCACTCTGGCGGAGGGCGGCCGCGTCCGCGAGGCCGCGCCGTGAACCGCCGTCCCCCACCCGCATGAATCCCGCGCCGACAGCACCGCCCGTCGAATCCATCGTCCTCGTGGAGGACGTGGAGAAGACCTTCCGCCGCGGCACGGAGGTCATTCACGTACTGCAGAACCTCCACCTCACCATCCCGCGCGGCGAGTTCCTTGCTCTCATGGGGCCCTCCGGCTCGGGCAAGAGCACGCTGCTCAACATCCTCGGCGGGCTCGACCGGCCCACGCGCGGGTCCGTCGTCATCGATGGCCGGCGGGTGGACCGGCTCTCGGACCGGCAGCTGGCCGCCTGGCGCGCGCGGCACGTCGGCCTCGTCTTCCAGTTCTACAACCTCCTGCCGGTCCTGACGGCGGAGCGCAATGTCGAACTGCCGCTGCTCCTCTCGCCGCTGAGCCGTGCGCAGCGGCGGCGGCATGTCGCCGTCGCCCTCAAGGTCGTCGGCCTCACCCACCGCGCGAAGCACTTTCCCCGGCAGCTCTCCGGCGGCGAGCAGCAGCGCGTCGGCATCGCCCGCGCCATCGTCACCGATCCCACGCTCCTTCTCTGCGACGAGCCGACCGGCGACCTCGACCGCAAGTCCGGCGACGAGATCCTCGACCTTCTCCAGTCGCTCAACCGCGAGCACGGCAAGACCATCATCATGGTGACCCACGACCCCCACGCCTCGGCCCGCGCCACGCGCGTGGTCCATCTCGACAAGGGACGGCTCGGCGACGAGGCGCCGCCATGAACTCCGACCGCCCCGCATCCGCCCCATGAAGTTCCTCCCCCTCATCTGGGCCAGCCTCCGGCGCAGGAAACTCCGCACCTCCCTGACGCTCCTCTGCATCCTCGTCGCCTTCATCCTATTCGGCTACCTCTCCGCCATCGGCCGCGCGATGGGCCAGGGCGCCAGCGTGGCCGGGGCCGACCGCCTGATGGTCCGCCACCGCGTCTCCATCACCCAGCCTCTGCCCGTCAGCTACAAGGTCCGCATTGAGCGGATCCCCGGCGTGGCCCTCGCGATCCATTCATCCTGGTTCGGAGGCATCTACCGAGAGCCGGGCAATTTTTTTCCACAGATGGCGGTCGAGCCGGAGCCCTTTCTCGCCATGTACCCGGAGTACCGGATGCCGGAGGACCGCCGGCAGGCATGGATCGCCACCCGCACCGGGGCGATCGTCGGACGGAAGACCGCGGACAAGTACGGCTGGAAGGTCGGCGACCGCATCCCGATCCAGGCCACGGTCTGGCGCAAGATGAACGGCGACATCGCCTGGGAGTTCGACCTCGTCGGCATCTTCGACGGCGCCGAACCGGAGACCGACACGACCGGCTTCTTCTTCCGCTACGACTACCTCGACGAGGCCCGCCTCTTCGGCAAGGGGCTCGTCGGCTGGTACATCGTCCGCGTGAGAAACCCGGACGACGCCACCGCCGTCGCGCAGCGGATCGACGACGAGTTCGCGAACGCCTCGGCTGAGACCAAAGCGGAGACCGAGAACGCCTTCCTCCGCGGATGGGCCCGCCAGATCGGCGACGTCTCGACGATCCTCGTCGCGGTCCTCGGCGCCGTCTTCTTCACCATCCTGCTCGTCGCCGGCAACACGATGGCGCAGTCCGTGCGCGAGCGCACCGGCGAACTGGGTCTCCTCAAGGCCCTCGGCTTCACCAACGGCGGCGTGCTCGCCCTCGTCCTCGGCGAGTCGTGCCTTCTCTCCGGCCTCGGCGGCGCGGCCGGGCTGATCGTCGCCTCCGCCCTGATCGCGGCCGGCGACCCCACCCGCGGCGCGATGCCGACGTTCCATTTCCCCGCCGCGGACGTGCTCGCCGGCCTGGGCTTCGCCCTCGCCCTGGGCGCCGTGGCGGGGCTGATGCCGGCGCTGTACGCGATGCGGCTGCGCGTGGCGGACGCGCTGCGGAGGACCTAGCGGGCAGGCGGGCTTCGCCCGCACGGAAGACGGAAAACGGAAGACGGAAGAAGGATGACGGGGATTTCCAACTGGCTCTCGCAGGTCGGCTCGGTCACAAGGCTGAGCCTCGAGACGATCGTCGAGCGCAAGGGCGCCTCGGCGGCCGCCGTCTTCGGGATCGCGGGCGTCGTCGCCGTCTTCGTGGCCGTCCTTTCGATCGCGCAGGGCTTCCAGCGCGTCATGGCCGCCTCCGGCGACCCGTCGTCGGCCATCGTCCTGCGCGCCGGATCGGACACCGAGATGATGAGCGTCCTGTTCGGCACCGGCATGCGGGTCATCGACGATGCACCGGGCATCGCGCGCTCCACCTCCGGCGCCCTCGCCTGCCGTGAGCTCTTCGTCGTCATCAACCTGCCCCGCCGGACGAGCGGGCTGGACGCCAACGTCCCGTTGCGCGGGCTCGGCGCGAACGCGTTCGAGGTGCACGACACCGTTCGCATCGTCGAGGGCCGCCGCTTCACGCCCGGCTGCAACGAGGTCATCGTCGGCGTCGGCGCCGCGCACGAGTTCGCCGGGCTCGACCTCGGCGCCGAAGTCAAGGTTGGCCGCAACCGCTGGAAGGTCGTCGGCCTTTTCACCGCGGACGGCGGGCTGGCGGAATCCGAGATCTGGACCGACGCGGTGGTGCTGCAGTCCGCCTACAACCGCGGCAGCAGTTTCCAGACGGTCCGCGTGAAGCTGGAGTCGCCGGAGGCCTTCGACGTATTCCACGACGCGCTTCTGGCCGACCCGCGGCTGACCGTCAAGGCGATGAGGCTGCAGGACTACTACGCCGGACAGTCGCGTACCTTCACCAACCTGATCACCGGCCTCGGTACCCTGATCGCGGCGCTGATGGGCATCGGCGCGGTCTTCGGCGCGCTAAACACCATGTACTCCGCCGTCGCCGCGCGCACCCGCGAGATCGCAACCCTGCGCGCCCTCGGCTTCGGCAGCGGCCCGGTGGTCATCTCGATCATGGTCGAATCGCTCTTCCTCGCCTCCCTCGGCGGCCTCGCCGGCGCGGCCGTCGCCTACGGCGTCTTCGACGGCTTCCGCGCCGCCACCCTCAACTGGCAGAGCTTCAGCCAGGTTGCCTTCGCCTTCGACGTCTCCCCCGCCCTCCTCGCGCAGGGCGGCGCCTACGCCATCCTCATCGGCCTCATCGGCGGCCTCTTCCCCGCCCTCCGTGCCGCCCGCATCCCCATCGCCCACGCCCTGCGCGAGACGTAGCGGACGAAGGGGCGAGGGACGAGGGGCGAGTGCCGCGAACCGGGTGGATGGCGAACGGAGGACGGTGGACGGTTGAAGGTTGAGGGTGGAGGGTGGAGGGTGGGCTCCGGTTCTGTGTTGGAAGTTGGTTGTTGGGTGTTGGATATTGGATGTTGTCCACTCCTTGAAACCCCCGCGACCGCAGGGTTCCAAGGCTTGGACATCCCGCCCCCGCCCCTTGGGCTCCGCTCATGGAGGGGCGAGCTACCGCGAGCCCGAACGTTTCGCCCACGGAGCATCCATCCTCCCGGCCGCGCATGATCTGATGAGTCATACTTGCGAAAGGGAGAAAACCGCGGCCGATTCTCTGACAGAAAACCGCCACGGCTTGCACTGCCGGATCTGCACACCGGATCTGCACACCTACGATGGAGTCGGTCTCCGCGGCATCATCGGTGCGCGTCGGCAAGACATGAGGGAGGGGTCAGGGTCAGGGGGAAAGAGGCGCCGGCTCCGCAGTACAAGACGGTTGCCGGTGGGTGACATTCGTGTACACTATTGAGTGACATGCGAGGCGCAACATGAAGTTTCTCAGTGTGCGGGATCTGCGGGGCAACTCGGCGACCGTGTGGCGCGAGCTGCCCGACGTGGGCGAGATGGTGGTGACCAGCAACGGGCGGCCGGTGGCGGTGCTCACGCCGGTGGACGAGGGCAACGTGGAGGAGTCCCTGGCGGACTGGCGGCGGATCCGGGCCAACCGGGCCGTCGCGGCGATTCAGCAGGCGTCGGTGCGCAGGGGCACGAGCCGTCTCTCGATGAAGGACATTGATGCGGTGATCTCCAAGTCCCGACGGGCGCGGCGGACGACGACCCCGTGAGAATCGTCCTGGACACCAACGTCCTCGTATCCGCCCTGCTGAATCCGTACGGCACGTGCGGTCGGATCCTCGGCTTGGTTCTGGCGGGCCGTGTCGGCCTGTGCGCCGATGCGCGGATCCTTGTCGAATACGAGGACGTACTGCGGCGCCCCGAGCTCTCGATCGATCCCGCCCGGGCTGGCCAGGTCCTCGACTACATCGCAGGTGTCGCCGAGATGCACGCCGGTGCGGCTCTGCCCGTGTCCCTGCCCGATCCTGACGTCGGTGCCTTCCTGGAGGTCGCCCTTGCCTCCGGCGCCGACGGCCTCGTCACCGGCAACCTCCGCCATTTCCCCGCCCGCTCCCGCGCCGGCGTACGCGTTCTGGCCCCGGCCGAGTTTCTCGATCTGATGACTCGTCGCACGTCAGGGTGATGTCGGCCTGGCAGCCTTCTTGTCCCGGCGTAGACCGCGGCTGCGTTAGAGGAGCGGCACCTGGAGCCGGGCCTGCAAATCAGACGTGCAAGTCTACAATATGGCGCCCTGCACGATCATCCGGTTCGGAATGCGCTCCGGCGAATACGCTGCGATGGATGTTGCGCGAACGCTGAACAGAAGAGGAATGAGCGGAGCGTGAGCCGTCACTGGCGCCAGTGAATGGCAACATATCACCCGGCTTGA
>CAYRFK010000292.1:0-5675 GCA_964423465.1 uncultured Verrucomicrobiota bacterium | reverse complement strand
CGCTTCGAGGGCCTCCCGAACGGCGCCGACGGAGCGGCGCCCGCCAGACCCGTCCTCTCGTATCTCTATGGGACAGGTTCTGGAGGGCCGCGCTGTCGCGGCCGCATCCATGTGTACTCCCGACGGGTCTTGCTCGCGTACGGCATGCTTAGCCGATGTTTTGGGGCCCCCCGTCCGCGATGGACAAGCCGGCCGTCGGGGAGCATAAAGGGCGCGCGGCGCGGCCGGGACCGCGCGGGGGGGGTGCGGATGAAACTGGGTTGGTTCGACATCGCCGTGTTCGTCGGCTTCTACGCTCTGATCTTCGGCGTGAGCCTTTGGAAGAGCCGCCGCGAGAGCAGCAGTGAGGACTACTTCCTCGCCGGCCGCAGCCTGCCGTGGTGGATCATCGGCATCTCGATCGTCGCCGCGAACATCTCCACCGAGCAGTTCGTCGGCATGGCCGGCCAAGGCGCGGGGGGCGTGGGGCTGGCTGTCAGCAACTGGCAGCTCCTCGGCTCGGTCGCGGTCGTGCTGATCGCCTTCACGCTGCTGCCGCGCTTTCTGAAGGCGGGCATCTACACGATGCCGGAGTTCCTCGAGTACCGCTACAACGCGGCGACGCGCTCCATCATGGCGGCGATCACGGTGGTCATCTACGTCGCCGTGATGCTGACCGCGGTGCTCTATTCCGGCGGGCTAACGCTCCAGACGATCTTCGGCATACCGCTGGCGAAGGGCATCTGGATGATCGGCCTCATCGCGGTCGCCTATACCGCCTGGGGCGGGCTCAAGGCGGTCGCGTGGGCGGACCTTTTCCAGGGCGGCGCGCTGCTGATCGGCGGCATCCTGATCTTCCTGCTCGGCCTCCGGGCGGTCGGCGGCTGGGACGCCTTCTCCGTGGCGAACGAGGCGAAGCTGCACATGATCCTCCCGGCGGACCACAAGGACCTGCCGTGGATCGGGGTGCTGGGCGGCATGTGGATCGTCGAGATCTACTACTGCGGCCTCAACCAGTTCATCGTCCAGCGCAACCTCGCCGCGAAGACGCTGCGCGACGGCCAGCTCGGCGTCATCCTCGCCGGCGCCCTGTGGCTGATCGTCCCCTTCGCCATCGTCATGCCCGGCATGATGGCGCAGCAGCTTTACGGCGCCGAGATGGGCAAGCCGGACGAGGCCTTCCCCACCCTGATCCGAAACCTGGTCCCCGCCGGGGTGCGCGGCTTCATGTTCGCCGCGATCGCGGGCGCCGTGATCAGCTCGCTGGCCTCGATGCTCAACTCGGCGGCGACGATCTCGACGATGGACATCTACCACCGCCTCATCGACCGCAACGCGTCGCAGAAGCGGCTCGTGGGGCTCGGGCGCGTCCTGACTGTCCTCTTCGTCGTCATCGCCTGTCTGCTGGCGCCGATGCTGGACGACCCGAAGTTCGGCGGCGTCTTCAACTTCATCCAGCAGTTCCAGGGCTACATCTGGCCCGGCGTGGTCGCGGTCTTCCTCTTCGGCATCCTCGTCCCCACCGCCCCCGGCGCGGCCGGCGTCGCGGGCATGCTCTCGGGGCCCGTCCTCTACGGCCTCCTCCAGTTCCTGGCCAAGGACCTGCATTTCCTCATCCACGTGGCGATCGTCTTCCAGCTCGTGCTCTTCATCATGGGCCTGATCACCCTGTGGTTCCCGCGCGCCGAACCGAAGCTTCTGCCGGTGCGCGCAGATCTCGACGTGACCACCGCCCCGGCCGTGAAATGGGCCGGCGCCGCGGTTCTCGCGGGCGTTGCGGTGTTCTATGCGGTGTTCTGGTGAGCGGGAAGAACAACACGAAGACGCAAAGGACGCGAAGCGGAAGGTGGAGTGCCGCGGTCCGCGGCGAGCGGCGGAGGCGCCCCCGCGACCTTGTGTCGCGGGACGCGAAGATGTCCGGCCCCGCCGGCACAAGGCCGGCGGGCGCCCTTGCCTGGGCCATCGACAAAGGGAGAGGTCATGAAATCGATGTGGGTCTGCATGATGATCGGCGGAGCCATCCTCCAGCCGGCCGTGGCGGGCACGGTGTCGCTGGAGACGCTCGACCTGAAGCTCATGTCGAGCGGATGGGGCGCGGCGCTGGCCAACCGGGCGGTGACGACGAATCCGTTGTCGATCGGCGGCAGGGTCTACGACCGCGGCATCGGCACGCATGCGCCGAGCCAGTGGGTGCTCGCGCTCGACGGGAAGGCGACCGAGTTCCGCGCGGAGGTCGGCATCGACGACCAGGTGACGCCCCATCAGCCCGGCTCGGTTGAGTTCGTCGTGATCGCGGGCGAGGCCGAGGTCTGGCGCAGCGGCGCGCTGAAGCCCGGCGATCCGGCGAAGTCTGTTCGCGTCCCCCTCGCCGGCGTGAAGCAGCTCATCCTCGAGGTGGAAGATGCTGGCAACGGGCGCAGCCATGACCATGCCGACTGGGCTGCCGCGGAGATCGATTTCTCCGGCGCCCCGCCGAAGGCCGTCGCGGAGCCCGCGGTGCCGGAGGAGGAGGCGGTGCTGCTGACCCCGCCCGCGCCGAAGTCGCCGCGCATCCACGGACCGAAGACCTACGGCGCCCGGCCCGGCCATCCCTTCCTGTACCGCATCCCCGCCACCGGCGAGCGCCCGATGGTCTTCGCCGCCGGGGGCCTGCCCGCCGGCCTCGACCTCGATCCGCAAAGCGGCGTCATCCGCGGCACAACCCCGCCGCGCGGCGACCACAAGGTGACGTTCACAGCCCGCAACGCACACGGGACGGCAACGCGGGCCTTCACGATCGTCGCCGGCGACACGCTCGCGCTCACGCCGCCGATGGGCTGGAACCACTGGTACACGCACTACAACCGCATCACCGATGCGACGATGCGCGAGGCGGCCGATGTGATGATCTCCAGCGGCATGGCCGACCACGGCTACCAATACGTCAACGTCGACGATTGCTGGATGAACGCCGCCGCGACCGGCAAGTACCAGCCCGACCCGAAGCGCGTCGGGCCGGAGCGCAAGGCGGACGGCAGCATCCAGCCCAACGCGTACTTCCCCGACATGAAGGGGCTCGCGGACTTCATCCACGCCAAGGGCCTCAAGGCCGGCCTCTACACATCGCCCGGGCCGAAGACCTGCGCCGGCTTCGGCGGCGCCCTCGGCTACGAGGCGCAGGATGCGAAGACCTTCGCCGACTGGGGCTACGACTTCCTCAAGTACGACTGGTGCAGCTACGGCCGCATCGCCGCCGCCGGCAGCCCCGAGGATCCCGCGATCCCTGCGTGGGGCAAGGGCCCGCCGACGCTCGTGGGCTACCAGTACCCCTATCGCAAGATGGGCGAGCTCCTGAAACAGCAGGACCGCGACATCGTGTTCAACCTCTGCCAGTACGGCATGGGCGACGTGTGGACGTGGGGCGCGGAAATCGGCGGCCACGCGTGGCGCACGACCGGCGACCTCGGTCTCGAGAAGGCCTCGCGGCTGCCCGGGTTTTACGCGATCGGCATGCGGACCGCGAAGCTGCACGAGTTCGCCCGGCCCGGGGCGTGGAACGACCCCGACTACATCCTGATCGGCTGGTACGGCAACGCCCGCGGCCTGCGCGAGCCGGAGAAGGCGCCGCTGACGCCGAACGAGACCTACTCGTACATGTCGATGTGGAGCCTGCTGGCCGCCCCGCTCTTCTTCAGCGGCGACATGTCGAAGCTCGACGCCTTCACGGTGAACGTGCTGTGCAACCCCGAGGTGATCGAGGTCAACCAGGACGTGCTCGGCAAGCAGGCTCGGATCGTCCGGCAGACCGACACCGAATTCGTGCTCGCCAAGCCGCTCGAGGACGGCTCGCTGGCGGTCGGCCTTTTCGCGCTCGGACGCGGACGGCAGACGATCGCGGTCTCGTGGAGCGAACTCGGGATTGAGGGCCCACGCCGCGTCCGCGACGTCTGGCGCTGCGCCGACGCCGGAACGGCCGACGGCCAGTGGAAGGCCGACGTCCCGCGCCATGGAGTCAGCTTCGTGCGGCTCGAGCCCGCGGCACGTCGCTGACCGGAGCGTGCGACGGGATCACAGGATGGACAGGATGAAGACGCCGCTTCATGAGCCGATGGGATTTCTCTGTCCATCCATCCTATCGATCCTGTTATCCTGTCCCGTCCACCGTCCTGATCGAAAGAAATGAAAGCGAGGAAATGACATGTTCGTCCATACCGTGTTCTTCTGGCTGAGGAAGGGAATCTCCGCCGCCGACCGCAAGGCCTTCGATGCGGGGGTCAAGTCCCTCCTCTCAATCAAAACCATCCGCCAGGGCCACGTCGGGAAGCCCGCCGACACCGACCGCCCGGTGATCGACCGCACCTACGACTGCGGCCTGACCGTCGTCTTCGACTCCAAGGCCGACCAGGACTCCTACCAGACCGACCCGATCCATCTGAAGTTCGTGAAGAACTGCTCGAAGCACTGGATCCGGGTGCTGGTCTACGACTTCGAGTGACGCGAAATCACGACGTGCAACCCCCGAATAGCAGGCGTAGACTGCCGCCATGGACCGAATCACCATAGATCCCGACCAGTGCGGCGGGCGGCCGTGCGTTCGCGGGCTGCGGATCCGTGTCGTGGACGTGCTGGATCTTCTTGCCGCCGGGCTGAGTCCCGAGAAGGTCTTGGAAGAACTCCCGGACCTTGACTTGCAGGACGTCCAGGCATGCCTGCAGTACGCGAGCCGAAAGCTGAATCATCCGGTGTTGCTGCCGGCATGATCTGGGTGGATGCCCATCTCTCACCCGCCATCGCCTCATGGATCGCCTTATCATTCGGGCATCCTGCGCGATCCGTCCGCGACATGGGTCTACAGGGGGCCAAAGATCTGGCCATCTTCCTGGCAGCCCGGGAGGCCGGCGCCATCGTATTGACCAAGGACGCCGACTTCGCCCAAATGGTCGAGCGGATGGGACCACCACCTTGCATTGTCTGGCTGACGTGCGGCAATACGAGCAATGCCGAGTTGCGAAGGATCCTGTCCGGCTCGCTTTCCAAGGCGCTTGCGATGATTGCCTGTGGTGAATCGCTGGTCGAGATCGGCGGCTAGTTCGCCGCCCATCGGAATGGGAGGAAATGAGTGTGAAGACACGAGCAGCCGTTTTGGCGTTGGGCTTGCTTTCCGCCACCGCATCCTGTCCGGCGCAGGACATACTCGACCTCGCCGGCACGTGGCGGTTCGCGCTCGACTGCGGTGACAGCGGTGTCGCGGAGTCGTGGTTCACGAGGGAACTGGACAGCACGGCGGTCCTGCCCGGCTCGCTGGCGGTGCAGCGCATCGGCTACCCGGTGACGGTCGACACGAAGTGGATCGGCGGCATCGTCGATAAGTCCTACTTCACCGACGCGGAGTACGAACCCTACCGCAAGCCCGGCAACGTCAAGGTGCCCTTCTGGCTCCAGCCGGAGACCTACTACGCGGGCGCCGCATGGTACCAACGCGACATCGAGATCCCGGCGGACTGGAAGGGGCGGCGCACCGTGCTGTCGCTCGAGCGGCCGCACTGGGAGACGCGCGTCTGGATCGACGGCCGCTGCATCGGCACGAACAACGCCCTCGCCACGCCGCACGACTACGACCTCGGCCTGCTGGCGCCCGGGAAGCACGCGCTCACGATCCGCGTCGACAACCGCATGGTGATCGACATCGGCGAGAACTCCCACAGCGTCAGCGACCA
>CAYRFK010000291.1:0-5685 GCA_964423465.1 uncultured Verrucomicrobiota bacterium | reverse complement strand
TGAATCCGCCTGCGGGATTGCCTTTCGTGTTCCCGTGCCTATGCTTCACCTCCACGGATCGGCCGCGTGACGGGGTCGACCGGGATCGAGGTGCATGATGAAGCTGACGAGTCTGACCCTGACGCTGTCCCTCCTCGCCGGTGCGGCGACCGCCGCGCCGAAACCGAACGTGATCTTCATTCTGGCCGATGACATGGGGTTTTCCGACGCCGGTTGCTACGGCGGGGAGATTGCGACCCCGAACCTCGACAGTCTTGCAAAGAATGGGCTGCGGTTCACGCAGTTCTACAACACGGCGCGCTGCTGGCCGTCGCGCGGGGCCCTGATGACCGGCTACTACGCGCAGCAGATCCGCCGCGATGCGATGCCCGGCGTGCCCGGCGGCGGACAGGGCGTCCGGCCGGCGTGGGCGCCGCTGCTGTCGGACATGCTCAAGCCCCTTGGCTACCGTTCCTATCACTCCGGCAAGTGGCATATCGACGGCGAGCCGATGAAGAACGGGTTCGAGCACTCCTACCAGATCGAGGGCGGACAGAATGCCTACTTCAAGGCGTCGGGCGTGTCGGAGGACGGCGTGTCGCTGGCCGACCGCGACGGCTTCTACGTGACGGCCGGCGCGGCGGACCACGCCGTGCGCTGCCTCAAGGCGCACGCGGAGAAGCACTCGGGTGAGCCGTTCTTCGAGTACCTCGCCTTCATCGCCCCGCACTTCCCGCTCCACGCCCCGCAGGAGGACATTGCGAGGTACAGCGGCCGCTACACGGCAGGCTGGGACGCGATGCGCGAAGCCCGCTACGCGCGGATGAAGGAGATGGGTCTCGTCACCACGCCGCTCGCGCCGATCCAGCGCGACGTCGGCCCGCCCTACGACTTTCCCGATGCGCTCGCGAAGCTCGGCGCGGGCGAGGTGAACCGTCCGCTGCCCTGGCCCGATCTCACGGCGGAGCAGCGCGCGTTTCAGGCGACCAAGATGTCCATCCATGCCTCGATGATCGACCGCATGGACCGCGAGATCGGCCGCGTGTTCGACCAGGTCCGCGCGATGGGTGCGTGGGACAACACGCTGATCTTCTTCGCCTCCGACAACGGCGCCAGCGCCGAGATCATGGTCCGCGGCGGCGGGCACGATCCCAAGGCGCCCCCGGGCTCGGCCGAGACCTACCTGTGCCTCGGCCCCGGCTTCTCCGGCGCGGCGAACACGCCGCTCCGCCGCCACAAAACGTGGGTTCACGAAGGCGGCATCTCGACGCCGCTGATCGCCCACTGGCCTGCCGGCATCGCGGCGCGCGGCGAACTGCGCCACACGCCCGCGCATCTTGTCGACATCGCGCCGACGGTCCTCGAACTCGCCGGCGGGACGCCTCCGCCGGAGTGGGGCGGCAAGCCCGCGCCCGCGCGGCCGGGGCGCAGCCTCGTGCCGGTCTTCAAGGCCGACGGAAAGCCGCTCCACGACGAACTCTGGTGGTGTCACGAAGGCCATCGCGCGCTGCGCGCCGGCGACTGGAAGATCGTCTCGCTCAAGAATGCGGAGTGGGAACTGTTCAACCTCGCCGCCGACCGTGCCGAGACCACGAATCTCGCCGGCAAGCATCCGGACCGCGTCCGCGAGATGGCCGCGCGCTGGGAGGCCCTGGCGGCAGAGTTCCGCGAGCAGGCCCTCAAGGATGCACCGCCGCCGAAGGAGAAGAAACCGCGCGGGAAGAAGGCTGCATCATGAATACGAGCACGGGGATTTCCTTTCTGGCGGCAGCGTGGGTGGCGGCCGCGGTCGTCAGTGCGGTCGGCGCGCAGGCCCCCAACATTGTCGTCATCCTGGCCGATGATCTTGGCTACGGGGACATGCACTGCAACAACCCGGAGCGGGGCAAGATTCCGACACCCCGGATGGACGGCTTGGCCGCCGAGGGCATGCGCTTCACCGACGCGCACTCGAGCTCCGGCGTCTGTTCGCCCTCGCGCTATGCGCTTCTGACCGGCCGCTATCACTGGCGCACGCGGCTCCAGCGCGGAATCGTCAACGTCTTCGGCGACCCGCTGATCGCGCCGGACCGTCTCACCATCGCCGGCATGCTCAAGCAGCAGGGCTACGCGACGGCCTGCATCGGCAAGTGGCACCTCGGTCGCGACTGGGGCGTTCCGGAAGGGCAGGAGAAGCTCTTCAGTGGGAAGGGCGGGACGGCGCCGGAGGTCACCGACGCCCACCGCGAGGCGTGGCGCGAGGTGTTCTCCAGACCCTTCGCCGGCGGGCCGACCTCGCGCGGGTTCGACGAGTACTTCGGCACCGACGTGCCCAACTGGCCGCCGTACTGCTTCATCGAGAACGAGCGCACTGTCGGGATCCCGTCGGAATTCCTGCCGAGAGAGAAGTTCCAGAACCATCTCGCAAGCCTGCAGGGGCCGGCGCTGCCGGGGTGGCAGCTCGAGAAGATCCTGCCAACCCTCGCCGACCGCGCCTGCGCGTTCATCGAGCGCGGGACGAAGACCGGGAAGCCGTTCTTCCTCTACATGCCGCTGACCGCGCCGCACACGCCGATCGCCGTCAACCAGGAGTGGAAGGGGAAGAGCGGACTGAACAGCTACGGCGACTTCGTCATGGAAGTCGACGCGACGGTCGGCCGGGTGCTCGATACGATCGCGAAGTCCGGCGCGGCGGACCGCACCGTCGTCGTGTTCACGAGCGACAATGGCTGCGCGACGCTGGTCGGCTTCCCGGAACTTCAGGCGAAGGGCCACTTCCCGAGCGGGCCGTTGCGCGGACACAAGACCGACGCGTGGGAGGGTGGGCACCGCGTCCCGTTCGTCGTCCGCTGGCCCGGCGTGGCGAAACCCGGAAGCGTCTGCGGCCAGCTTGTCCACCAGGCCGACATCATCGCGACCTTTTCCGACGCGCTCGGTGCGAAGCTGCCGGAGACGGCCGCAGAGGACAGCGTCAGCCTGATGCCGCTCCTCCGCGGCGGCGAGGCGCCGGTCCGCGAGGGCGCCGTCAGCGCCTCGGCGGCCGGTGCCTTCGCGGTTCGCAAGGGCGCATGGAAGCTCATTTCCGGCCCCGCGGGCGCCGCGGCGCCCGGCCAGCTCTTCAACCTGGCGGACGACCTTGGCGAGACCACGGACCTCGCTGCCGCGAACCCGGAGAAGACTGCGGAACTGTCCGCGCTGCTGCAGAAGTGGGTCGACGATGGCCGCAGCACGCCCGGTGCGCGGCAGACCAACGACGTGCCGGTCGTGATCCGAAAGCCGGCGGCGGCGCCGTCGAAGACCGCGCCCGGAATTGCATTGCGCGGTCCAAGGAAGTAGCATTATTCACGTACGTGGAATACGGCTATGCTGACATCGATTGAAGCGATTGTTGATAAGGACGGTGCCGTGCGCCTGAGCAAGCCGGTCCGGCTCGATCATCCCTGCCGTGCGATCGTGACCATCATGGAGGATCCTGCAGTGACAGGGGGCACCCTCCTGAGCGAGCCGGCACTGGCCAAGGATTGGGATCGTCCGGAGGAGGATGCGGCATGGTCGCACCTTCAGTCCGGGCGGTAGTTCTTGTCCGCTTTCCGTTCTCTGACCTGACCTTCGCCAAGCTGCGTCCCGCACTCGTGCTGGCCGATGCGGGTCGAGGGGACTGGGTGCTCTGCCAAGTCACAAGCAACCCGTATGCTGATGCCACGGCCGTATCCTTGGAAGACGCGGATTTCGCCGGGGGATCTCTTCAGAGGACCAGCTTTGCCCGGCCCGGCAAGCTGTTCACCGCGAACACCACGGTGATCGAGGCGATCGCGGGTGTTCTGAAGCCCGAACGACACCGGTACGTTGTGCTCGCAGTGGTCCGCCTGCTGACCGAGGGAAGATAGGGCCTGGAAGTGCTGTGAATGCCGCGGGCGCAGCCTGACTGCGCATGAAGGCGGTACGACCGCAACCGCAGGAGGAACGATCGAGTGCAAGTCCCTGGGGACAGTACTATCCTTCCGCTCACCCGCGGCGGGCTGCTTGTCTCGCGGGGCCACGCCGTTTTCTGCCGCATCCCCCCGCGCGACGCGGCGGCGGTGCGGCGGATGCTCTCGAACGGTCACGATGCGGCGGCGCTGCGCCCGGGGCTGAAGGCCGTTCTCGATCGCCACGGCTTCTTCGGACCTCCGCGCGGGCCGAAGGCCGAATCCCCCAGCGTGCAGATCCAGCTGACCAACGCCTGCAACCTCTCCTGCGAGTACTGCTGCACGAACTCCGGCCGCGCCCGTGCGCGGGAGGTGACGTTCGACGGAATGCGCGATGTCGTGCGGCGCATCCCCGCCGCCCTGGGGCCCGGCACGCGCGTCGCGCTGCTCGGCGGCGAGCCGTTTATCGTACCGTGGGCGGCGAACCTGGCGGACGAGATCCTTGCGCTCGGTCTCGACCTGACGATCTTCACCAACGGCGTGCCATTGGCGGACGAGGCCCTCGCGCGCCGCGTCGCCGGTCTGATGACGCGCGGCGCGAAGGTGCGCATCAGTCTCGGCGGGCCGGGCGCGGCCACATGCGACGCGATATCCGGCGCCGTCCGCCATGATGCCGCGCTGGCGGCCGTCCGCAACCTGGCGCGGTTCGGCGGCCGGCCGACGCTGGACGTGATGCTCGTGCCCGCGCAGTTGGACGAGATGGTCCGTGAGTTGCCGCGGCTCCGGCGGGCGCTTCCACCCGGAACGCCCATGAGCCTCGGCGTTCTCTACCACAGCGGCCGCGAGACCGGCGCGCACATGTTCGGAAGCCGCGCGGCGCTGGAGGCGGCCCTGGACCGCATTGCGCTCGAGACCGGCGAAACGATCCCGGCGTCGGCGCCGAGTCCGCTCGCCGACCGGCGCGAAGGCTGCACCTGCGCGCTGGGCCACCATGTCCATGTCCGCAGCGACGGCGCGCTCTTCAACTGCTTCAAGATGGAGGAGAAGGTGGGCGACCTCGCGGCGACCGGCTTCGAGGCGGCGGTGCGCGAGATCCGCGGACACCCGCACCGGGCGGCGGACCTGGCGGTCTGTCGCGACTGCGCGCTGGCGACGCTCTGCGGCGGCGGGTGCCGGTCGGAGAACCTGCTCTACAGCGGGGACCCCGATGTGCCGCCCTGCGGCCCGTGGCGCGTACGCGTGGTGTCCGAACTTCTGGCGGAGGACCGCGTCTCCGCACTGGAATGGCCCGTGGCCTTCCTGCTCGCCGAGGCGCGGGCGCGCGGGATCGAAACGCCGGAGGACGTGGTGCCGCGGCAGACGTCGCGGCACATGACGGAAGTGTGAGGGAAGGAAGGGAGACGACCATGCCGACACCGAAGGCGATCTGCATCGAGGACTTGAAACCGGGGCGGGGGCGTCCGCGCTACCTGGCGTGCACGGCCGTGGCGGGCCGCGAAGAGGGGCTCGGGCTCGGGCCGGGCGGCGAGGTGCTCTGGAAAGGGCCGGTTCCTCCCGCCTGCGAGTTGTGGGTGTCGATGGACGAGTGCCTGATCCTGTTCCGCCGGGATGGCTCGCCGCGGGTGACGGTGACCCGCGCCGGCCGTGGGCTCCAGGTGCCGGCGGAGAAGCCGGTCGTGCTTCTCGCGGGCGACGAGATCGGGATCGGTGCCCGGCGGCTGTGCGTGCATATTCACGGCCCCGCGCCCGCCGTGCATGAGCCGTCGCCTGTCGCGATCGAGGTGGCGCCCCGGCGCGCCGGCCGGTCGGCGCGCGCCGC
>CAYRFK010000290.1:0-5768 GCA_964423465.1 uncultured Verrucomicrobiota bacterium | reverse complement strand
AGATCGCAGCATGAGTGGAGCCACATCCGAGTCGATTCGCGCCGAACTGGTGGAGGCCCTGCGCCTGGACCTTGTGGGGCCGGACAACGGCCACGCCTTCGCGCGGGAGCTGCTTGGTGAGCCGCCGTCGCGCTGGTACCTGACTGGGTTTCTCGTGCCGACCAGCGCGCCCATCGAGAAGCGGTCGGACGCGGCAGCCGACGAAGGCATGGAGGCGGGCAGCGACCTTGGCGCCGCCGATGACGGCGACCAGCCCGAGAAGCCTGCGGCGCGTCGCGGGCCGTTCCCATCGAGCATCGGCCTGACCGCCCTGATCCCGCCGGAGGCCGAGCAGCTCAGCGTGACGGTGTCGTGGGGTGACTATGCCCGCGAGGGTGACGAAGCGGCCGGCCAGGCACCCGACGATGGGCCTGTGTTGCCCCGACGGAAGCCGCCGGCCTGGCGGCGCACGCCGCGAACCGAGACCGTGGTCGTGCAGGTGGCCTCGGGGCACTGCCGTGTGCCCGTAGCCGCCGGCGATGGGCTCACCGTCATCGCCGTTACCCGCCCCGTGGCTCAGCGGGCGTCGCTGCCGCAGGGCACTCGGTCGGTCTCCGTGTTCCTAGTGAACGAGCGCCCGGACGACCGCGAGGAGCCGGACCCCACATGGGCCTTCCAGACCGGGTTCGAGGTCTGCTCCGACGCGCCATTCGTACCGCGGCACGACCTGCGGGGCGATGCCGAGGACGACCCGGCCGGCGAGTGGGAGGAGCGGGTGGCCGCCCTGCACTACCGCGATACCTTCGAGTTTGCGGTGGGTCATGGCGTGTCCGTGCGCCAAACGGTCGGCGGCGACGGGCTGTGCCGCGCGGTGGCCACCACCTGGATCCCGGACGCCGAGGTGGAGCGCGTGGAGCCGTCGGCCATCGGCGGGGCGGAGCTCGGGATGGAAGCGCTGGGCGCCCTGACCGATGCCGACGACGCCCAGACCCGTCTCGGCGGCCTGGCAGCGGCCTACCGGGCCTGGATCGAGGATCGAGCGGCCGAGGCGGAGGGCTTCGACGCCAAGCACGCGGCCACGGCCCGGGACCTCCTGCAGGAGGCGCGAGGCGCAGCCGACAGGATCGATGCGGGTATTGCGACCCTCATGGACCCGGACGCGCTGGAGGCGTTCAAGACGGCCAACCGCGCCATGGCGAAGGCGGCCCGGCAGCGCGAAGCCGTCCGGCAGAAGAAGCGGCCCGAAAAGGTGCCGCCGCCCACCTGGCGCCCGTTCCAGCTTGGCTTCATCCTCGTCTCGCTGTCGGGGATGAACAACCGTCTCCACCTGGACCGGGAGGTGGTGGACCTCCTCTTCTTCCCCACCGGCGGCGGCAAGACCGAGGCGTACCTGGGGCTGGCAGCATTCACGATGGTCCTGCGGCGCCTGCGCAACCGGGGCGAGAACCCGCCACTCTACGCCGGCGTGAGCGTGCTGATGCGATACACGCTGCGCCTGCTCACGCTGGACCAGCTGGGCCGGGCAGCCGGACTGGTCTGTGCTCTGGAGCTGGAGCGCGAGGCCGTCCCCGACAAGCTGGGTGCGTGGCCGTTTGAGATCGGGCTCTGGGTGGGCAGCGGCGCCACGCCGAACCGTCTGGGCGGCAAGACCTATGCGGGCCCGGGTAAGGAATACACGGCCTACGTCAAGCTCTATCGGTTCAAGACCGACAGCAAGAAGAACCCGGCCCCCATCCCGCTGCAGAACTGTCCCTGGTGCGGCGCCGCCTTCATGCCCGATTCGTTTCGGCTGACGCCAAGCATCACCAAGCCGGAGGACCTGCGGGTCCACTGCGTCAGCCCGGCCTGCCAGTTCTCCGGCGACCGGCCCCTGCCCATCGTGACGGTGGACGAGCCGCTCTATCGCCGCCTGCCGGCCTTTGTGATCGCGACGGTCGACAAGTTCGCCGCACTGCCCTGGACCGGCGACACCGGGGCGCTCTTCGGTCTGGTGCAGCGCTGGGATGCCAAGGGCTTCTATGGCGCCGCCTGCCAGGGTCAGGGCGCCAGGCTCCCCGGACCGCTGCCTTCGCCCGACCTGATCATCCAGGACGAACTCCATCTCATCTCAGGGCCTCTCGGCACCGTGGCCGGGCTCTACGAAGCCGCCATCGACCACCTCTGCGCACGCATGGTGGACGGCAAGCGCGTCCGGCCGAAGATCGTCGCCAGCACCGCCACCGTGCGGCGCGCCGAAAAGCAGATCCGGGCCCTCTTTGAGCACTCCCGCGTGACCATCTTCCCGCCGCCGGGCATCGACCGCCGGGACACGTTCTTCTCGATCACGCAGCAGCGCGAGCAGACGCCTGCGCGGCTCTACCTGGGCGTCGTGGCGCCGGGGCGCAGCCTGAAGGTGGCCATGCTGCGCACCTACCTGGCCCTGCTCTCGGCCGGCCAGCGCCTCTATGAGCGCGAAGGCGGCGACGCCAACCCCAACAACCCGGTAGACCCTTACATGACGCTGGTGGGCTACTTCAACAGCCTCCGGGAGCTGGGCGGCAGCAGGCGCATCGTCGAGGACGAGGTCGTCTCGCGGCTGCGCCAGTACCACGAGCATGCGCGTCTGGAGCCCGAGGACAAGCTCTTCGCGAAGCGCCGCGCCAACTACGAGCCGGTGGAGCTCACCTCCCGCGTCACCACCAACGAGGTCGCGGAGGCCAAGGAGCGCTTGGAGCGGATGTTCCGCGAGAAGAACCATGTGGACGTGGCGCTGGCCACCAACATGATCTCGGTGGGCCTCGACATCATCCGGCTGGGCCTCATGGTAGTGCTGGGCCAGCCCAAGACCAGCGCCGAGTACATTCAGGCCACTAGCCGCGTGGGCCGCGACCGGGACCGGCCCGGCCTGATCGTCACCATGCTCAGCATGAACAAGCCGCGGGACCGGTCGCACTACGAACGCTTCGGCGCCTACCATGCGTCGTTCTACCGATCGGTGGAGCCCACCAGCGTGACTCCCTTTGCGCCGAGGGCGCTTGACCGGGCGCTGCCGGCCGTGCTGGTGGGCATGTGCCGTCAGGGCCGCAGCGAGATGACGCCGGCCCTGGGCGCCGGCGAGATCCTGAAGCTGAGGCAGGAGCTGCACACCTTCGCCGACCGGCTGGCCGAGCGCGCCGCCAACCACCAGGACCCACCCGAGGATGACGGCGGGATCGTCCTGGCGGAGGCGGTACGGATACAGGCGGAGAGCCTGTTGGACGACTGGCTGAAGATCAACAGCGAGTTCCAGCAGAAGAACGTGCGCCTGCAATACCAGAAGGAGGAGTCAGGCAGCACGCAGCGTCTGATCTATGACTTCCTCGACCCGGAGGTGCCTGGCTTGCCAGCGCACAGACGCCGGTTCCGGGCCGCCCGGTCCATGCGCGATGTGGAGCCCTCGGTGGAGTTTACCGTGAAGAACCTGGCGCACGATGGAGGCGAAACATGCCAGTCATCCTGACGCGCCAGAGCCAGGTTGTCATGGGCATGGGGCCCGGCGCCATGGCGGACTTCCCGAACGACGCCGTGATCATCGGTGGCCTGGACCAGTGGAGTTACCCGTACGGCCAGATTCCGGTGGTGGAGGAGCCGAGGCTGGTGGGCCTCCTGCGGGTTATCCTCGACGTTCCGGAACTGCAGCTGCGCAAGCCGCCGGCGGCGGTGAACACAGAGGGCGGCTTCCATCCTGCCATCACCGTCTATCGGTTCCCGCAGTGGGTGCTGGTGCAGCCGGAGCGGACGAGCGACCACGATAACCGGCGGCGCCGGCTGGTGCATACCGATGCGCTCCAGAACGGCAAGTACCGCGAGCGCGACGGCAAGCTCAGGACCGTGGTGCCCATCCGGTTTGTGCGCGCCTGCCCCAAGGGACACGTGGGCGACATCGACTGGCCCGCCTTCGTGCACGGAGCGGGCCACTCCTGCCACCGTGACCTCTGGATGGTGGAGCGGGGCACCAGCGGCGACCTCAACGACGTGTGGGTTGTGTGCGAGTGCGGCGAAGAGCGGCCCATGAGCCAGGCGGCCCGCCGAGAGTTGAGGGCCCTGGGTTTCTGCGACGGCGCCAGACCATGGCTGGGCGCCTTCTCCAGGGAGCGATGCACGGAGCCGAGCCGCCTGCTGATCCGAAGCGCCAGCAACTCCTACTTCCCGCAGACCCTCTCGGTGATCTCCATTCCGGAGACCGGCAAGGAGATTGATGTGGTCGTCAACGCCACCTGGGACGGCGGGCTCAGCATCGTCACCGGACTTGAGATGCTGAAGATGGTGCGGACGATTCCGAACATGAAGCCGCATCTTGAGCCCTTCTCGGACGACGAGATTCTGGAGGCAATCAAGCGCAAGACGGACGGCGCCGAGGCGCTCTCCGGGTCGGTGAAGGCGAATGAGTTTGTGGCGCTGGCTGCCGTCAAACAGGAGATAGGGTCCGATGCGCCGGACGGCGACTTCTACGCCCGGGCCCTGCCCCCGAGCAAGTGGAACGCCGACTGGATGGCGCCCGTGGAGCGCGTGGTGCTGGTGCACCGCCTGCGGGAGGTCGTGGCACAGGTGGGGTTCACCCGGTTCGAGGCCGTGGCGCCCGACATCAACGGTGACCTGGACCTGGACGTAAGCCGGGCGCCGCTGGCGCTGAACGTCTCGTGGCTGCCGGCCGTCGAGAACCGGGGCGAGGGCGTCTTCCTGCAGTTCCGACCGCAGGACGTCGCCGCCTGGTTCCAGCGGCCGGCCGTGCTGGAGCGTGCCAGGGAGCTGTCGGGCGGCTTCGACCTCTGGAAGAAGGACCACCCGCAGACCAAGCGGCTCTTCCCCGGCCCGGCCTACGTTATGCTCCACTCCCTGTCGCACCTTCTCATCACGAGCATCGCGCTGGAATGTGGTTACCCGGCGTCATCGCTGCGCGAGCGCATCTACGCAGGCGAGGACCAGTACGGCATCCTCATCTACACCGGCGCCTCCGACTCCGAGGGCACGTTGGGTGGGCTGGTGCAGGCGGGGCGGCAGATCAAGCGGCACATGCGCCGGGCCCTCCAGATGGGCGCCCTCTGCTCCAACGACCCCGTCTGTGCGCACCAGAGGCCCGTGAGCCACGAGCAACTGCACCTGCTGGGCAGCGCGTGCCATGGCTGCCTGCTCATCGCCGAGACCAGCTGCGAGCAGCGCAACGACTACCTGGACCGGTCGTTGGTGGTGCCGACATTGGCCGACTGCGGCGCCGAGTTCTTCGGGGCGCTGACATGAGCGCGCACGGCCTGCTGCCCCTGCCGACATCGGCCCTGACCGATCTGGCCGACGAACTGCGCCGGACCGGCCACGTGACCGACTCGGCGCTGGGTCAGATCGCCGGAGCGCTGGCCCAGGGGGCACGAGCCTCCCTGACTGCGCTCAAGCAGGCCGGCATGACGCCGGAGCAGACGGCCCTGCTCATCGACGCCGTGGTCGCGGCCCGGGCGCAGACGCCAATGGTCTCCGAGATCGTGGACCTGGTGGTCTCCGGCCCCGACTTACCCGGCGTGCCCGTGCGCGACACCTTGGCCGCGCTCTTCGAGTTGGTCCAGAGCGCCAAGAGCGAGGTCTGGCTGGCCGGCTATGCCATCCACCATGCCGGCCCGGCCTTCCAGCGTCTGGCGGACAGGATGGCCGCGCACTCCGAGCTCAAGGTCACGCTCGTCGCGGACATCGGCCGGGGATGGAGCAACACGTCGCTGGACAGCGAGGTCGTGGCCGGCTTCGCCCACGACTTCCGCACCAAGCAGTGGCCCTGGGAGCCGAGG
>CAYRFK010000289.1:0-5782 GCA_964423465.1 uncultured Verrucomicrobiota bacterium | reverse complement strand
AGCCGCCCATGGTGTAGAGCACGAAATTCAGCGCCGCACGGCTGCGATTCTTGCCACCGTAGCGATCAATAAGGAAGAACAGTGGCAGCAGCGTCAGCTCCCAAAACACGTAGAACAGCGACCAATCACGCGCCATGAATACGCCCAGCATGGCCGCTTCCAACAGCAGAATAAGCAGGTAATAGCCCTTTGGTTTTTCTTTGATATTGGCGGATGCCAACACGGCGATAAATACCAGCAGTGTCGCCAGCCAAACCAGCGGCAAAGAAATGCCATCAACGCCGAGCGAAAAAGCGCTGCCCAAACGCGGGTTCCAGACATGGCTTTCAAAAATCTGAATACCCGCAACAGAGGGATCGAACGCACTCGCCAGCCAAAGCGACCACGCCAGCGTCACCGCCGTGACGGCGAGCGCGACACGGCGAATCAAAAGGCCATATCGACCGGGCAGAAAAGTAATCAGCAAAGCGCCGAAAAAGGGGAGCAGGAGAAGGGTGCGCAGCATGGGCAGATTTTAAAAAGACACGTCGGGCAACAGCGCCATAGAAAACCATGGCGATATTGCCGTTAAGTGTGCATAAACGAATTAAGAAGCAAGCGGCTTGGTCAGGCAGAACAGATCATCACCGGCCTTGTCGCCCAGTCGTTCGTAAATTGCCGCTAGCGCCTGGTCTTCAGTCGCGAAGATGTTGCGTTGTGAAATAGCATCGAACAAACCGGTGGCACGCATCACGTCAAGCACTTGCTTTTTCAAGCCGGAAAAGACCAATTCAACGCCGATTTCACGTAGGCGGTCAACTAAATGATGAATAACTTCTTCGCCAGAGGCATCCAACTGATTAATCCCATCGGCAACAACCAGGAAATATGCTGCATCCGGATGATCGGCCAGCGCCCCCAGCACCGTATCTTCAAAGTAGGAAACATTGGCGAAATAGAGTTGGCCATCGAACCGCATCGCCACCACATGCTCGCTGGTGGGAATGCCGGGATTAACGCTAATATCACGCAGGGTGCCATCCTTGAAACGGCCTAGTTGTGCAACGCGTGGCTTCATCGTGCGCAATAGGAAAAGAATTAAGGCTAAGCCAGCGCCGACCATGATGCCGTTGTCCAGATGCGGGGCAAATGCCAGCGTGGCAATGAACGTCACCACCGAAGCAATACCGTCATGTTTGTTTGCTTCCCACGCGTGCTTTACCGCGGAAAAATTGACCAAGCCAATCACCGCCATGATGATAATTGCCGCCAACACCGCCTGCGGCAGGTGATAGAGCAGCGGCGTTAAAAACAGCAGCGTAATCAATACAAATATCGCGGTGTAAACCGAGCTCATGCCGGTTTTGGCTCCCGCCCCTTGATTCACCGCCGAGCGCGAAAATGAGCCGGAGACCGGGAAAGCCTGCGTCAGCGAGCCGACAATGTTCGATAAACCCTGGCCGATCAATTCCTGATTCGGGTCGATGCGTTGTTTAGTTTTGGCCGCAATGGCTTTGGCAATAGAAATGGCTTCCATGAAACCAACCAAGGAAATAACGAGCGCGGCGGAAAACAACATGCTCAGCTTGCTCATATCCAGATGCGGCATGGTAATGCTAGGCAACCCTTCCGGAATACTGCCGACCACTTCGCCGCCACCTGCCAAACTGATTTCGCCCTTGGCCACCTTGCCAATACGCCAGGCAATGCCATCGGTTTGCATGCCGGCAGGAATCGCGCCGACCCGATGCAATGCGCCTGCTTTGCCGTCTGCCAACACCACGCGCTCAAAGCGAAGTTTGCGCAATTCTTTCAACCGGTTAGCATTGCTTGCTTCTAATGCTTTCGCTTGTGAATGCAGTAAATCCGATTGGTAATACGAGGCCAGAATAGAGGGTTCGTTGCGCGGTGTTTGCTGTTCCAGTTTCTTGGCTTCCGCCTCGTTTTCCAGCGCATCGGCGCTGACCGAGGCCAGTTCTTTACCGGCCGCTTCATAGTCAATCAGCATGGAAACAATTTGCGGATCAGCCACTTCATCAATCGGCAACGTCGCTTTCTTTTCAAAGCCGATAGCGAAGGAGACAACGGTGGTCAGCGCCACGGCAATCAGCACGCCGGGCAGCTTCGGTTTGAATTTCTTGATGCTCCACATAATGGCGATGGCCACGATGCCCATGGCGAGGGTCGGCCAATGCGTATCGCCGATTTGTCCGAATACGCCAACGATGTCGTTAATAAAATGTTCGCTGCGCCCCATCGGCACACCGAATAATTTCGAGACCTGCGACAGCGCAATGATGATCGCCGCCGCATTGGTAAAGCCGACGATGACCGGATGCGACAGAAAATTGACGATAACGCCCAGTTTGAAAGCACCTAACAGCAACTGGATGACGCCGACCAGCAAGGCCAGCATGATCGCTAGGGCCACGAAGTCTTCTGAACCCGGCGCAGCCAGCACGGCGAGGCTAGAGGCTGTCAGTAAGGAAACTACTGCAACTGGACCGGTGCCAAGTTGACTGGAAGACCCCCATAAGGAGGCGACGGCCACCGGTAAAAAGGCGGCATATAAACCGTAATAGGCCGGTAAACCAGCCAATTGCGCGTAAGCCATGGATTGCGGAATCAACACCAATGCCACAGTAATGCCAGCCATGAAGTCAGCTTTAATGGTGTCACCCTGCATAGGAAACCAACGCAGGAAGGGAAGGAAACGGGCGAGTTTGTGCATGTTTGCTACTTTTCTTCAGGTAAATCGGGATGATCGGACGCAGCGACTAATGGACATTCCAACTTGCTCCATGGATCGCTACCGCTTTCGCCGGCCCAAGCGGCAGGACGACCCACCACCACAGACGCGACGCAGGGATGCTGGCGTGCATATTCAACAACATACTTAACATTTAGGCCATTCACTGGCGTAAGGTGGCAGACGACAGCCTCAGCTTCCAGCGTGGCAAGGCGACACTCAATGTCGCCCCAATCTGGCCGCGTCGGATCGGCTAATACTTCCAGTTCTGCCTCCATGCGTCGGCACAGGGCTGCCCCTGCTTTTAGCAGGCGTTCCACTGGGGAGATCGGTCGCAATGCGACGACGATGCGACGTTTCATGGGGTTGTCGGCGAGGTAAGGCGCAACAACATACTGCGCACGAAAGTAAAACGCAATAAAGCGCTGCGCGGAGTGGTGTGGCTGGTTTTAATCGCGGTCGGGTTGAAATCCCAGCCCAAACCGCGGGCGGATTGCATGCGTTCAGCAAGATAAGTCAGGTGCGGCGTGCGCTGCATGAGCAGAAGCGAACTTAATCGCAGTCAGTTTCAGTGTGTTGCTTAAAGCAGCAAATGTGCCAACTGTTAAATTTTTTATAACCTGTTGAATAACGAGCTGTTTGGATTTTCGTGTGCATTTTGATAGTTTCAGATTGCAACACCGCTGTTACACTTCGCGTCATGCGTTCCCTGCAAGCCAAAATTATTTCTGTTTACCTCGCCCTCGCCACCTTGATTGTTGGCCTGTCGGCGGTTGCACTGATTGAGCTGGATCGCATTGCCGATAAGGCGCGGGAAGGCAGCAAAGTGGCGGAGTTGGTTGATGCAACACTCGAAATGCGTCGCTTTGAAAAAAATCACTTTCTCTATCGGCAAGCCCATGATCTGGCCGAACACGCCCATTTTGCCGCGCGTGCCCAAGACCTGTTGCAACGCGACGCCGCAGCGTTGGATGCCCTTGCCGGCCCTGGTACCTCACGGCGACTAATTAATGATTTACGCCGTTATACCACTGCATTGGCTGAATACGCTCGCGCACCGGATGACGATAAACGCGCGCATAGCGCACGCACCCTCGGTAAAAGTGTTGTCAGCGTAGGGGAGCGACTTGCCCTTTTGGAGCGGCAATCGCTCAACACTGCCCTTATCGCTCATCAGCATAATTTACTCTTTTCATTGGGGGTGGTTGCCCTGCTGTTGGCCCTCACCGGCGTCTTGCTGGCCCGCCAGGTGACGCGGCCATTGCAGGCGATGGAAGCGCGCATGGAAGCAGTCGCCAGCGGTCAATTGACCCGCTTGGCATTGGATAGCCCAGAACGGGAATTCGCCTCGCTGGCGGCAGCGTTTAATCATGTGCTGGACGAGTTGGAGCAGCGGCAACACACCCTGCTGCGCGCCGAAAAACTCGCCTCGCTTGGCACGCTGCTCTCCGGCGTCGCACATGAATTGAATAATCCACTGTCGAACATTTCTTCATCAGCACAAATACTGAAAGAAGAAAATTGTGTTACTGCGCCATTTCACCAGCAATTAATCGACGATATTGATGCCGAAACGCTGCGTGCGCGGCGCATTGTGCGCGCCCTGCTGGATTACGCCGGCGACCGCGAATTCAAACCGGCACCGGTTGCGTTGGCCGCCTTGGTGGAGGAAACGTTGCGTTTTCTGAAAACGAAACGCCCGGCACGGGTGGAGGTGCGCGTCGATATCGACCCGGATTTGCGCGTCAACGGTGACCGGCCGCGTCTGCAACAAGCGTTGCTTAATCTGATCATCAACGCTTGGGACGCCATGGGCGAATTTGACGGTGAATTGTTCATTTCGGCGCACGCCGGCATCGTCGGTAAGGGGGCGTTTTTCCCTACGCATCGCGGCCAATGTCGTGCTGGCTGTGCAGTGGTCGATCTCAGTTTGGCCGATAGCGGGCCCGGTATTCCGCCTGCATTGTTGGCGCGCGTGTTCGACCCCTTTTTTACCACCAAAGCTATTGGCCACGGCAGCGGCCTTGGTCTGTTCATTACGCATGAAATCATTGAAGAACACAGTGGCTGTATCGGAGTGATTAACCGGACAGAAGGGGGCGCGGAGTTTCGTATTCGGCTGCCGGCAGCGTGATGTTTATTATTTTGGAGCGTGGCTAGCGCGATGACCGAGCGAATTTTGTTGGTTGATGATGAACGAATTGCCTTGCGTAATTTAGAGCATGTTCTAAGTAAAGAAGGCTACGCGATAAGCGCGACGCAAAGTGGTACACACGCGCTGGAATTACTGGATGCGCAGCCGTTCGATTTGGTTTTGACTGACATGAAAATGGATAAAGTCGATGGCATGATGTTGCTGCGACGTTGCAAGTCGCAACACCCCGACACCGAAGTCATCATGCTAACCGGCTACGCGACGTTGGAAAGTGCCGTCGAAGCGATGAAGGAAGGCGCATTTCACTATATCGCCAAGCCGTTTCGTCTCGATGAAGTGCGCAAAACGGTGGCAGAAGCGCTGGAAAAGCGCCGCCTGAAACGGGAAAATCGCGCCTTGCGCGCGCAACTGGACGCTTTCACCGGCCGCAGCCGCGTCATCACCCGGGATGGCGGCATGCAAAAGTTGCTCGATATGGCGCGACAAGTCGCTCCTTCCGGCTGCAATGTGCTAATCACCGGCGAATCCGGCACCGGCAAGGCGCTGTTTGCGCGTTGTCTGCACGAACACAGCGGCCGCGGCGATGCGCCCTTTTTAGCAGTGAATTGCGGCGCGTTTAACGAAGAACTGCTCGCCAATGAATTGTTTGGCCACGCAAAAGGCGCGTTTACCGGCGCAATTGGCAAAACCGGCTTGCTGGTCGCCGCCCAGGGCGGCAGCTTGTTTCTCGACGAAGTCACCGAAATGTCGCTCGCCATGCAAGTTAAATTGCTGCGCGCAACGCAAGAAAAGGAAGTTTTGCCGCTGGGTAGCACCAAACCCATTAAGGTGGATGTGCGTTTTATCGCCGCCAGCAACCGTAATATGAAAGAGTGGGTCGCCGAAGGCCGCTTTCGCCA
>CAYRFK010000288.1:0-5802 GCA_964423465.1 uncultured Verrucomicrobiota bacterium | reverse complement strand
CCGAGGCCGCGCTGGCCGCCGGCCAGGCCCACGGGTTCCGCAACTCGCAGGTCACCGTGCTGGCCCCGACCGGAACGATCGGCTTCATGATGGATTGCGACACCACGGGCATCGAGCCCGACATCGCCCTGGTCAAGTACAAGACCCTTGCCGGCGGCGGCATGATGAAGATCGTCAACCAGACGGTCCCTCGGGCATTGTCCCGGCTCGGCTACGATGCCGAGGCGGTCGATGCGATCAAGGCCCACATCGACAAGCAGGACACGATCGAGGGCGCGCCGGGAATGCGCGAGGAGGATCTTCCGGTCTTCGACTGCGCCTTCCCGCCGAAGAACGGCAAGCGCACGATCCACCACCTCGCCCACCTGCGCATGATGAGCGCGGTGCAGCCGTTCCTCTCCGGCGCCATCTCGAAGACGGTCAACATGCCCGAATCCTCGACGGTCGAGGAGATCGCCCAGACCTACATGACCGGCTGGAAACTGGGACTGAAGGCGGTGGCCATCTACCGCGACGGCAGCAAGCGGAGCCAGCCGCTCAACACCAGCAAGGAGGGCGGCGGCAAGGAGAAGTCCTTCAAGCACGCGGCCGAGGCGGCCGCCCATGCGGCGCATGCCGCAGCCGGCGGAAACGGATCCAAGGCGCGGCCCCTCCGCCGGCGCATGCCTGCCACACGGCGGTCGATCACCCACAAGTTCGACATCGCCGGCCACGAGGGCTACCTCACCGTCGGGCTCTACGACGACAACTCGCCGGGCGAACTGTTCATCACGATGGCCAAGGAAGGCAGCACCGTCGGCGGACTGATGGACTCGTTCGGAACGGCCATCTCGCTGTGCCTCCAGTACGGCGTACCCGTGAAGACGCTGGTCGAGAAGTTCGCGCACTCGCGTTTCGAGCCGAGCGGCTTCACCAAGAATCCGGATATTCCAATCGCGAAGTCGCTGACGGATTACATCTTCCGGTGGATGGGCCACACGTTCCTGGACAAGCGGGACGAACAGGCGGATCGCGATGCGCCATCCACCCCCGCCCAGGCGACCGACCCCGCTGCCGCCCCGCAGGCCAGCGCCTCCACCGCGGAGAAGGCGTCCGATGCCGCGCGTCACGCCAGCGTGAAGGCCAACCGCATCGACGCCCAGTTCCAGCACTTCATGGAGGATGCCCCCGCCTGCGACCAGTGCGGCGCCATCACCGTCCGCAACGGCGCATGCTACCGGTGCTACAACTGCGGCAATTCCATGGGCTGTTCCTGATCCGGTCCGGACGGATGGATCACACCGTTGCTGGACGGCGGCCACGTGACGGACTGGCGCGAGCGGTCGACGGCGGTGTGTGCGGGCGCCTGGAGACCATCCAGCCGCGTTATTTGTGCCGCAGGATCTCTTTCATGGCGGCCTGATAGACGCCTATGCCGATTCGGAAGTCGTGCGATTCCACCAGACAGTCGAGCAGCGCCCGGGCCTCGTCCGGTGGGATCTTCCGGTGCCGCATAGCCTTGAGTAAGATGCCGAGTGTACCGAGAGGGCGAATGCCCTCGGCCTCAGCCATCCGACGCGTAAGCTTGTCATCGCAGAGCAGCACACCGGCGCCGGCGCGAACGGCCATTGTCAGGGCTTCATTATCGGCCCGGCTCATGGCCGAGGCGAAGGATTGCGGCTGCCGGACCCCTTCAACGCGACACTCTCGGAGGAACTCGGTCAATCGGTCGTGCTCCACACGGTCCGTTCCGCAGTCAAGGACTTCGTCCGCCACGGCCTGAGGAACCCGGATATCCGTTCCAAACAAGCCGGCTATAAGGTCCAGGCGGCGAAGCTTGGCCAGGAAGATCAGCGGACTGGCGTCGGCGACCACGATCACGGCTGGAGGTCCTTCTGCAAGTCGGCGACGCTGTAGTTGAGTTCGAGATCGGCATCCCGCATCCCGAGAATCATGTCGCGCAGGGTCAGGCCGGCCATTTCCGCCGCCCGTGATAGGGTTGCCTTTCCGCCGCGATACGCCCGGCATGCGTTCTCGAACTCCAGGTCTGCAGCGCCGCGCTTGAGCGCCTGCTTCAGGAAGGTCGGCCGCTCCATGCCCAACTCGCGGGCCACGCGCTCCATCCGCCCTGCCTCGCTCTTCGGAAGCCTCATGGAAATGGTTACGGTTTGCATCTGTTTACACCTCTATCAACTGTAAACAGACTACCAGACGGACGCGGGGCGTCAAGCGATGAACCCGCGGCGACGGTCGGGGTGCCGACAGTTGCGTCCGTTGCGCGCTCTCGCCGGAGGGACGAACCACGCGAGCCCGTTCAGGATCACGGTTCGACGAGGCGCACGCGGTAGAAGAGCGGTGTCGAGCCCGATGCGGCGGGGTCGGTCACGAGCACCGAACCGCCGGTGCCCTCGACGGCGCCGGGCAGTTCGTCCCATTGCCCGAGGCTCAGGTTCGTCGACACCTCGACCCGGTACTGCATGGCGGTCGCGGTCGTGAACACCACGGTGTTTCCGGCGGGCGACGGCGGGCCGGGGTATCCCATGCGCAGGGCGCTGTTCGCGCGGCGAGGGTGGGTTCCGGCGCGCAGTTCATCGCCCGTCGGCACGCCGTCACCGTCCGGGTCGCCGCCCGGATCGGCCACCGCCACGACCTCGGGATAGGCCGACTCGTTCGTCATCACGCCCGGCAGACGATAGACCGCATCGCCGTGGCGGTCGGTAAAGTATAGCGACGACGCCGAGGGCGCGAACGCGTCGCCGTCGGCCCACATCGAAAAGAAGTCGTCGTGCGCATCGACAGGCCGACGCGGGTAGTTGTGGTTGAGCGTGCTCCCGGAGGTCAGGGCGCGATCGAGCTTCCACGACGCGCCATGGTCGGCGCTGGTCCAGATCCCGACCTCCCCGCCGGTGCCGTAGACCTGCGGTCCGGGGAGGAACGTGCCTACGATGCGCCACGTACCTTCCGCGTCGATGGATAGCGATCCATAGTCGTAGTTGTGGTCGGTCGCGACGACGTCGCGGATGATCCAGGACGCGCCGTCCCATCGCGCGGTGCGGAGCGTGCGCGGATCGCCGGCGGGGCCCGGCATGTACCCCGTGGACGTCAGGTAAAGGATGACGGGGCGGCCGCTGTCGTCGAAGGCTAGATCCTTGAGGTATACGAGCAACCCTTCAGCCATATAGTCATGCACGCGGCACCTCCTCGAAGGTTCCGACGTCGAGCGGCAGCACGGCCCGGTGGAAGCCCCGGTCTCCGCTGCATCGAGGGCGGCCGCGACGTAGTAACTGCGGTTCGTCGTGAGCGTCAGGCCGGAGGACACCGTTTCGTTGGCGACGCCGTCGGAACTCAGGTAGAGGCTCAGACCGCCCCCGGAGACAACGACCAGCGCCCAGCGGCGGTTCGAGTTGTCGCTGCGGAAGATGCCCGCAAGGAACTGAGTCGCCGACGGGAGGGCATCAAGCCGGACATAGGTCTCCACCGTGAACCGTGGCGCGGCCGCCGCGGCCCCCGGGGGCGCGGTGAACCGGTCGGCGCCGTCCAGCGCAGCCGCCGTCTCGTTCGACTGGCCCGTCTGCGGGAGCGGGTTGTCGAACCCCGGCTGCGCCACGGGCACCACGCCCGCATTGGACAGGGCCAGCGCATTCGGCCCCGAGTCGGCCGTGAAGGCCGCTCCGGTGCCCTCGAACCGCCACCAACCGACGGTGGCCGCCTGCGCCGCCGGTTGTGCCGCACAGATCAACGCCACGAATGCCAGGGCGGACACCGTCGCAGGGCAAGCGTGCCCGCCGGGACCAGCCCGAAGCCGCGTCTTCATGGTGGAGAGGCTGCCAGTGTGCCTGCGGGAAGACACCACCGTCGTTGGCCCAATCGGCCGCATCCGCCAAGGTTCACCCCGTCGTGGTTGGCGACACCGGAGTGGACGCCCTGTTGTTCCCGCATCGCGCAATGGTCACACTAGATACATCTATGTAACTCCTAGAACTACATGCTTCATAAATGTTTCCTTTCTTGATCAAGGTATCCCATTCCGAGCGCCATTAGATGCATCCGATTTGACTTATATAGAGCTGTACCACAACGCTTTCCGATATTGGACATGAAGTTGTCAACAGACCTTGGCATGTTCGGTGCTATACAGTTTCACATCGATAACAGGCTCCGGTGGGGTGCCGGAGCAGGAAGCGATGAGAGCCCCAACTCCGGATGACCGGAGCGGGCGAAACGAGAAGAAAGGGATCGACCATGAACGTTCGTACGATGCTTGTGGCGGGTTTGGTTCTGTCGGGAGGGGCGGGCGTTGCGACGGCCGCGACGGGTTCGTTCTCACTGAGTCCGATGTCCGGGTATATGTGGCGCGGTCAGTACTACAGTGACGAGCTCGTTCTGCAGCCCAGCGTCACGGTGAGCGGGGATTGCGGATTGTCGATCAATACGTGGGGCAACGTTGACCTGACAGACAACAACAACGTGGTCAACGAGGCAGGGGAACTCGATACGGAGACGGAGAACGAGTTCACCGAGCTGGATCTGACGATCGCCTACACGCTTCCGCTCGAGGGGCCCGTTGGCCTCACGATCGGATTCATCCAGTACACGTTCCCGGCCGCCGGCGGCGGAACGCGCGAACTGTATGCGACCCTGGCCGGCAAGTGCCTGCTGAGCCCGACCCTCTCGCTCTACGGTGACGTGGACGAGGCGGAAGGCTACTACGGGAACTTCGGCGTGTCGCACTCGTTCGCCCTGGCGAAGAAGCTGACGCTCGGACTCAGCGCCTCCATCGGCTATGGCTCCGACAAGTACAACGCGTTCTACTTCGGCGTGGACGACAGCCTCATGAACGACGTCAACGCCGGCGCGACGCTGACCTACGCCCTGTCGGACAAGTTCTCCCTGGCGGCGCTCGCGACGTTCACGACGCTGGTTGACAGCGACATCGAGGACGGCGCCGAGCTGCTCTACGACGACACACAGGCGGTGGTCGGAGGTATCACAGCGACCTACACATTCTGAGTAAGCCCCAAACCCCGCGCGGAATCTCCTCCCCACGACCGCGCGGGCCATCCCGAGGGCCGGACGGGACCGCACCCACCCGTCCGGCTCTTTTCTTTCTCACCCTCCCGCGCTCGCCCGGGCGCGCAGGCGGAGGGCTTGGAGCCGGATGAAGCCGGTCGCATCGGACTGGTCGTAGCCGCCGGCGCCCTCGAACGAGGCGATGTGAGGGTTGTAGAGCGACCGAGGCGCCTTCCGGCCGACAACCGTGCAACTACCCTTGTAGAGCTTCACACGGGCCGTTCCCGTGACGACCGATGCGGCCTGATCCATGGCCGTCTGCAACATCTCGCGCTCGGGTGCGAACCAGAACCCGTAGTAAACCATCTCGGCATAGCGAGGCACGAGTGTGTTCCGAATGTGCAGGACCTCGCGGTCCATGGTGAGTTGCTCGACCGCCTCGCGCGCCCGGTGCAGAACCGTGCCGGCCGGGGTCTCATAGACGCCGCGGCTCTTCATGCCGACGAACCGGTTCTCGACGAGGTCGATCCGCCCCACCCCGTGCCGCCCCGCCAGCTTGTTGAGGGTCTGCATGACCTTGAGCGGGTTCATCCGCCGGCCGTTGACCGCAACCGCGTCGCCGCCCTTGAACTCGATCTCGACGTACTCGGGGGCATCGGGCGCATCCTCGGGATCGACGCTCAGCTTGAAGATGTCCTTCGTCGGCTCGTTCCACGGATCCTCGAGAATCCCGCCCTCGAAGCTGATGTGCAGAAGATTCCGGTCCATCGAGTACGGCTTCTTCGCCGACGCCTCGACGGGAATCCTGTTCTT
>CAYRFK010000287.1:0-5821 GCA_964423465.1 uncultured Verrucomicrobiota bacterium | reverse complement strand
CCCGAACGACGATCCCCATTGGATATTGGGGGTTGGGCGTTGGCTGTTGGATGTTGAATCCGAACTTCGATGTTCGGTGTTCGATGTTCCGCCCCTACTCCCCGCTCCCCGCCGCCTTCAGCAGCTCGGGCAGCGTGACGGCGCCTTCGTAGAGGGCGCGGCCGGCGATGGCGCCCCAGAGGTTGGGGCGGGCGAGGCGGCGGAGGGTGGTGACGTCCGTGGCGGTGGTGACGCCGCCGGAGGCGATGACGTTGCAGGCGACGGCGGCGCAGGCCTCGTCCATGGCGGCGGCGTTGACGCCCTGAAGCATGCCGTCGCGGCTGATGTCGGTGACGATGAGCGTGCGGACCCCGGCCTCCTCCATGCGGCGGGCGAGGTCGGTGGTGCGCAGGTCGCCGCCCTCGGTCCAGCCGCGGACCTGGACGATGCCGTCCTTCGCGTCGATGCCGACCGCGAGCCGGTCGCCGAGCCAGGCGGCGAGGCGGCGGGCTTCGCCTGGGTCGGCGCAGACGCGGGTGCCGAGGATGACGCGCGCGACACCTGCGTCGAGCGTCGCCTGGATGTCGGCATCGGTGCGGAGACCGCCGCCGACCTCAATCGGAATTCCCGCGGCCTTTGCGATCTCGCCGATCATCGCGGTATGGACGGGTTTTCCGGCGAAGGCGCCGTCGAGATCGACGACATGGAGCCACGGTGCGCCCTGCTCCGCCCATTGGCGGGCGACGGCGACGGGGTCGGCCGAGTAGGAGGTCTCGGCATCGGCGCGGCCCTGGCGGAGGCGGACGCAGCGTCCGCCGCGCAGATCGATAGCCGGCAGGATGATGAACGGATTCACGCCGCACCTCCCCCACCCTGCACGACCGCGCCGAAGTTCCGGAGCATCTGGAGCCCGGCGGCCTGGCTCTTCTCGGGGTGGAACTGGACGGCGAACGCGGCGCCGAAGCGGACGGCGGAGCAGTAGTCGATGCCGTAGTCCGTCATCCCCGCCGCGACCGACGGGTCGGCGGGGGCGCCGTAAAAGGAGTGTACGAAGTAGAAGAAGGACTGGTCCGGCACGCCTTGGAACATCGGCTCGCCGGGGCGCGTCTGCCGCACGCGGTTCCAGCCCATCTGCGGGACCTTGAGGGACGGATCGATCTTGAAGCGGCGGACGGTGCCCTTCAGGACGCCGAGGCCGGCGACGCCGGGCGATTCCTCGCTCGACTCGAACAGCGCCTGGAGGCCAACGCAGATGCCGAGGAACGGGCGGTCCGCCGCGATCCACGCCTTCAGCACGGGGCTGAAGCCGCGCTGGTTGAGGTGTTCCATGCAGTCCCCGAACGCGCCGACGCCCGGCAGGATGACGGCGCGGCAGGCGGCCAGTTCGGACGGGTCGGCGATGACCTCGGCCCGCAGGTCGAGGAAGCGGCAGGCGTTGGCGACGCTGCCGAGGTTGCCCATCCCATAGTCAACGATTCCGATCACAACGTTGGTTCCTTTCGACGATGCGGCCCCCGCGGGGCGGGCCGGTCAGATCGCGCCCTTGCTTGACGGGACGCCCGACACCCGCGGGTCGCGGGCGCAGGCCATTCGCAGGGCGCGTGCAAGGCCCTTGAAGACCGACTCGTAGGCGTGGTGCGGCTCCTGTCCGTAGAGGTGCGCGATGTGGAGGTTCATGCGCGCCTGCGTGACGAAGGCGCGGAAGAACTCCTCGATGAGGCCGACGTCGAAGTCGCGGATCCGCTTCTTGCGGTTGGCGATCTCGTAGACGAGGAACGGGCGGCCGCCGAGGTCGACGGCGACGAGGCTCAGCGACTCATCCATCGGCAGCAGGCTCTGCCCGTAGCGCGCGATCCCCTTCCGGTCGCCCAGCGCCTGGTCCAGCGCGTCGCCCAGCACGAGACCGAGATCCTCCACGGTGTGGTGGTAGTCGACGTCGAGGTCGCCGCGCGCCTTCACGGTCAGGTTGAACAGCGCGTGCTTGGCCAGCAGGTCGATCATGTGCGACAGGAACGGGATCCCAGTGTCGATGCTGTAGACGCCGCGCCCGTCGATGTCGAGATCGACAGCGATCTGCGTCTCCTTCGTCTCCCGAACCACCCGTGCCTTGCGTTTGTTCATGGCGTCCCCGATGCGTGTTCCGCCCACTTTACCCCCGCCGGGCGGTGAATCGAAAGAAAAACCGCCCGCACCGGAGGACGTGGCAAGCTAAACATTGCCAAAGGACATCGTTGACATGGCATCCACATCGTTTCTTAATGAAGGCAGCATGCGGCGGGCGAGTGCCATGGAAAGACGGGGCCCGCGGGAGGGGTGGAGGCTGACATGAGAGCAAATTGTCTGCGGTGTACCGTCGCTGCAACGGCCGTCCTGTGCGCCACCGGGCTTCGCGCCGCGGAGGTGACGCTGAAGGCTTCCGATTTTGGCGGCCATTCCGCCTTCAACATCGGAACCAACTGGAGCGACGGCGTCACGCCGAACGCCGTCAATACCTACTTTGCGAACTTCGTGATCCGCACGCCGACGGCGACGAATGCGAACTACAACTTCGGCGGCCCCATGCTGACGATCGGCCCCGCCGGCGCGCTGGCGTTCAAGGGGACGAACACGGTCTACGTCACGAACCTCGTGATGGCCGGGGGTTCCATTGGGCAATGGGACACGGGGGGCAACCAGATCGCCAGGCTCGCGGGCGCCATCACGGTGGCGACCAACTCGACGGTCTCGATCGCCGGCAACAACGTCCGGAACTTCTGGATCTACTCGACGATCTCGGGCGCGAGCAATCTGTCGTTCTTCGGGGGCCCCGCGACCGGCACCGCCACCCTATGGGCCGCAAACAACGCGTTCAGCGGATCGATGAACGTGCTCGCGGGGGCGATCCTGGCCATCACCAACGAGAACAGCCTCGGCGGAAACCCGGGAACCGGGGCGTTCGTCCCGGATGCCGTCACGCTCAGCAACGGCACCCTGCGGCTGATCAACACGAGCGCGGTCATCGACGACTCCCGGCGCGGCATCACGATCTCCGGCGCGCACGGCACGATCAGCGTCGCCCCCGCCCTCACGCTTCACATCCAAAGCAACAACACGATCACCGGGGCGGGTCGGCTGGTGAAGCAGGACACCGGTACGCTGGTCCTGAAGGGCGCGGCGACCTACGGCGGCGGCACCACGATCAGCAACGGCATCCTCGTGGCAGCACGGGCCAACGCCCTGGGCACGGGCACCTCCGTTGAGATCCTCCGGGGCCGGTTGGATTCGTACATGCCCTCGTTCAGCGCCGGCACCCTGGTCACTGTCGCCTCCAATGCGGTGTTCTATGTTGCCGCGTCGAACGCGCTGGATGCGGTCACGGTCCAGCTTGACCCCGGCGCCCGCATCCAGTTCGGCACAAAGAACTCGGCCGGCCCGACGCCATTTCTACTTGAATCCACCCGGGTGCTGCAGTTGCCCGCGGGGCCGGTGTGGAAGGATTCGGACTTCCTTCCGGCCGTGGCCGATACCGCCTCGGCCGGATCGTTTGCGATCACCGCGAACCGGGTCGGCGATCTCGACCTGTCCGCCTTCCCCGCCGCATCGCTGGGCGCCACAGGCAACTTCGTCTTCTCGGGCGTGCTGACCCAGGCAGGCGGCGCCTACCGTCTCGGCGGCGGGTTCTACCCGGCGGCGCAGTACAACAACACCGGGCTGGTTGTCAGCAACCTGACCGGCGCGAAGGATGTGATCATCTCCACGCCAGGCGTGGTCACGCTGGGCAAGGGCAACGACTACACCGGGAAGACGACCGTCTCGGGCGGCGCGTGGCTGGCGATGGACGGCGGCGACCGGATGGGCCAGGCCCCGGGAACCTTCGAGGCGGACAATGTCACGCTGGACGACGCCGTGATCCGTCCGCTGAACGCCCGCGGCTTCACGCTCGGCGCGACCCGGGGCGTCACGCTCGGTGCGGGCGGCGGCGACTTCCACGTATGGGGCGGCAGCACCGTGCGGGTCGAAGGCGTCGTCAGCGGCCCCGGAGCCCTCACGGAGTCCGACGGCGGCACACTGGTCCTGACCGGCGACAACACGTTCGCGGGCGGCGTCAACCTCGGGCGGCCCACCGGCGCCGGAGGAGCCGGGTCCATCGTCGTCGGACACGACAACGCTCTGGGTTCCGGCACCGTGACCGTCTATGTCGGGAGCACGCTCGCCGCGCTTGGCAGCGAGGCGCGGACCATCGCCAACCCCCTCTCGATCCGCCAAGCCCTCACGTTGGGCACGGTCGACGGCTACGGCGATCTCACATTCACCGGCCCGGTGACACTCGGTGCGGCGCAGCGAACCTTCACCGTGGTCAGCAACGCAACGTTCACCGGCGCCATTTCCGACGGCGGCCTCACGAAGGCCGGGGCGGGCACTCTGACCCTGACGGGGCCCAACACGATCACCAACATGGACTGGAATGCCGGAAACCTCGCGGTTGGGAACAACTCGGCGCTGGGATCGGGCCGCTTCAACCTCAACACGGCGGGCGGCACGATCCGCTCGGCGGACGGCAATGCCGTGACCCTTTCCCCCACCTGGCTCATCCTTTCCGCGGGTGTTGTGAATTACGGCACAGCGGGAACCGGGGACTTGATCTTTGACGGCACCGCCAACAACGGGAACGCGGACAAGATCCTTGTGATCTCGAACAACGTCACCACCTTCAACGGTGCCTTCACGAACACCGGGACGATCGCGAAGTCGGGCCCCGGCACTCTGGTTCTCAACAACGACGTGCGCGCCTCCGCCCTGACGAACTTCTCCGGCCGGCTCGTCCTCGGCGCCGGCGCCCTTCTGACCAACGCCCAAAGGATCGCCCTCGCCCCGGGTTCGGACCTGGACGTCTCGGCCGTCTCCGGCGGATTTGCGCTGACCGCCCGCAACGCCCTCATGGGCGGCGGCGTGGTGACAGGATCCGTTGCGGCGCAGGCCGGCGCCCAGATCCAGCCGGGCGGTAACGTGGCCGGCGGATGGGGCGCGGCGGGAACCCTTGCGTTCTCCAACAACCTGACCATGGCGGCCGGCGTGACAAACCGCTTTGACATCCGGCCGGACAACACGACGGGTGCGGGCATCAATGACCTCCTGGTGATCGCCGGCGACCTCGACGCCCAAGGCGCCACCCTGTCCGTCACGCCGATGGGACGCATGACCGCCGGCACGCTCTACAAGGTCATGACCTACGGCGGCAGCCTCGTCAGCGGGTTTGCCAGCGCCATCGACACGCCGATCACGACCACGCGGTTCGGGTTCTCCGTGGTGGACTCGACCCCGGGCGAGATCAGCGTCCGGGTTGGCGGAAGTTCGGCCTTGTTGACGTGGACCGGCGGCAGCACGGCGTGGGACCTCATCAACAGCTTCAACTTCGACAACGGAGGCCCCGATCAGTTTGCCAACATGGACGCCGTGACATTCAACGACACGGCCGCCACGCGCGACGTGCTTCTGACCGGCGACCTCTACCCGGCCGACGTCACGGTCGACACGGCCACCGCCTACACGTTCGGCGGCACGGGGCGCCTCGCGGGCGGCGGCAGCCTGTTCAAGGACGGGGCAGGAACGCTGACGATCACCAATGCGAACATCCACACGGGCCAGGTGGTCGTCCGCGCCGGCCGCCTCGTCCTGGCCAGCGACACCGCCCTCGGCGCCACGGGCCTGGGACTGTTTGAAACCGGGACCATCGTCTCCAACGGGGCGACGCTGGATCTCAACGCCCGGCGCCCCGTGGACGAGCTTCTCGTGATCGCGGGCAACGGCAATGACGGCAACGGCGCGCTGGTCAACCATGGGACGGCGCAGGATGCATACATCT
>CAYRFK010000286.1:0-5914 GCA_964423465.1 uncultured Verrucomicrobiota bacterium | reverse complement strand
TCCGGAAGTGAACAGAAGAAGTGATGAGCGATGAGTGATGAGTGACAGGACGCCAGCCCGCCACTCATCACTCATCGTTCATCGCTTATCATTGCGTGTGCCGGGGTGGCTCGGCTATGGTGCGGGGACATGGGCGTGCGGGGCGGGCCCGGGCGCCGGGACGGAGGATGGAATCATGCAGCGTCGTAAGTTTCTTCAGTCGGCAATGACCACCGGGGCCGGATTGCTCATTCTTCCCACCGGGACGATCGCGGGGCCGAACGCCCCGAGCAAGAAGCTCAACATAGCGATGGCCGGCGTGTGGGGCCGGGCGCTGGCGCACTACGATTCGCTCAAGAACGAGAACATCGTCGCGCTCTGCGACATCAACGAGAACCATCTCGCCGAGGCGGCGAAGAAGCATCCGGGCGCGAAGACCTACGTCGACTGGCGGAAGATGCTCGACCAGAAAGATATCGACGCCGTCATCTGCTGCACCGCCGACCACACGCACGCCTTTGTCGCCAACTGGGCGATGAACCGCGGCAAGCACGTCTACTGCGAGAAGCCGCTGGCCAACAGCGTCGAGGAGGCGCGCGTCGTCCGCGCGACCTACCTGAAGAACAAGGACAAGCTTGCGACGCAGACCGGGATGCAGCGCCATGCCGACGAGAACTTCGACCGCGTGCGCGAACTCGTGCGCGACGGCGCCATCGGCGAACTCAAGGCCGCGTGGGCGTGGGGCAACCGCCAGATCCCGCGGCCCGGCTATCTTCCCGCCGAGGGCCAGCCGCCGGCGCATCTGCATTACGACCTCTGGGTCGGTCCGTCCCCGATGCACCCGTACAACCCCGCCTATTTCTCCGGCGGCCCGGGCGCGAACTGCCTCCAGTGGAACATGTATTGGGACTTCGGCAGCGGTCAGATCGGCGACATGGGCAGCCACACGATGGATCTGGCGTGGAACGCGATCGACGCGGACCGTCCAACCTCCATCACCGCCACCGGCGATGCGTTCAACCCCGACGTGACGCCCGTGAAGCTCGAGGCGACGTTCGAGATGCCGAAGAACGACTGGCGCCCGGCGATCCAGCTCACGTGGTGCCAGGGCGGCGCGATGCCGAAGAATCCGCGGGACTTCGTCGACCTCAACAAGATCGGCCACGGCGCGATGTTCAAGGGGTCGAACGGCTTCATCGTCTGCGACTTCAACTCGCGCCTCGTGATTCCCTACGGCAAGGGCTCGGACATGACCTATTACAAGCCGCGCGCGAAGGAGCAGCTCCACGCGCCGATCGGCCATTTCCAGGGCCAGTGGGTCGACGCGTGCAAGGGCAGCCTGAAGACGACGTGCAACTTCGACTACGCGAGCACGATGATCGAGACCATGTTGCTCGGCCTCGTCGCCTACCGCGCGAAGAAGAAGATCTCCTACGACATCGCAGGCGGCCGCGTCACGGATTGCCCCGAGGCGGATGCGCTCCTGAAGCGGAAGTACCGCGACGGCTGGACGCTGAACGGGTAGAAACCGGCGTCGAGAAGAAGTGATGAACGATGAGTGATGAATGATGAGCGGCGGATCCCGGAAGGTCCGCCACTCATTGCTCATCATTCATCGTTCATCGTTCTCCGCGGGGGGGATCGACCGATGAAACGCATGCATGCAGTCCTCGCCGCCGCGGGGGCGATCCTGTCGGCGGTCGCCGTGTCCGCGGCCCCGCGGCCGAACATTCTCTTCATCCTCACGGAGGACCAGGGCGCGCACATGGGGTGCCTCGGGACGCCGGGGGTGAAGTCGCCGCGCATGGACGGCCTCGCCGCCACCGGCATGCTCTTCCGCAATGGCTTCATCGCCTACCCGGTGTGTTCGGCGTCGAAGGCCGCGCTCTACACGGCCCTGCACAACCACGCCAACGGCATCCTCAACAACACCGTCAACATGCACAAGCCGGCGGACAAGCTCACGCCGGCGGAGCGCAAGTTTCCGCTCTACGTGACCAATCGCATTCGCCCGGAGATCCCGACGCTGACGGAGATCCTGCGGACGAACGGCTACTACCAGGGCACGATGCACAAGCTCCACGTCGCGCCCGTCGAAAAGTTCCCCTACGATGAGTTTCTGCCGAACCCGACCGGTCCGCTGATGAAGGCCTTCCTCGGCCGCGCGGCGGCGGCGGGCAAGCCGTGGTTCCTGATCTACAATATTCCGAACACCCACCGGCCGTACCCGGACAGCGACAAGGTGAAGATCCGTGTCGACCCGGCCGCCGTGAAGCTGCCCGCATTTCTGCCCGACACACCGGTGGTCCGGAAGGACTGGGCCGAGTACCTCGCCGGGATCGAGGAGGCGGACGAACTGACCGGCCAGGCGCTCGACGTGCTGCGCGAGTCGGGCCAGGCGGACCGCACCATCGTCGTCTTCATGGGTGATCACGGCCCGACCTTCCAGCATGGCAAGATGACGCCCTACGACCTCGGCCTGCGCGTGCCCTACGTGATCGCCGCGCCGGGTCTCCGCCCCGGTGTCACCGACGCCCCTGCCAGCTCGCTCGACCTGATGCCCACGCTCCTCGATCTTTGCGGCATCCCCGTCCCCGCGGGTCTGCACGGGATCTCCCAGCGGCCGGTTCTCGAAGGACGGCCGGGCGCGAAGGGGCGCGAGTTCGTCTTCGCCGAGATCTCGCACAAGGGGAACCTGCCGAACGACGGCATGCAGGAGCGCGCGGTGTTCGACGGGCGCTGGAAGCTGATCTATCGCGAGAAGACCGATCCGCCGTGGCGGCAGGTGCAGGCCGACAGCAAGCTCTGGCCGAAGTGGGGCAACCGGACCTACGCGGAGACGGTCCGCGTGAAGGACCGCTTTCCCGAGGCCTACCGCGTGCTGCAGGGGCTCGATCCGCAGAGTCTCGGCGGGCGGGTGCCGTCCATCGAGTTCTATGACCTTCAGACCGACCCCGACGAACTGCGCGATCGCGCCGGCGATCCCGCGTGCCGTGCCGATCTCGATCGCCTGTACGCCGCGCTGCGCGCCTGGGTGACCGCCACCGCCGACCCCGCCGTCGCGCCGCCGATTCCTTCGGGGGGTTCACCGAACGCGACGGGGGCGTCGCGTCTACGGCTGTCACCTCGGTAGTGGAAGCGGCGCCCCCGACGTTTCTCCGGCCCGGAGGACGACAACCGAATGCGGATACTGGACCGGGAGGGCCGCCGGCCCCGGCGGCCGAACGCTGGAGCCATGGAGTAGACCACGAAGCCCGTCCGCGTCCGGGTTTTCCGCGTTTCCGCGTTTGAGGCTTCGTGCTTGTTTCGTGCTTCGGAATTAGGATTTCATGCTTCCCCTGGTCGATTGGCTGTTGGTTGTTGGATGTTGATATCCCCTGTCGATCCGTGGGAGAAAGAGCCGGCGCCGCGGACAGCGAATCGCCATTCTGCGATGAAGGGAGCCGAGCGATGAAGGCACGGATGATCGTCCTTGCGGTGATGCTCGCGGCCGGCGGGGCACTGGCCGCCGGGCGCCCGAACGTCGTGCTGGTCATGGCCGACGACCAGGGCTGGGGTGACACGGGATACAACGGGCACCCCGAACTCAAGACCCCCAACCTCGATGCGCTCGCGGCCGCCGGTCTGCGCATGGACCGCTTCTACACTGCGCACTTCAACTGCTCGCCCACGCGCGCCAGCGTCATGACCGGTCGCCACCCGCACCGCATGGGCACCTTCGGCCCCGGCTCGCCCATCCGCGCGCAGGAAGTCACGGTGGCGCAGGTCCTACAGTCCGCGGGGTATGCGACGGGACACTTCGGAAAGTGGCACCTCAACGGGAAGAACGGCGACCGGAACACGAAGGAGATGCCCGGCCGCGCCATCCTCGCCGCCGATCCGCTTTCGCCCGGGAAGCTGGGGTTCGACGAGTGGGTTTCCGCCGACAACTTCTTCGATCTCGATCCGGTGCTGGGGCGCAACGGTGTGGCGGAGAAGTTTCACGGCGACGGCTCGGACATCAGCATGGATGAGGCGCTGAAGTTCATCCGCAAGCAGACCGCTGCGGCGAGACCCTTCTTCGTCGTCGTGTGGTTCGGCAATCCGCATGTCCCGCACGAGGCGCTTCCCGCCGACAAGGCGCCCTACGCGTCGCTGCCGGAGAACGATCAGAACTACTACGGCGAGATCGCCGGCATGGACCGCAACGTCGGCAAACTGCGCGCGGCCCTGCGGGAGATGAAGGTGAGCGACAACACGCTCCTCTGGTATTGCAGCGACAACGGCGGGGCGGCGGGGCCGAAATCCACCGGCGATCTGCGCGGCGCGAAGGGCACGCTCTGGGAGGGCGGCCTGCGCGTGCCCGGCATCATCGAATGGCCGGCGCGCATCCCCAAGCCGCTCGTCAGCGGGGTGCCCTGTTCCACGTCCGACATCTACCCGACCGTTCTTGAGGCGACGGGCGTCACGGCGAAGAACCAGGTCCGGCCGCTCGACGGCGTCAGCCTGCTCCCGTTGTTCGACGGCACGATGACGTCGCGCCCCGCGACGATCGGTTTCTTGAGCAGTGCGCGCAGTCCGCAGAGCCATGCCGCGCTGCTGGACTGGCCGTACAAGCTGCATGCGAACCCGGCGGCCGGTCGCGGTTCAAAGGGCGGGAAGGACGGGAAGGGGAAGAAGGGCGGCAAGACCGACGAGGCCCTCCCGACGGTGCTGCTCTACGACGTTTCCAAGGACCCGAAGGAGACCACCGACCTCGCGGCGCAGGAACCCGGGCGTGTGGCAAAGATGACCGCTGCTCTCGAAGCCTGGAAGGCCTCCGTCACGAACAGCCTGGCCGGCGCCGACTACGGCTCCGCAAAGGCGAAGTAGAGCCGTGCGCGTCCGGTTTCATCCGCGCGGTCGCCGGCTGCGCTCGGCGTTTCTCGGCGGAGCCCTCGCAACCGCTGCGGCCGTCGCGGCGGAACCGCCGGCCGGCTACCTCTTCGCGCACATGACGAAGGGCGACTACGGGAGCCTGCACTACGCGGTCAGCACGAACGGGCTCCAGTGGACGCCACTCAACGGTGGACGGCGCGTGCTGGAGTCCTACCGCGGGCACCCGGACATCACGCGCATGCCGGACGGCCGGTGGGTGCTGCTCGGCAACCACCCGGAGCGCGGCGATGCGCGGCTGTGGGGGTCGTCGAACCTGGTCGACTGGACGCACCTTCGCGACTTCACGGCCGACATGTCCGCCTTCCCCGGCTTCGAGCCGCCGGGCAAATGGCACGGCGCGCCGAAGATGGTCTACGACGACGATGCGCGGCGCTACGTGATGACCTTCCACTTCTCCAGCCGGCCCGGGCGGCGCGACGAACCGGAGTATTACTGGAGCGGCATGAAGACCTTCGTTGTCACGTCGCCGGATCTCGCGACCTTCACGCCCGCGCGGCGGTTGTCCGACTGGGACATCGCGACGATCGATGTGATCCTCCGGCGCGATGCGGGACGCTGGTTTGCGATCGTGAAGGACGAACGCCATCCCGATTCCGGCGCCGCGACCGGCAAGACGATCCGGATCGCGGAATCGTCCGGCGGTCCCACAGGCCCCTGGTCCGCACCGGGCGTGCCGCTCACGCCCCACTTCCGCGAGGCGCCGATGCTGATCCCGCGTTCCGACGGAGCCGGCTGGTATCTCTACTTCGAGCAGTACCCCGGCCTCTCCTACGGCCTCCTCACCGCGCCCCGTCTCGGCGGGCCGTGGACCGAGGTGCCCGCCGCGGACTACCGTACGCCTCCCGGCGCCCGCCACGGCTGCATGATCCCGTTGCCGCGGGCGGCCCGGGAGGTTCTGGTACAACGATTGGGTGGCGGGATCTGACATCGCATCGCCCATGCTGCGCCTGCTCCGAAGGGCCTCCGTTCGGCCGGGCGAGCCGCCCGGCCCTTCTATGGGCCCAGTCAAGAGGGCGGT
>CAYRFK010000285.1:1416-5934 GCA_964423465.1 uncultured Verrucomicrobiota bacterium | reverse complement strand
ACCCAACATCCACCAGGTGCTGGAGGGCCGGGCTACGCGAGGCCGGAGAGGACGTCACGAGGCGCGGCGTGCGGGCTCGCAGTAGCTCGCCCCTCCAGCAGCCAGCATCCAATGGGACATCGGGAGCGGGCGGGCACTCCGCTCCGTCCGATGCGGATCGACGGGGCGGGGAGTCGTGAACGCGGCACCCCGCCGCGCACGAGCGATTATCGAGGGTGCATCCCGTGGACGCGGCGCCCCGCCGCGTTGGGCGGGACCCTCGGAGGAAGCGGCGGGGGCGCCGCTTCTACGGCGAACGTCGAACGCCGAACATCCAACACCGAACATCGAAGTTGGACCGCGAAGTCGAGGCTCGTTCGCTTTGCGCCCCCTGGGATGGAACAGACACTCGACACTGGCCACTCGGCACCGTCTTCCCGCCCTCCGTCCTCGTCGGCAGCGGCTCTTCCCTTTGCGTCCTTTGCGCCTTTGTGTTGTCTTCCGCCTCTGCCGCCATTCACTCCGCGGGGCGCAGCAGCGAGCGGTCGGGGGCGGCGGCGAGGCCGTGGGCGCGGAACCAGGGGAAGAGATCGCGGCCGAGGGCGGTGGAGAGGACGGCGACGGTCTCGTCGGGGCCGTATCGGCGGAGGGCGCCGGGTTTCACCAGACGCCGCTTCGCCTGGAAGTAGCGTGCGAGCCAGTCGGGATCCCTCGCGCGAAGCTGTTCGAAGATCCAGAACGACTTGCCCCAGTGGATGTCGTTGCGGGCTCCGTCGCCCAGTTCCTTCGCGCCGGACGGGCCGCGGCCGTCGAGATCGTAGAGCTTCATCTCCGGATCGTGCCGCGCGGCGCGCGCGATGGTCGCCTTGAGGCGGCGCTCCGCCTCCTCCGCGTGGCCCATGTCGATCATCACGAGGTTGCCGACGTAGGTGGCGATCGGCTCGTTCCAGATCTCGGCGAAGGGCAGGACCCACGAATGGACCGACTCGTGGGTGATGAACTCGATCATGCCATCCTCGCGCTCCGGGAAGCCGCCCCACCAGACCGCGAGCCCGATGACACGCCCCGACGAGAATCCGCCGCCGCCGGTCGCGAGCAGTCCGACCTCGGAGGCCATGCCGTCGGACAGCGGCACCCCCATGCGCTTCCGGATGACCGGCCGGCAGCGCTGCGAGATGTCGAACATGGCCCGGGCATAAGGTTTCAGGTAGTCGTTGTAGTGCAACGTGAGGCCCTCGTGGGTCTCGACGGTATCGCCCGGGACCAGGCCGCGACCCTTGAACGGCTTCGACGGATCGACGGGGCGGCCGGCGGCGGTGCGGACAAGCAGCGGGGCGAGCCACGCCGCGTTGATCGGGTCCGACGCATCCGGCCGGCTGCCCGCCAGCGAGCGCGGCGCGACGAGCAGGCGGCCCTTCCCTTCGGCGCGCGAGGCGACGACCGGGCGTCCGCCGGCATCCGCAAGATGCGTGGTCCACGTTTCCGGCGTTTCCAGTTCGAGGCGCAGCCGCGCACCACCCTCGATCGCGGCCGTACCGGCCTCCGGCGCGAGCCGGAGCGGCTTCTTCGCGTCCGCAACGAAGCGCGCGCCGAGCGACGCGGCGAGGTCGTATTGCGGACCGCGATCGGTGCCGACAAAGACCGCCACGCCGCCGCCGGCCTCGAGGAACGCGCGGATCGCGGCGGCGTCCTCAGGCGTGTAGCGGAGCTGTTCGGCGCAATCGAGCAGGATCAGCAGGTTCGCGTTGGAGAGGTCGAACCGGGGCAGCGCGTTCCAGCTCGTGACGGCCTTCTGGTCCGCGAGGTACTGGCGCGCGAAACGGCCGTCGGCGTAGAACGAGAACTCGTGGGCGAGGTCGACGACGGCGTCGACCCTCGGCGGCGCGGCCATGGCGGTGGCGGGCAGGGCGAGGATGAAGGCAAGGAGGAGGGGATGGATGTGGAACGCGGATCTCGGCGCCGTCCGCCGTCGCATACCGGGTCGCAGGTCTGAAGTCATCCCGTCCATCCAACGATCCCCCCACCCTTTCATCCGCATCTCCTTTTGCCCGCTCCCGGATCCGACGCGTCACGGACCGGCCCGGACTGGTCTGCAGCGGAACACGGGCACCCGCCCTCCTTACCGTCTCCGCCCTCCGCCTGCAATCCGCGATTCCCAACGGCGCACGGCCTCCCCGCACGGGAGGCTTTGATCGAACGCGGGGAAGCCCGTATAGTGCTCGCGTGAAGCTTTTGCTCAGATTCTACGGGGACCCGGTCCTGCGCCAGAAGGCGGCGCCGGTTGCGGCGGTCGACGACCGGCTTCGGAAGCTGGCCGACGACATGATCGAGACGATGCATGCCGAGGAGGGCATCGGGCTCGCGGCGCAGCAGGTCGGCGAGACGGTCGCGCTGTGCGTGGTCGACGTGCCGGCCTCCGGCGACACGGACGAGGACGGGGCGCGTCTGAATCCGGACACCGCGATGCCGATGGTCCTCTTCAATCCGCAGATCGTCGAGTCCTCCGACGATACCGAGGTCTACGAGGAGGGCTGCCTCAGTTTCCCCGAGATCCGGGTGCCGGTCACGCGGCCTTCCGAAGTGGTGGTTCGCTGGACCGATCGCGACGGGGCGAAACGCGAGCAGCGCCTGTGCGGCCTCGTGGCCCGCTGCGTCCAGCACGAGATGGATCACCTCGCAGGCGTGCTCATCTGCGACCGGATGTCGGCCGTGAAGAAGATCTCCCTGTCCGGGAAGCTTAAGCGCATGAAGCGGGAGACCGAGCAGGCGCTCGGCATCGCGTAACCGGTGGCCCGCGCGATCTCCGCGCGCCGCCGCCGGTGTCCGTCACCTCGCACCGCGCCCCTTGCCCCCGCCCTGCGGACGCGGCCGTTCCCGATCGCCGCACGGCTTCGGGGTCGGAAACTCATACGCGCCGATGTCGACGCGGCCGTTGAGGATGCGCGGGCGGCCGTCCAGATCGACCGTGCCCGCCATCCACTCCGCATTGGCGCCCGCATCCACGCACGGCGACAGGGCACCGGGCCGGAACGAGTCCGCCGCAAACACGGGATCGTCGGCGATATTGCCCAGCTCGGCCGGGAATCCCGGCGTGGGCGGGATGCAGTTGAACGCGTTGGCGGATTCAAAAAGCGCGGCCTGCAGCACTTCGGCGTCCGGCAGGACTGGCGCCGCATTGCCTGAGAGGATGCTGTTCAAGATGCGCTGCGGCGCGAACCCGGCGTGGATGTAGAACCCCGTGACGCCGCCGCCGGAGATCCCGGCCTCGTTGTTCACGAGCGTGCAGTTCTCGATCTCAAAGGCGTCGTAGACGCCGCCGCCGCGGCCCTCCGCCCGGTTGCCGGCGATCAGGCATCCGACGAGGCGGCCGAAGCCCTGCCCGAAGTAGCCGCCACCGTAGAAGGCCGAGTTCCCTTCGAGGATGCTGGTGCGGACTTCCTTCGCGTCCCAGATCCCACCGCCAAAGCTCCATGCCGTATTCCCGCGAACCCGGCAGTTCTCGACGATCGAGAGGCCCATGCCCGCAATCCCGGCGCCGGCGCCGGCGGAATTGGACTCCACGGTGCAGCCACGGACCGTGTGGAAGCCCGCGATGCCCCCGCCGGAGAACGGGCTGCTGTTGCCGCTCACCTCGCAGGTCTCGATCAGGCCGAAGCCGGGGTTGGACGCACCGCCCCCCATGTTGCCGGCAATACGGCTGCCGCGAACGACGGGCACGTGATACAGGCCGGCGTCGGAATTCCCCTCGATGACGCAGTCGGACACGACCCCGATGCAGCCGGCGCCGAATCCGACGTTGTCCGCAACCCGGCACCCGGCGAGAGTCCCGGCCACGGCGTTGCGCTCGCCATGCGGCGTCGACAGGACCGAATCCCCCACCGACCCGCAGGCGCCTCCGCCCCAGCCGGAGGCGTTGCTGACGATGACGCAGCCCAGGATCTTCGCGCCCCAGTCGCAGAACACTCCGCCCCCGCTCGACGCCGAGCCGCCCGTCAGCGTGAACCCGGCAAGCAGCGCGTTGGCAACGTAGGCACAGCGCACCGGATCGCCACCGTCGAAACCGGATCCGACGATCGTGGTGCGGGAGGGGCCGCCCATCGCGATGACCGAGATCGCCTTGGTGATCATAAGCCGGTTCATCTCGCCGGCCGGATCGGCCACACCGCCGCCATCATAGACGCCCGGACCGACCAACACGACGGCTCCGTCACCCGCCGCATCCACCGCCGCTTGGATCGTCGCCGCCGCCGTCGTCCATGACGTGTACGGAGGCCGCGCCTTCATGTTGCCCGCCGAAACGTAGCGGAACGGCGCGCGCGACGGAAGGATGCCATGCGCAGGGCAGGACCGCTCCGCGGCAGCGGCCGGCTTCTGCGCCGCCGACGCCAGCCGCACCCCCATGCCCCACCCAACCACCACCACGGCGGCCATCCGCCACACCACACCCAACGAGAGGTCCATCCGCCGCGCGGACCGGCCTCCGAAGCGCTCCTGACTCAGACTCGTCTTCATGTCATCACTCCCATCCACCCCCGCCGA
>CAYRFK010000285.1:0-1316 GCA_964423465.1 uncultured Verrucomicrobiota bacterium | reverse complement strand
CGTGGTGCGCCATTCCATGCTGGGTTTTCGTGCGGCGGCATCGGTTCTTGTTGCGCTGGTCGTGGCAACGGCGGTGCGGGCCGAGGATCCGCTCCTCGCACGCGTCGAGGTTCGCGGGGCGCTGACCTCGTTTCCCCTCCGTGTCCACGCGCACCTGCCCGACGCCTCGGGCGCCGAGTACCTTCTCGTGTCGGCCACTGAGACGGAGCTTGCAACCGCGGGATGGCCGTACCGCGTCCTTGCGAACGCGACACGGCCGGCGGACTGCATGCTGGCGTCCAAGCGCGCGCCGCGCGCGGCCGGAACGCCGACCAACGGCTTTGAGATCCTTCACGACGACGGCCTTCGCTGGCTTGTTCGTGCTCCGGGCGCGGAGGCGGAGCCGTTGGCGGAACTCGGATTCTCGCTCCGCCGGCTTCCGTCGCAGCCGATCGATCTTGCCCGGGCGGCCACCGCTTCGGCGAAGGCGGCCAAACGTGTCCCGCGCGCGCTGTCAGGGACGCCTGATCCCCTCGTGGCGGAGATGCTCTCGCGCATCTCGACCAACCGGCTGTACGCGTTGATGCGCCGGGTGACCGGTGTCGAGGCCACAGTGGGCGCCGGCGACTTCGCCGCCATCGCCTCGCGCAGGACGAACTCCGGGGCGCACATCCACCGCGCAACGCAGATGGCCTTCGATCACTTCGCGGGCCTCGGCCTGACCACGACGTTCCAGCTCTGGTCCGCCGGCGGATCCTCGGGCCGTAACGTGGTCGCAACGCAGACCGGCACGACACGACCGGCCGAGATCGTCGTTATCGTCGCGCACCTGGACGACATGCCGAACACCACGAACTCGCCGGGGGCGGACGACAACGCCAGCGGCTCGGCCGCCGTCCTGACTGCGGCGGGCGCATTCCGGCAGTACCGGTTCGAGCGGACGATCCGCTTCCTCCTTGTGACAGGCGAGGAACAGGGCCTGTACGGGAGCGACGCCCACGCCGCAGCCGCTGAGACGGCCGGGGAGAACCTCGTCGCAGTCTTCAACATGGACATGATCGCGTGGGACTCGAACGCCGACGGCGCGCTGGATCTTCACACTCGACTCACGAGCAACCCGGGGTATGCCGCCGACCTGGCCATCGCCAGTACCTTCACGAACGCGGTCGCGCGCTACGGCTTCACCGGCCTGCTGCGGCCGCAGATCGACCCCAGTGGCGAGCCGGACAGTGACCACGCCTCCTTCTGGGATTACGGCTTCGCTTCGGTGCTGGCAATCGAAGACTACAACGACTTCAACGATGCCAACTACCACACGACCGGCGACACGCTGGCGT
>CAYRFK010000284.1:0-6018 GCA_964423465.1 uncultured Verrucomicrobiota bacterium | reverse complement strand
TCGACGGCAACTGGTGCATGACCTTCTGGACGGCGGGCGCGGGCTGGATGGCGCAATTCTACTACGATTACTACCTGTACACCGGCGACCGGGGGTTTTTGGCGAAACGTGCGTTGCCGTTCATGCGGGAGGCGGCGTTGTTCTACGAGGACTTCCTCGTCGCGGGACCCGACGGCACGTTGATGTTCAGCCCGAGCTATTCGCCGGAAAACCATCCTGGCAACAGCGATTCGCAGGCGTGCATCAATGCCGCGATGGACCTTGGCGTCGCCCGCGAACTGCTCCGCAACTGCATCGCCGCCAGCACGACGCTTGGCGTTGGTGCGGACGACATCCAGCGTTGGCGCGCGCTGCTGGCGAAACTGCCGGACTATCAGATCAAGGACGGCGCGGTGAAGGAATGGAGCACACCGCTATTGGAGGATAACAACGCGCACCGCCACGCCTCGCATCTTTACGAACTCTTCGCCGGCCTGCCGGACGCCATTGCCACGAACCCGCCATTGCGCGAGGCGTTCGGCGTCACGCTGGAAAACCGGCTTGATGTGCGCCGCGCGGAATTCGCTCCCGGCGGCAAAGGGCCGAGTGGTCGTCCGCCAGGTGAAATGGCATTTGGCATTGTGCAGCAAGGTCTCGCTGCCGCCAGCCTGCGCAAGGGGGACGCTTGCGGTGAGATTGTGAACTGGCTCTCGCATCACTACTGGCGGCCGAACTTGATGACGACTCACAACCCGAACCAATACTTCAACGCCGACCTCTGCGGTGGCCTGCCCGCGCTTCTGATCCGGATGCTCGTGGATTCGAAGCCCGGCTGGATCGAGTTGCTCCCGGCGACGCCATCGCACTGGCCGGCGGGAAGGATCGAAGGCGTTCGCGCCCGCGGCCAGATTGAGGTGCGGCAGCTCACGTGGGACCAGGCTGGCGTCAAAGCGGTCTTGCGCTCGGAGATTTCCCAGTCGGTGGAAGTGCGCTTTGCCGGACAAGCCAGCAAGGTCCTCGCTCTGCCCAAAGGCAAGGATGTCGCGGTCGAGTTTCCACGCCGGGTGCAGCAGTCGTCCGCCAGGGAGGGCCGCATGATGTATGCCGACAGCACGCGGCGCGGCAAGCCGTGGTCGAAGAATCCATTCGTGCTCCGCTTTGGCGGCCGATACCTGATGTATTCCTCGATTCTGCCGGTGCCAGGCAGCGATGCGCGCGAAATCGAGATCACCGAGAGTCGCGATATGATTCATTGGAAGAGCGTCGGCGTGATCCGTGTACGGGAACCCTACGAAAAGAACGGCATCAGCGCCCCGTGCGCGCTGATAAAGGACGGCAAGGTGCATCTGTTCTACCAGACCTACGGCAACGGAACGAATGACGCCATCTGCCACGCCGTGTCGGAGGACGGCATCAGCAACTTCAAGCGCAACCCGAGCAATCCAATCTTCCGTCCGGATGGAGCATGGAATTGCGGAAGAGCGATTGACGCCGAGGTCTTTCTTCACGAGGGCCGGTATCTGATGTATTACGCCACACGTGATCCCGACTACAGAATCCAAATGCAAGGCGTGGCCGCCACGCCGGCCAACACCCGCTTCAATCGCGACGAGTGGACGCACCTTTCCAAGGACGGCCCCATCTTGAAGCCCGAACTGCCGTGGGAAGGCGAGTGCATCGAGGCGGCCTCGGTCATCCGCCGCAATGGGATGCTCCATATGTTCTACGCCGGCTCCTACGACAACACGCCGCAGCAAATCGGCGTCGCCACCAGCAAGGACGGCGTGAAGTGGAGGCGCTTGTTTGACGAACCGTTCTTGCGCAACGGCCAGCCCGGCGAATGGAACTCCAGCGAGTCAGGGCATCCGGGTATCTTCGACGATGGCGAGCGCAGCTACCTCTTCTTTCAGGGCAACCCGGACAAGGGAAACACGTGGTGGCTTTCCAACGTTGAGGTGTTCTGGAACAAACATGGGCCATTTCTTAAGAGTGGGCCTTGCCTTTCAGGTGATCCTTGATTCTCATGAAGAACAGCCAATGGTTTCCCCGCCGCCCTGCTGCTGGCACCGCTGGCTGTGCTCCATGCTGCCGCGCCCGCAGCGGATCCAATTCCCGTCAGCACCGACTCCGGTGCAGGGGACGACGCGTCAAACAAGAAGGCTTCTGCAAATGCCGCCATCACGGTTGCGGCCGGCGGGCTGCCCATCATTCTATCCGCACCGCACGGGGGACGGGCGGCTACGCGCGCCGGACGAACACCGCATCGGAACAGAGCACCGGCCGGACGTTCAACGTCTCCAGTTTGGCGAACACCAGCTTGTCGATCTGCGTCTCGGCCGTGGCCGGCTGATCGCTCCGAACGTGCCGTCGGTCGCCGGGGCCGCCGCGGCCCAGAACATAAAAGCCGCAACCGGGAGCGACTTCAGCGGGGCCGGCAGGTGGACGCTCGTCATGCTTGAACCTGGTTGGAATGCCGCCCCGGCTGCGCGGATGCGCACCCGCAGCGACCGGGCGCTGCGGACTCGTTCATGGCCGCGAGCACGCCCGACAGGACCGGCGTGTCAAGCCGGCACGGACAGGCTCCCGGGGTACAGTTCATCATCTGGGATCTCCGAACTCCCACAAGAACGCACATGGGGCGTTTTCGTGTCCGGAAATGGAACGAGGACCGGAATGCGGGGCGTGGAGCTCACCGGCGCACCCCCGGCTTCCGACCGGCGGGCCGCCCCTACCGGAGCCGGCGGCGGCGAACCAGAAGCGCGGCGGCGGACGACAGAACGAACAGCGCGAGCGCTGAGGGCTCGGGAATGACGGTCAGGGTGATGTCGTTATCGTTGTAGTCCACCCGGTAGTTCTGCGCCGTTGCGTCGGCGGTGTTGCCGAACACGCCCGTCCGGGCCCCGGTGAAGGTGAGGATCGTGTAGCTGCTCGTGCCGTTCAGCGCGCCGAGCAGATCCAAGACGCTGTTCAGGCCGAGCGTCACGTCGCCCGTGACCTGCACGAGGTCCGCCAGCGCGCCCTGGTTCTCCACGGCCAGCGAGCCCAGGATCGTCACGGTGTCGGAGAATCTCAGCGTTCCGACGGAATTACCGGCCGCCAGGATGCCGCCCTCCTCGATGGTCGCCGCACCGACCGTCCCGGTGCCGCCCAGCGTGCCGCCGCTCTTCACCGTGATCATCCCGCCGCCGACGTGGGTTCCGCCGATCGCAAGCTTCCCGGCCTCGACCGTGGTGGCGCCGGCATAGCTGTTGCCGTCAAAAGAGAGCGTCAGCGTGCCGATGCCTCTCTTGACGAGCGCGAGGTTGTTCTCATCGGCGTCCCCGCCGCCGATGCGGCCGGCGAAGGTGTGGTCGATCGCGTTGTTCACGGTCAGCGTGGACAGGACGGCCGATCCGCCGACGATGGAGTTGGTCTGGCCGGCATACTGGGAGGTCGAGGCAATGCCGGCGACCTCCTGGTTGTACCCGTTCAGGACGAAGCGCGACCACAAGTTCGACCGCGCATCCGCCGTGCCCAGGCCTGCCCCGGTGGTCCCCGTCTTGATTCGCAGCGTGGTTGCCGTCGGGAGGGCGTCATCCGTGTCGAGGACCGTGCGGTTGTACCGCGCATTGAGCGTGTCCACCACCGTGTCGCCCGAATAGGAGGACTGTCCCTTCAACAGGAACACCCCGTCGCCGTTGTTCGAAGCCGTGGCGACCAGGTTCAGGGGTCCCGTCCCCTGGATGCCCTTCTCGATCGCATTCGTCGTTGTCCCGGCGTTGTAGGTGGTGATCCTGCCGCCCCCGTCGATCGTGATCTGCCCCGCCAGGTTCAACCGGGCGTTGTTCTGCCAGTATCGCAGGGTCGCGTTGCCTCCCGCCAGCCGGAAGTCGTTGGTCAGGGTGCTCATCGTGGCCATGTTCGCCTGGTACGTCGCCCCGTTGGATACCACGATCAGGGGCGACGCGCCGGCCGAACCCTGGGTGTTGGCGGACAGCATCCCCTCCTCGACGGTGGTGACGCCCGTGAATGCGTTGCTGGTGCCGCTGAGGGACAGCGTGCCTGCGCCCCGTTTGACCAACACGCCGGCCTGCCCCGCGGCATCCTCGAACGACTGCGCGATCGTGATGTCCCGGCCGGTCGCCACGTCGAAGATCGCCCCATTGGTGCTGACGAAGGCCTTGTGCAGGCCGCTCATGTAGGCATTGGTCGCGGCCAGCGGACGGACGACGGCGCCGTCGAGCGTCAACTCCGCGTACGAGCCGGCGCCCCGGGCCGTCGGGAAGGCGCCGAGGTTGACCGTGCTGCCCCGGGCGAAATAGAGGATCCCGGTGCCCCCGGCCCGGTGCGCCATGGCCAGGAAGTTCGTCGCGGTGAACGTGCCGCCCGAAATACGGAACTCGCTGCGCTGGTTCAGACCGCCGCCCACGCAGAGGTCCCCGACGACCGCCGTTCCCGCAGCCTGATTGTACAGTCCCGCCGCGTAGTTCTCCGCCCGGTCCCGTCCGACATCCAGCCTTCGCGTCTGGAGCGCGCCGCCGGTCACGTTCAGAACACCGGTGCAGGCGACGTTGACGCCGAGGGTGATCCCCATGCCCGCCGTCCCCATGTTCGCGTTGGCGTTCAAGATTCCGTCCGCCAGGGTGTAGATGCCCACCGCGCCGGGGCCGTTCCCCAGCAGCAGACCGTTCAAGCCGCTCAAGTCCACCCTGCCGGAGGCCTGAGTGACGATGCCGGTCACTCCCACCGATCCATTGCCCACGTAGAACTGCCTGCCGCTGACCGATCCGCCCTGCACGTTCAACACCGCGGGCGAGTTGGCCACGGTGCCGACGACCGTGTCGGCCCCGCTCCGCAGGCTTCCGGTCGCGCCGATATCCATCGCGCCTTCCGCGATCGTGTTCGATCCGCCGTGCAGGGCTGCACCGGTGATCTCCAGCGTGCCCTGGCCGGACTTGGTCAGAGCGCCCGTGTTGGTCACCGTGCCGGAGATCGTCAGCGTGGTCCCGGCGGCGGTGCCGATCGTGCTGGCCGCGGACAGATTGATCGAGTCGGAGATGGTTCGCGTCGCCGCGTTCGACAGCGTGCCGCCGCCGAGGACCATGTGTCCGCTCCCCAGCGCGTTCGCACCGACGATCAGCGCGCCGCCATAAATCTCCGTTCCGCCGGTGTAGGTGTTGCTGCCGGTCAGCGTCAGGGCGAACGCGCCGGTCTTGACCAGACCGCGGGTGGACAGGTCGCGGCCGTAGTTGATGTCCTCGACGCCCGTGTGAATGCCGACCCGCGCGTTGTCGTCGATCGGGAACCCGGCGAGGTTATTGGTCCACAGGGCAGTGATATCGTCCGTGGTCCAGTAGGCGACGCCGGCGGTATCGACACCCAAGCCGACCGCGCCGCCGGCGTTGATCGTCAAGGACCCCGTGGTGGGCTTCGCGGCCTTGGATCCGAACACCAGCGTGCCGCCGTTGATGGTCGTGCCGCCGGTGTAGTAGCTGGCGTTGGTCAGAACCTGCGCGCCGCTGCCGCCCATGACCAGCGCGAGATTGTTGGTGTTCGCGTGGCCGCCGGACAGGCCGACGGTTCCGAGAAAGGTTGTCCCCACGCCGCCCCGGCTGTCGAACGCAAGCGTCGAGGCCGTCGCGTTGGCGCCGACGACCCGAGCCGCCGCGTTGTTGCCGCCGAAAGATGCGACCGTCTGGTTCATGGCCGCGGCCGTGGTGCCGAGGACGAGCGCGTTTACAGAGTTGATCGACAGCGCCGTGCCGGTCGGCAGCCGGTTGTCGCCGCCGGACAGAACGACGGCGTCATCACCGTTTCCATGAATGGCCGTGCCGCCCGTATACGTCGACTCGCCCGTCATGAGGATGACGCCCACGCCCGCGCCCGCGAAATTGAAAAGCAGACCGCCGGTGCCGGAGACGGCGCTGTTTACGGTCAGGAGCATACCGAAATCAACATTGATTTGGTTGCCATCCCCGTTGTTGACCGTGATGGGGCCGTTCAGATGGGTGCGGGACGGATTATTGAGGATTGGAGTGGACGGCGGGTTTGGCTTCTGAT
>CAYRFK010000283.1:0-6033 GCA_964423465.1 uncultured Verrucomicrobiota bacterium | reverse complement strand
CGCCCCCCCGTCCTGGGCACATCCACCGCGGCCGGCGCCGCGCAACGCACAGCCGCACTGCGCATCGGGGATTCCCTGATGATTCGTTCCGATTCCCACCGACTAGCCGCACGCACGCCAGATCGCTAGGATCTGGTCATCGATTTTGGTGAGGAGCTCGCGGCGCGACGGAAAGCGCTTGGCTGGCGAAGCCCGGGGACGGATCCGACTCATCCGCCGCCCGGGCTTCTTGTTTCCGGATCTTGCCTTCGCACGGGCGCCGGTTCACTCTTGCCCGACCACCAGCCGGTGCAACCGGGAGGACGACTTTCATGGCCCTGGAGATCGAACGCAAGTTTCTCGTATGTCCCGCCGGTCTCCGCCTGCCCCGCGGTGTCCGGATCGAGCAGGCCTACTTCCCCATCCGCAACAGCACCGGACGCATCCGCGTATCGGACGGCCGCGCATGGCTGACCGTCAAGGGACCGCCGCGCGGCATCGCACGGACGGAACTCGAGCACCCCATTCCACTACCGCTCGCGCGGGTGCTACTGTCCTCCCTGTGCAATCCCGGACGGGTTGCGAAGCGACGTCACAAACTCAGGTTCGGCGGGCGAACGTGGGAAGTGGACGCATTTCTCGGCCTCAACCGGGGACTCATCGTGGCCGAAGTGGAGCTGCCCCGATCCAACGCAGCCGTCCGGATTCCGCCGTGGGCAGTTCAGGAGGTCACGACGGACCGGCGGTTCACGAATTCATGGCTGGCGAAGCACCCCTTCACTTCCTGGCCGACGGGGGCGCAGACGAAGATACGAGCCGCCATGCGCGGACAGGGGTAGGGAAAGGACGCAGGCGGACTAGATCGACAGGCCCACCACAATGGCCAGCATCGCGAACAGTCCGGCCACCAGAACGTAGACCCACGCACCGACACCCTCGGCGCGAACGGTGCCTGGGTCCGGCGACGCTACAGCTGCCCTCAAAGCGGGCTTCTGGGATCGGATGTCGCGCCCCGGAATCGGCTCACCTGTAATCGTGACCAACACGTTTGCACCATTCCTTCCCACACACAGCTTCAAGTTGAAGCAGAACGCGTGCCAGATACCGGAAAGAATTCAAGGAAGCCCACAGCGATCAGCGAATACAAATATCGCATACTGTTATCCATAAGCTATTTGCAAAACAATCATAGCGCATTCTTAAGCCGAGTCAAAACACGGGAAATGGCAAGACATGGTGCAGACGTCATCAAAAGCGGGAAGAAGTTGCCTGCGATTCTTATCCGTGATGAAAAAGGAACCCGGTCACCACTTCATGCCCGGCTGCCGCGATTGGACGCCAACGGGCGATCCGCGCATGCCGAAGTCATACGGCCAGGACGATGAGGCCCCTGACGTCCCACCTCCGTGCCGCGACGAGCCGCGGTGCCGGTCGGCGTAGGGCACGCAGGATGGGTCACCGGGGCCACCAGGCACGGTCCACGGGGAAACGTAGTAGATGGACCGGCCGCCCGGCGCCGTCATCCACGGGGTGGACCGCGAGGCCCGTTCCTCGGCAGCCCGGGCGGTCTGCTCGGCCTGGAGCGCGCGGAACTCGAGCATGGCAATCCGCCGCTCCTGTTCCTCGCGGACCTGCTGTTCCTCGAGACGCTTGGTCACATCGGACAGATAGCCGGCGACGGGAACCTCGGGGTAGCGCCGGGCGAATTCCGTCCATCGGTCGGCCTGTTCCTGGAGCGACGCCCGCCGGAAGACGGGGTCCTCCATCCAGGCCCTGAGCAGGGCCTCTCCCTCCGCCTTGCGCCGGGCGGCCTGGGCGGATCGGGAGGCTGCCACCCGGGCGGCCATCGCCGCCTCCGCCTCGCGCCTGCGACGGGCCTCCTCGGCAGTCACCAACTGCACGTCGACCACAACGCCGTCGCGAAGCCGGACCGTGCCGCGATCGAAATAGAGCAACTCCTCGTTCGGAAGCCGGATCACGCCGGCGGGCTCGCCGAGTTCGGCAATGACCGCATCCCGGTCCGCGCCCGTCGACACAGCCTGAGCTGCCTGAGGCCCGCCCGCACAAAGCGCGGCCGCGACCATCGCCCACCCCCATGAATGCCGCGCGCTCATGATGCGAAGGTACTCCCGCCCCGGACCCCGGGCAACTCGAGATTGGGGTTCCACCGGGGGCGGCGATTCCGTAGAGTCCGGGCCGGGAGACACGACCATGCGGACTCGAAGAGCCCCGGACCTGCGGACCGCGATTGCGGCCGTGCTGTGCATCGGCGGAGCGGCGATGGCGGATGGACCGGGCGCGCGCCCGAACATCCTGTTCTGCATTGCCGACGACATGTCCTTTCCCCACGCCGGCGCCTACGGCTGCACATGGGTGAAGACGCCCGCCTTCGACCGCGTCGCGCGCGAGGGCCTCCTTTTCACGCGCTGCTACACCCCCAACGCCAAGTGCGCACCGTCGCGCGCCTGCGTCCTCACCGGCCGCAACTCCTGGCAACTCGGCGCGGCCGCGAACCACGTGCCGTTCTTTCCGAAGGAGTTCACGACCTACGCCGAGGCCCTGGCCGGGAACGGCTGGCATGTCGGCTTCACCGCGAAAGGCTGGGCGCCGGGCAACCCCGGCGGCCGGCAGCTCACGGGCACACCGTTCAACAAGCGGACCGCCCCGCCGCCGACGAAGGGGATCGGCAATAACGACTACGCCGCGAACTTCAAGGACTTCCTCGACGCGCGGCCGGCCGGCGCGCCGTTCTGCTTCTGGTACGGCGCCGTCGAACCGCACCGCGCCTACGAGTATGGATCGTCGGTCGCCAAGGGCGGCAAGGCGGCGACGGAGGTCGACCGCGTGCCGTCCTTCTGGCCCGACAACGAGACGGTCCGCACCGACATGCTGGACTACGCCTTCGAGATCGAGCACTTCGACCGGCACCTGGGACGCATGCTGGATCTTCTCGCCGAGCGTGGCGAACTGGAGAACACCCTGGTTGTCGTCACGGCGGACAACGGCATGCCTTTCCCCCGCTGCAAGGGCAATGCCTATGAGTTGTCCAACCACATGCCGCTGGCCGTGCAATGGCCCCGCGGCATCCGCCATCCCGGCCGGCGCATCGAGGACTACGTCAGCTTCGTCGACTTCGCCCCGACCTTCCTCGACCTCGCCGGCCTCGCCCCCTCCGCCGCGGGCATGGCCGAGCCCGCGGGCCGCAGTCTGACCGATCTCTTCCGCGACGCCCCGGACAAGCCTCCCCGCGACCGCGTGTTGATCGGCATGGAGCGGCACGACATGGGCCGGCCCCACGACTGGGGCTACCCCGCGCGCGGCATCTTCGAGGACGGCTGGCTCTACCTGCGCAACTACGAACCGATGCGCTGGCCCGCAGGGAATCCCGAAACCGGCTACCTCAATGCCGATGGCGGGGCCACCAAGACCCTCCTCCTCGAGGCCCGTCGTGCCGGCGGTGATGAAGCCTGGCGCCATTGGTCGCTCGCCTTCGGACGGCGCCCGGCGGAGGAGGTCTACCACGTCGCTGCCGACCCCGACTGCATGACCAATCTCGCCGGCCGCGCCGACTGCGCCACCCGGGCGGCGGCGATGCGCGCCCGCATGGAACGCGAACTGAAAGCCCAGGGCGACCTGCGCATGGCCGGCCGCGGCGGCGAGTACGAGGCATTCCCCTACTCCGACGGCAGTACTTCAAACTTCTACGCACGGTACTTCACGACGCGGGACGTGAAGGCGAACTGGGTGGAACGCGGGGACGCCGAGACCGGCTTCTACCGCGCCGCGCCGACGATCGCGGCGTTCACCGCCTCGCCCGCGGACGGCGGCGGCACGGTGCTCGCGTGGTCCGTGGGCGGGGAACCCGAATCCGGCGCCACCGAGATTCTCATCCGGCCCGGCGTCGGATTCCTCGGGACGGACACCGGATCCGTCACGGTCCGGCCGGCTGCGGAGACCGCCTACACCCTGACCGCTTTGAACCCCTGCGGCACCAACACCGCGGTCGTCACGGTGCCCGCCGCCCGGTAGCCACGGGTTGCGTGCGCGGGTGACAAACGTCCGAACATGCCGGCGGGTGGCTGCGGATCCGCCGACCGGGAGACTCCGCCATGGGCAAGGTTTTGGTTGTCGACGACGACGAGATGACGAGGACCGTCCTCGTTCGCATCCTGGAAATCGAAGGCCACGGGATCTCCATCGCCACCACGGGACTGGAGGCGCTGGAGAGGGTCCGGTCTGATCGGCCGGATTTGGTCGTCATGGATGTTGCCATGCCGGACATGGACGGCATCGAGGCGTGTCGCATTCTCAAGGCCGATCCGTCGACGAGCGCCATCCCGGTCCTCGTCCTTTCGGGCATGTCCGACCGTGAGAGCCGCCTTCGCGGCATCGAGGCCGGCGCCAACGACTACCTCACCAAGCCCATCGACCGCGAGGACCTCGTGCTGCGCGTGAGAAATGCGCTCCGGATGAAGGCCCTCCACGACGAACTCCAGTCCCGGAACGCCGAACTGCTTGCCATGCAGGAGTTGCGCGAGAGCCTCACGCAGATGCTCATCGCCGACAACCGCAGGCTCGAGGCGGCGACCGAAGCCCGCGACCGGCTGCGCGCCGCGGCCGGCGATCCCTCGTCCGATGCGAGGGAGGGAACCGTCCATGCCTGACATCGACATCCTTCTGAGAGCCATGGCCGCCCGCGAAGCCAGCGATCTCCACCTGACGTCCGGATTCCCGCCCTTCCTTCGCGTACACGGCGACATGGCCCCCATGACGGACCGGGAAGCCCTGACCTCCGAGCGCTGCATGAGCCTCCTCGACGAGATCATGCCGGAGACGAGCCGCACCGAGTACGCGAACCTGTCGGACACCGATTTCGCCTACGAACTCGACGCCGTGGGCCGTTTCCGCGTGAACGCCTTTCGTGACCGGTTCGGGGTCGGTGGCGTGCTGCGCCTGATCCCCAGCGTGATCCCGACCCCCGAGCAACTCGGCCTGCCGCGCGCCGTGCGGGACTTCTGCTTCCTGACCAAGGGCCTCGTCGTCGTCACGGGGCCGACGGGCAGCGGAAAATCCACCACACTGGCGGCGATGATCGACATCATCAACCGCAGCCGTCACGACCACATCATCACGATCGAGGATCCGATCGAGTTCGTGCATACCCCCCGGCGGTGCCTGATCAACCAGCGCGAGGTGCATTCCCATACGCGCAGCTTCGCCACGGCCCTGCGCGCCGCGCTGCGCGAGGATCCGGACATCGTGCTCGTCGGCGAGATCCGCGATCTGGAAACGATGGAGATCGCGATCGAGACCGCCGAAACCGGCCATCTCGTGCTGTGCACCCTTCACACCAACACGGCTGTATCCACGGTCAACCGCATCATCGACAAGTTCCCGCCGAACCAGCAGAACCAGATCCGCACGATGCTGGCCGACTCCCTCAAGGGCGTCGTCGCGCAAACGCTGTGCCGTCGGATCCCGAAGGGCCGCGTCGCCGCCATGGAAGTCCTTGTGACCAACACGGCGATCTCCAGCAATATCCGCGAGGGCAAGACGCACCTCATCGGCTCCGCCCTGCAGACCGGCATGAGTCTGGGCATGCAGACCTTCAACGACTCGTTCCTCGCCCTCGTAAAGTGCGGACTGGTCACGCCCAAGGAGGCCTACACGAAGGCCACCGACAAGCCCGGCCTCCTGCGGCAGTTCGCCTCCGCGGGCATCAAGCTGGACCTCGAGTCGATCTGCGAGGCGCCTCCGGAACCGCCCGACGCCCCGCCCCCTCCGACGGCGCGGCCCCGGCCGCAGGACCTGATGGAGCCCCTCCGGGATTTCGTGCGCACCTGCATGGAGGAGGTCCGTCGGACGCCGGAGGACCCGCAGGCGCTGAACAATCTGGCATGGGCGCTGGCCACCGCCGATGATCCGGGCGTGCGCGACGCACCGCAAGCCCTGCGCGCCGCCGAGAAGGCGCTGGAACTGACGAGCGGACGCGATCCGGCTGTGCTCGACACCTTGGGCGCCGTTTACGCCGAATCCGGGCATTTCGACAAGGCG
>CAYRFK010000282.1:0-6047 GCA_964423465.1 uncultured Verrucomicrobiota bacterium | reverse complement strand
AGCGCATTCAAAAACGCCACCAAGTCGGTGACTTCTTGCTCGCTCACTTCAAACCCGGCGATCAGCGAACTGCGCATGGGGTTGGGGCCTGCAGGGGTGTTGCCTGCGCGGCCCGCCTGGGCGTAGTGCTCGCGGATGACTTGTTGCAGCGTCGGGATCGAGCCGTCGTGCATGTAGGGCGCGGTCAGCGCCACGTTGCGCAGCGTGGGCGTGCGGAACTGGCCCATGTCGTCGGGGTTGCCCGTCAGCTCGCTGATGCCGACGTTGTTGGCCGGATACGCGCCCCGGCCATCCAGGTTGTACAGCCCGGTGTTGTGAAAGCCTTGTTCGGCCAGCGGCAGTTTTTGGTGGCGGATGTTGTCGGTGAAGGTGAAGCCGCCATGGCAGTGGTAGCACTCCATCTTTTCGCCAAAGAACAGCGCCTCGCCCCGCTTGGCCGATGCACTGATGGCGTCTTTTTGGCCACCGTATTGGTAGCGGTCATAAGGGCTGTCAAACGACAACAAGCTGCGCTGAAAGCTGCCGAGCGCCTTGGTCAGGGTGCTGAGCGAATACAGCGCCTGCGCGCCCTGGCTTGCCTCGGCCGGGAAGGCTTTGGCAAACAGTTCGCGGTAACGCGCATCGGCTTGCAGGCGTGCAAACAGCTCTTGCTCGCGCCCTGCCATGCCCATCTCGACCGGGTGCTCGCCAAACAGCGGCACCAAGGCTTGCACCTCCAGCGCGGTCAGATTGGGATTCGCCCAGGTCAGCACAGGCAAATACGCCACATTGGCCAGCGACATGGCGCTGCGGCTGCCTTGCTCCTTCGTCACGCCTTCAGACAAGGCCCGCCCATCGGTGAAGGCTTTGTCCTGGTGGTGGCAGCTGGCGCACGACATGCTGTTGTCGGCCGACAGGCGCTGGTCATAAAACAAGTGCCGCCCCAGCTCGACCTTGGCCGCGCTCATGGGGTTGTCAGCCGGCTCCACCGGGCGGGGCACCCATGCGGGCAGCCCCCAGTGGTACGCCTGCAAGGCGCTGCCGCTGAGCAGCACCCAGCCCAGCACCAAAGCGGGCCACAACACGAGGGGGCGAGACAAACGCTTCATGGCCGATCAGCGCTGGGACACCAGGCGTTGCGCGCCAGCAGCGGCCACGCCGTCGTAGGCCAAGCCCAAAGCGCTCATCACGGGCGGGCAATCGGCGTCTTTCAAAAAGCTCATGCAGCCGGGTGATGTGCCTTTGGCGTTCACGTCCACATTGGCCTGTGCCAACACAGCGCCCATGTCCACCACCACGGTGTTTTTGGCCAGGTCAAACTGGTTCAGGCGCACGGTCATGCGGTTGGAGTTTTGGCAGGCGCTGGGAGCTTGGGTTTTGCTGTCACCCGCGCATGCTGTGCTGCCCAGGTGCACCGAATAGCGCGTGACAGGGCCCATGGCGTTGGGGGCAGCCGGTTTGTCCGTGCTGATGCCACTGCTGGTGGTGTCGAACTTGATGAACTTGTAGCCGCCTTGCCAGTTCCAGAACATGGCCGTGGAGTTGAGCGGTGCAGGGGCGACGGTCGGGTCTTGGTGGTTTTGCGCAAAGGGCACGCCCACGGTCAGCTCCACACCCACATAGTCGCCCGCAGGCACTTGGCCACGCACAGCGGTATTGGTGGCGGTGGTGCCATTGCGGCAGGGGCCGGTGCCGTTTTCAAAATCGATCAGGGCCACGTTTTGGTGCTGCCAAATGCCGTCTTGCGCCAGTTGTACCGGCACGGCGCTGCCGTCTTGGCGCAACAACTTCACCTCGCTCACATACATGCGAAAGTCGCTGGGCGTGATGCTCGAACGTGTGGTGCCCACGCCGTCGTAACGCTGGCCGCAGGCAAAAGGCTGGCCGTTGATTTGCGCCGCAAAGTTGAGCGACACCTGCGCGGTTTTAGGCGTGCTGGGCGCTGTGCTGCAAGCGGCCAGTGCCAGGGCGGCAGCTGTGATGGCGAAGATTTTCATGGGGAGTCTCCTGTAGATAAAAATGAAATTTCAAAGCCCGGGCAACACGGTGCTGGCCCGGAAGACGGCCCGAAAATTGGTGAAACTCACCGACTCAGCGCCTTGGCGTTCCCGACCCGACTCGACCGACAGCGCGACAAGGGGGTGCACTTGCCATGCCAGCAAAGCGGTGTGGCGGCTGAGCGGCGCACTGCCTGTCAATGCGGCTTCTTGGGCCAACAAACTGGCCCCCGCGCCAGACAGCGACATCTGCGCCCGCACGCGCTCACTGCGTGCGCCCCATGTCCACTCTGGCGTGACTTGCCACAGGGCTTGCAGCCAGCCACCCTGGTTTTGGCCCGTGTGATCGGCCGCACCGTTGACGGAACGCAATGTGCCCTCGTCGTGCCGCTGCCAATAAGCCGCTTGAACCGTGATGGGCCATTCGTGGCTGGCCCACTGCACGCTGGCACCACTGACTTGGCTGCGCCCTGAGAAGCACTGCACCCCCAGAAGCAAGCTGCTGCAATCGGGTGCGTTGTGGGTGTGCACGCCATTGCCGCTTTGCACCAAACTGCCACGGCCCTCGGGTCGAAGCAGGGCCACAAAGGCATCGGCTCGCCAATCCCCTTTCACCAGGCTGGCATGCACAACGGGGCTGGCGGCAGAACCGGCAGAACCCGGAAAACTGCGCCCTCGCCACTCCCCTGCATCCACCTGCGCGGTCCAATCGCCCCAGTCGTGTTGCCCACTGACTTGCACACCGTCGTCGATCCAGTCACCATCGGTCACCAGGCGTTTGGCCAGGGGCATCAGCGCCAAGCGGTCCAAGTGCCCTGCCTGTGTCATGACCGGGCCCAACTGGGGGCGACTGCGCCCCGCTTGCAGTGACCACACCCCCACTTCAGAAGGGGCAAATTGATAACGCACCCAAGCCGCCTCGGCGTGCGCAGGGTCGGTGTCGTGCTGGCCTGCGGCCAAATAGGCGGACAACTGGGCATTGATGCGCCAGCCCGCTTCAAGCACCACATGCTCCAGCGCTGAATCACGGCGGTCCACCCCGGTGTCGCCACGCAGCAAATAGCCGCCCATTTTTTGCGAGGGCAAGGCCCGCTCGGCACGCACATCGGCCAGCGCACCTGCCACACCCAAACGCCATCCGGGCGCATCGGGCACGGCCATGCTTTCTTCGTGCGCCCAAGCGCCCAGGGTCATGCCACACGCCAATGTGGCCAGCGCCAGACGGCTGCTCCTGCGTGCATCAAGGCGCAGCAAAGGGGTTGGCCAATTTGGGGTTGGTAAGGAAGTCATGGTCGGTCAAGGTTTTGAGGAAAGCCACCAGATCGGCTTTGTCCTGGGCGGTGAGGTCAATGCGCGAAATCAAATCGCTCTTGTTGGGGTTCAGACGGCCGTCTCCGGCATGGGGGCCGCTGGTGATGTTGCGCCCTCCGGCGGCATAAAAATCCAGCACTTCTTCCAGTGTGGCCATGCTGCCGTCGTGCATATAGGGGGCGGTCACCTCGACATTGCGCAGGCTTTGCGCACGGAACTTGCCCCGGTCGGCCAGCCGCTCGGTGATTTCAAACAGGCCTTGATTGCCCGCCGGAAAATTTCCGGTGCCACCGATGTTGTACAGCCCTGTGTTGTGAAACGGGGTGTCGGTCACTTGGGTGGATGCATGCACCACTTGGTCGTTGAAATTGAAGCCTGAATGGCAGTGGAAACACTCGGCTTTTTCGCTGTTGAAAAGGGCCAGGCCACGCTGCTCGGTGGCCGTCAGCTGGGCTTTGTTTTGTAAAAACTGGTCATAACGGCTGTTGCCCGAAATCAGGGTGCGTTGAAACGTGGCAATGGCCCGTGTGACGTTGCCCCAGGTCACGGGCTGATCTGCACCGGGAAACGCGGCCTTGAACAGGTCGGCGTAGCGTGCATCGGTTTTCACACGGTCCAGCACCTCGTTGACGTTGCTGTCGTTGAGGCCCAATTCCACCGGTGCTTCAGAAAACAGCGGTACTTGCATTTGTGCCTCCAGACTCAGCAGCGAAGGATTGGCCCAGGTCATGGTGGTGTTGTAGACCACATTGGCCAGTCCTTGCGAATTGCGCGGATGCATCTCGCCCGTCGAGCCTTTGGCCAGGGCTCGCCCATCGGTGAAGGCTTTGTCCTGGTGGTGGCAGCTCGCGCAGGCTTGTGTGCCATTGCCCGACAGTCGGCGGTCATAAAACAAAAACCTCCCCAGCTCGACTTTGGCTTCGCTCATGGGGTTGTCAGCCGGGACTCGCGGAGTTGGAAAGTTGGCTGGCAAAGCCCACACCCATGCCCCAGCCTGGGTGCTGTCGTTCACACTCACGCTGTTGCCGCCACAGCCCCACAAGGACAGGGTGGCCGCGACCACCACTGTCCCCGCAAGGCCAAGCAACGCCTGCTTCAAGCGCTGCCCGTGGCTCATTTGCTGACCACTTTGAACAAGCGCTGGTTCAGGCCGCCATTGAGCGTGGTGCCTGCGGTCAAGTCCAGACTCAAAGCACTGAAGATTTCAGCGCATTCATAGTCGGTCGCACCCGACATGCAACCTGTCGGACCTGCCACGATGCCATTGATGGGCGTGACAGGGCCATTGAGGGTGACGTTGTTACCCGTCATCAGCGCCTTCACGTCCACCGCCACTTTTTGGGTGCCCGGGTTGAAGCTGGCAAAACCAAAATCCACGCGGTTGGGGCGCGAGCAGGTGTCCACTTGCCCTGCGGCCGGGTTGGTGCCCGTGCACCCTGTGGAACCCAAGTGCACGTTGAAAGTCGGTGCCGTCCAAGTGCTGTTGGTCACTTCAATCTTGGTGAATTTGCGACCACCCGCCCAGCTCCAAGCCATGCCGGGGTGAACGGCATTGTTGATCACTGCAGGGGTCACGCTCAAATCAGCCGTGTGGTCGGTGTGGTTCATGGCCAAGGGCACACCCAAGGTCATTTTCACGCCCACATAGTCGCCTGCAGGCACGGTGCCCTTGATGGTGCTGTTGGTGGCGGTGGTGCCCACGCAAGTGCCTGTCTTGTCTTCCAGATCAATCAGGGTGACGGTGTCGCCGCCCTTGGTGGCATTGAAGTTGTCAGTGGTATCCAGGGCAAGGGCTGCGGTGCTGCCATCGGCTTTCACCAGCTTCACGTTGGACACGTAAAAGCGCAGATCCGACAAAGTGCCACCAACATTGGTGGTGCCCAGATCGCTCAAGCTGGAGGCACAGGTGATGGGGGTGCTGCCCGACATGGCCGCAAAGTCGATGCTGATCGACTTGGGCGTGTTGTCAGTGCCACCACCACCGCCGCAGGCGGTCAATGCGGCCACGCTGGCGGCTGCCATGGCGGTGAGGATGTAATTGCTTTTTTTCATGTGGACTCTCCTGTTAAAAATTCAAAAAATCAATGCGCGTGTGCAGGCGTGCCTGCTCGGGGTGTTTGCACCCAGACGTTCACTCGCCAGGTTCCGGCTTTTTCAAAGACCAGCTCCAGGTCGAAGCGGTCGCCGTCTTTCAAGGGCTGTTTCAAGCCCTGCAGCATCAGGTGGTGTGTGCCTGCACCGCCGTGGCGCAGGTTGACTTCGGTGCGCGCAGGCAGCTCAATGGCGGGCACTTCACGCATGCGCATGACTTGCCCGTCCATCTGCATCTGGTGCAATTCCACCCGCTCGGCCACCGCGCTTTTGGCCGCGATCAATCGGTCGGCTTGGCCGCCCCGGTTGCGCAGGCCTTTGAAGTACACACTGCCGTTGCGCGTGCCAGCCATGCTGGGCGTGGCATAGGGGTGGTCGATCACCAGATCGCCTTGCTTGAAGTCGTGGGCGTGGGCTTGACTGAGCGACAAAGCCAAGAAGCCCATCAGCAATCCGCCCCCAATGAAGCCCCAGCCAAAGCCGGTTTTTTGGATGCAGTGCCACTTCGAACGAATTGCGTTTTTCATGGTCGCCCCTTACGCAGCCATGGCAAACGGTGTCGCGCTCGCCCATGCCGTCGCGATGCGGGTGCGTGGCTGTTTGCGCTCGGGCAACAGGGTGTTCAGTTCGCGGCACACGGTTTCGAAGGTCGAATCCACCACGCGGGCC
>CAYRFK010000281.1:0-6092 GCA_964423465.1 uncultured Verrucomicrobiota bacterium | reverse complement strand
TGGGCTGCATGAGGAAGGGCGGGTAGGGCGGGGCGGCTCGCCCCGCTGCGGGGGACGGATGGCGCCAGGGATCGCGTGGTCGGCACACGTCGGCGTACTGGCGGCGCTGCTTCTCGGCGCTGTCGCAGCGGCTGCGTCGGAACGCCCGGCGACGCGGACGGCGTGCCGCATGGAGGATGTGCGCATCGGCGGCCATCTGGGCGCGAAGATGGACGCCTGCATTCGGAACAACGTGAAGACGACGGACGGGTCCTACCTCGCCGCCGTGTTTCAGAAGCACGAGGGCACCCGCGACTGGCAGACCGAGTTCTGGGGCAAGTGGATGCACGGTTCTGTTCCGGCGTTTCGCTACACACAGGACGGGGAGCTGAAGCGGAACATCGATGCGTCGGTGAAGCTGATGCTCGCCGCGCAGCGGGCGGACGGCTACCTCGGCAACTACAAGGACGACTGTCACCATCAGGGATGGGACATCTGGGGCCGCAAGTACACGATGATGGGCCTGATGCACCACTATGACCTAACCGGTGACAAGGGGTCGCTCGATGCCGCCCGCCGCGTCGCGGAGCAGCTCATGACCGAGGTAGGTCCCGGCACCACCGGGCGCATCCAGACGGTCGGCATGCACCACGGCATGGCGAGTTGCTCGGTGCTCGAGCCGATCGTGTGGCTTCACAGCCGGACGCAGGATGCGAAGCTCCTCGCGTTCGCGAAGCACATCGCCGCCGCGATGGAGGACTTCGAGGACAGCCCGAAGCTCGTCAGCAAGGCCCTCGCCGGCGTGCCGGTGGCCGAGCGATTCCCGCACCCGGACCCGTGGTGGAGTTGGAAGAACGGGATCAAGGCCTACGAGATGATGTCGTGCTACCAGGGCCTTCTGGAGCTTTATCAGGTCACGGGACATGGGCCGTATCTTGAGGCCGTCGAGGCGACCGCGAAGAGCATCATGGACGACGAGATCAACGCCGCCGGCTCCGGCGCCGCGTTCGAGTGCTGGTACCACGGCAGCCGGTTCGAGACCGCGCCGGCCTATCACATGATGGAAACCTGCGTCACTACGACGTGGCTGCGCTTCTGCGAAACGCTGCTGAAGGTGACCGGCAAAGCGGTCTATGCCGACCAGCTGGAGAGGACGGCCTTCAACGCCTATCTCGCCACGCTGGCCCGCGACGGGTCGACGTTCTCGAAGTATTGTCCGCTCGGCGGCACGCGCAGCCGGGGCAACGACCAGTGCGACATGACGATCAACTGCTGCGTCGCGAACGGCCCGCGCGGCTTCGTTGCGATCGCGGAGTCTGTGCTGATGGCCGACGCGGATGGCGTGATGGTCAATCTCTACAACGCCTCGAAGGCCGCGATCGACGTGCCCGCGGCGAAGACCCGGGTGACCGTCGAGCAGCAGACCGAGTTCCCTAGGGACAACAAGGTGACCCTGCGCGTGTCGCCCGGGAAGGAGGCGGCCTTCGCGCTGCGCCTGCGCATTCCGGCTTGGAGTGCCGTGACGACGGTCAAGGTCAACGGGACGGACTTCCCCGGCGCGAAGGCTGGCGCGTATCTGCCGATCGCCCGGACGTGGAAGCCCGGCGATACCGTTGATGTTGCCTTCGACTTCGCCGGCCGCGTCGTCGCGAAGAACGAGCACTTCGCGTTCTTTCGCGGGCCGCTGGTGCTTGCGCGCGACACGCGCTTCGCCGACGGGGCCGTCGACCAGCCCGCGAAGATGCCGGACGCCGCCAAGCCGGTCGCGATCACGCCCGTCGCAAGCCCGAACCCCGACATCTGGCTTGCGTTCACCATTCAGCTCCAGACCGGCACCGATCCGGAGTCCGAGGAAATGAAGGCGCATCCGGTCCACTTCTGCGACTACGCCTCCGCCGGCAACACGTGGAAGGCCGATTCGCTCTACCGGACCTGGTTCCGCAACCCGATGAACGTCATGCAGCGCCCGTACACGTCCTACGACGTGCCGGGGAATTGAGCGGAGGGATGAACCATGGAAGTGGCGAAACTCCAAACTCCGACGGCCGGGCCAGCGGCCCGGCCCTACCATCGATCAGCGGAGGACGGCAAGGTAGGGCCGGGCGGCTCGCCCGGCCGAACGCATGACCCGCAAGAACGCATCACTCCGCAGGTGATGACCCGGTCTCTGCCGCCCCCGACTTGTTCTTGCGCTCCGCCGCCGCTCTCCCGACGAAGCGCTGCCCGTCGATGCCGGCTGATCGCCGCAGCGGCGATGGCCATTGTCGTGTGGAGCGGGGTGTCCGTCGCCGCGATTCACGTCAGTCCTTCCGGCGACGATGCGGCGGCGGGCACGTCGGGGTCGCCGTTCCGCACGATCCACCGCGCGCGCGACGCGGCCCGCGACGCGGCGAAGGACATGCGTGGCGATGTCGTCGTGAGCCTGGCGCCGGGCGAGTACCGGCTTGACCGGACGCTGGAGTTCACCGAGGCGGACTCCGGGCGCAACGGATTTCGCGTGGTCTACCGCAGTGCCGCGGGCCCCGGGAAGGCGCGGCTGCTCGGCAGTGTGCCGGTGACCGGGTGGACGGAGCAACGCAACGGCATCTGGAAGGCCGCGCTGCCGACGGGGACAGTGTTCCATACGCTTTACGAGAACGGGCGTAGGCTTCAGAAGGCCCGGTTCCCGAACCTCGAGACGGACCCCGACATGCCGGTCGCGCTCGGGCGCTATCTCGTGTCCGCCGACGGCTCGCCGGTCCGGACCGACAAGGCCGTGCCGCCGGTCAAGACGCCCGGCTGGCTGCAGTATCCCCCGGGGAACGATCCGCCCGACGCGGATCTCACCAAGGTTCGTCTGCACATCTACGGCGGTGGGAAGTGCGACTGGGTGCGCGAGATCCGGCAAGTCACGTCGATCGACCGGGCGGTGCGACGTATCGAGTTCACCCCTGACACATGGCGCGGCATCGGCGTCGGCGCACGCTTCTTTCTGGAGGACGCGCTGGGCTTCCTCGACGCCCCGGGAGAGTTCTTCGTCGATACGGCGGCGAACGTTCTCTACCTCAAGCCGGCCGGGCGCGGGCATCCCGACCGGATGGACATCACCCGTCCGGTCCTCTCGCGCATGATCCAGGTCCGCGGAAGCTCGCGTGATGCGTGCGCTTCCGACATCGTATTCGACGGCCTCGCGCTGGAGGAGACCGACAACTCGCCGCCGGAGGCTTCGTGGGCGTACGCCGGCCTGACCGACGGTGCGATGGTCTGGCTGAACAACGCGACTCGAATCGAGGTCCGCCGCTGCCACCTGAAGAACGGCGGCCGCAGCGGAGTCATGATGATCGGGCACAACATCGGCAATATCGTCGACGGCTGCTGGATCGAGCACATGGGCCTCAACGGCGTGAGCCTGTGCAACCGTTTCTCCGCCCCGGGCGGCAAGACGCCGACCATGGACCGCTGCGAGAGCAATCGCGTTCACAACACGCGCATCAGCCACGTCGGCGAACTGCACAGTTACGCGGAGTGCATCACGGCGTTCAACGTTGCGAGCAACGACGTCGGCCACTGCGAGCTGTCGCATTCGGTCCGCTACGCCGTCACGGTGCGCGGCAATACCGGCACGCAGTACGGTCCGCCGGTCACGACGCCGCATCCGGCATGCCGAGGCAACCGGTTCCACCACCTCCGCATCTGGCGGTGCGGGCAGGACGGCGGCGACATGGGCGCATTGCACTGTGCCGCCTTGAACAACCCGGGCGATGGCAGCGTGAACGTATTCGAGCAGATCACCGTGGCCGACACGGCGGCGATCGCGTCGATGAAGGACATCGCGCCGGACGGCATCTTCCTCGACTGGCCGAAGATGTCGGTGGAACAGGTCTTCCGCAACGTGCAGATCGTTCGCTCCCAGGGCCTGCAACTCCGCAGCCACGGCCCGGACAACGGCGACTCGGCGGTGACGGAGAACGTCAGTTGGAAACCCGGCTTCGAGGAGAAGGGGATGGATTACGCGTCGATCGGGCTGACGGCGGACTTCCCGGCAGAGTTCGGAGGACGGCCCGCGTCCGTTCCGGATGCGGCTGCTCCGGGGAGGTTTCGTGCGCGGGCCGTTGCGCACAACCGTGTCGATCTGGAGTGGCGTTCGGTGGTGAAGACCGGAGTCGCCGAATTCCGGATCGAGCGCGACGGCCGGGTGATGGATCGGACCGCCGGGACTCGCTGGAGAGATACGACCGTGGGCGAGGGGACCTCGTACGTGTACCGCGTGTCGGCGCGATCGGGCGACTTTGGCCGCTTCGGACCCGCGGCCGAGTGCAAGGCGGTCACGCCGCCGGACCGCACGCCCCCGGCAGTGACCGGCGCACGCATGTCGTCCGACGGCCGTCGCGTGCGCGTCGCATTCGACGAACCGGTGGACCCGGTCTCCGCCGTGATCGTGGCAAACTACGGGTTCGATCCGTCCGTGACCGTGCGGTCGGCGGAGCTTGCTTCTCCTTCGACAGTAGTTCTGGGTGTGGAGGGACTGGCATCGAACGTGGCATACAGGCTGTCGGTTGTGGACGTCGCAGACCGTGCCGTCGCGGCGAACCGGAGGACCGTGGGGATGTCGATCGCAGTTGGAGGTGATGACCTCGCGGTTCGGTACGATCCCGTCGCGGATGCGCCGGCTGGGCGGTTGCGCGACACCTCCGGCGGCGGCGGGGATGCGGTTCTGCAAGGCGGTGCTGTGGTCGAGGCGGGCATCGGCCCATCCGGCGGAGCCGCCTTGCGGTTCGACGGAAAGCAGGCGTTTGCCGTGGGCCCCGACGACCTGAACCTGGGTCCCGGGGATTTCACGCTGGCCGTCCGGGTCTGGCGCGAGGGCGGCGGCGTGATCGTGTCCAAGGGCAACGGGTTCGGCCGGCCGGACCAGTGGTCGTTCGGTCTGGCGAAGGCTGGCGTTCCGGGCAGTGTCTCCCTGCGGATCAACAACGTCTTCCTTGCGACGGGCGAGCGTGCAATGAAGGATCGCCAATGGACGCACCTGACGTTCGTGCGGTGCGGGAGCGAGGGCCGCTGGTACGTGGATGGCCGGTCCAGTGGCGAGCCTCATGACATGTCCGGCATCGGTCCGCTGGTGAATGACCGTCCACTCCGCATCGGCCGGCGCGAGTACGAACCGGATCCGATGTGGTTCAACGGGCGGGTCGCGGGGCTGACCCTGTGGCGGCGTGCCCTGACGGCGGAAGAGATTCTCGACGCGGCCCGCGGATGCGGGGTGGATCGTTCCGGCGGCGAGTGACAACGGGGGGCGGGTCGCCAAGTGATACAGGGAACGCCAAAGTAGGGAAACGGATTGCGAAAGGAAACCATGAGCGAGCCAGCCAAGCCCGAGGGCCTCCTGCAACGCGAGGCGAAGATGATGAAGTTGGAGAAGCTGATCGCGCAGCGCGAGGGCGTCTCCACCGCGCCGTTCCCCGTGCCGGTCAAGGAACTGCTGTCGCGCTACGAGCAACTCTACACCGGCGCCATCAGCGACGTGCTCCGCGAGTGCTGCCTCCTCGACCAGTCCCTGCCCGGTCACATGCGTCCACTCCGCGACAGCGACGTCGTCGCGGGCATCGCGTTCACGGTCAAGAGCGCCCCGAACGTGAAGATCACCGGCGAGATGACCTTCCGCACGCAGATGCTGGACGACATGGGCGAGGACACGTTCGTGGTCTGGGACACCTCCAACGATGAGAAGGCGACGCTCTGGGGCGGTGTCATGACCGCGACCGCCTATGGCAAGGGCGTGCGTGCCGCGTGCATCGATGGCGGCATCCGCGACACGAAGCAGATCCTTGAGAAGCCGTTCCCCGTCTACTACAAGCACCGCATCCCGAACGGCTCGCTCGGCCGCTGCCTGATCACGCACTACCAGATCCCGATCAAGATCGGCGATGTCGTGATCCGGCCCGGCGATGTGGTGTTTGCCGACTGCGACGGTGTGGTCTGTGTGCCGCGCGACATTGCCTACGACGTGCTCGTCCGTGCCGAGGAGATCCGCGCCAACGAAAAGAAGATCTTCGGCTGGGTCGCCGAGGGGCAGAGCATCCACCAGATCACCGCCAAGGGCGGATATTTCTGAGGCGGCGGGCGCTTCGGCGCCA
>CAYRFK010000280.1:0-6172 GCA_964423465.1 uncultured Verrucomicrobiota bacterium | reverse complement strand
CGAACGAGCGATCCCCGCAGCCCTGTCATCGCGCCAGCCAGCCTCCGTCGACGGCCAGAGTGTGGCCGTTGACGTAATCCGACGCGCGGGAAGCGAGGAATACCACGGTGCCCTTGAGATCGTCCGGCGTGCCCCACCGGCCCGTCGGAATGCGCTCGAGGATGGCCGCATTGCGCTTCTCGTCGGCCCGCAGGGCCGTCGTGTTGTCGGTCGCCATGTAGCCCGGCGCGATCGCGTTGCACTGGATGCCCTTCGGCCCCAGTTCGCATGCCATCAGTTTCGTAAGGCCCATGACGCCGCTCTTCGAGGAGGTGTAGGACGGAACGCGGATGCCGCCCTGGAAGGACAGCATGGAGGCGACGCTGATGATCTTGCCGCCGCCCTGCGCAACCATCTGCCGCGCTGCGGCCTGGCTGAGCAGGAACACGGCGCGGATGTTGAGGTTCATGACGTCGTCCCAGTCCTTCTCCGAGAAGTCCAGGAAGTCCGCGCGCCGGATGATCCCGGCGTTGTTGACGAGGATGTCGAGTCGGCCGAGGGCGGCGACGGCCGTCTCAACGACCTTAGCCGGCGCGCCGGGTGCGGTCAGGTCGGCGGCGATCGGCTCGCAGCGCCGGCCCATCGCCCGGATCGCCGCGGCGGTTTCGGCGCAATCGATGACGTCGACGGCGGCCACGTCGGCCCCCGCCTCGGCCAGCGCCAGCGCCATCCCTTGGCCCAGACCGCGGCCCGCGCCGGTGACGAGAGCCACGCGGTCATTCAGAGAGAATTGGTCCAGAATCATCGATTTCCTTTCAACATCCAATATCCAACAACCAACAACCAACGACCAACGACCTGGGTTCAACCGGGTGCCTCGGTACTTGCCTGCGTACCATAGTCGACGCCGGGCTCACGAACCACCTTGGACCGTGCCGTTCGAATGCTCGTGTAGAAGATCCGGATCAATTCTTCAGTCTCGGCAAGGAGGTCATCGACCGGATCGAGTTTGTCGATCAACGGTACGCGCCGGATGAGTTGGAGGGCGCGGCGGGACTCGCGGAGTTCCTTGAGGCAGATGGACATCTTGTGAACGAAGTCGGCCGGCGACTCTGCGGCGTCGGCCTCGCCATGATTGAAGAGAGGCGATGTTCCGGCGCGAAGCAGTTGATCCGCGACATGCTGTCCCGCCCTCGATGGAAGTAGTTGATTGCAAATGCGGATCACAGACGCGCCGTAGTTCAACAGCCTCTCGCCGAGATCGAATCCCGCCTTCATGGATTATCGAGTCCGCGTTGTTGGACGTTGGATACTGGCTGTTGGATGTTGGCTGTTGGATGTTGGATGTTGACTCCGCTCCGCTCCTATCGGAGCCCGCCCTCCGCCACCCGATCCATATCATCAAACACCTGGTTCTCCCCGCCCATCCCCCAGACGAAGCGGTAGGCGCCGGTGCCGACGCCGGAGTGGATGGACCAGGGGGGGGAGAGCACGGCGTCCTTCTCGCGAACCACGAGGTGGCGGGTCTCGTCGGGCTGGCCGAATAGATGCATCACGACACCGCCCGCGGGAAGGTCGAAGTAGCAGTACACCTCGGTGCGCCGGTCGTGGGTGTGCGGCGGGTAGGTGTTCCAGACGCTGCCCTCGTGGAGTTCGGTGAAGCCCATGACCAACTGGCAGCTCGGGATGCCTTTCTCATGGATGAACTGGAAGATGGTGCGGCGGTTGGCGTCCTTCGCCGAGCCGAGTTCCACGCGGTTCGCCTGTCCGATCCCCGCGTGAGTGGTCGGGTGTGCGGTGTGGGCGGGGTAGGAGAGCAGGTAGAACTTCGCCGGAGCGGCCGGGTCGTTGCTCGCGAAGGCGATCTCGCGGCTGCCGCGGCCGATGTAGAGACACTCGCGCGGGGCCATGGCGAAGGTGCGTCCGTCCACGGTCACGGTTCCCGCCCCGCCCAGGTTGATCGCGCCCGCCTCCCGCCGTTCGCAGAAGTGCGTGCAGGCCATCTCGCGCCCACCCTCGAGCCGCAACGGGGCGGATGTCGGGACGATGCCGCCGACGACAGCGCGGTCGACGTCGGTGTAGACAAGTTCCGCGACGCCGGGCTGGAAGAGGCCGGGGATGAGGAAGTGCTCGCGCATCTCCTGCGTCGTCATGCGGCGGTAGCGGATGTCGTCGGCGGTGCGGATGGTCTTCATGTCAGAATGCCTTCTTCGCAACGTCCTTCACGTGCTGCTCCCACGCATCCGGCGTCGGGAAGTCGCCCTTGGACCAGCCGGCGCCTGCGAAGTACACCAGGGGCTCGCCGGGCTTGACGGTCACATGGATCATGTGGTGACCGGTCGCGCGGATGATGTCGGTGATCTGGGCGGGGTTTGCGACGACCGCGCAGAGGATGCGCCCGTTGGGTTTTGCCTCCGGCTCGCAGTAGGTCAGGACGCCCGCGGCCTTGTCCATCAGGGCGCGCCCTTCGCCGGACCGCTCGACGATGCCGATCGCGACCGGAAGGTCGCCCGCCGGCTCGACCTCGAAGCGGCTCTCAATCCGGTTGAGGTTCGATCCCTTCTCCAGTGTGATGCGCTTGGTCTCGCGTACCGTGCGCGGACCGGCCTTCCACGGCGCGTAGTCGAGCTCGAAGACCACCTTGTCGGGGCCGTTCTCCATCACGCGGTGCGTCGTCCAGTTCTTGGAGAAGTGAAGCGCGTTGCCGTCGCGGATCGCGATGCCGCCGCAGCCGCATGTGGGGCCGACCTTGTAGAAGTCGCCGCCCTCGCCGTGGTCCTTGTGGTAGTCGGCCTTCTTGAACCAGTCGTCGATGACGGACGTGCGGACGTTCTTCACCCACACGTCGATGCCGCTGCTGATCTCGCCGGTCGCCTCGAGGGCCGGGCCGTACATCCGGAACGCGATGCGGTCATTCTCCCATGCGAAGTCGTCCTTCCGCTCGGGAACGTGCCGTCCGTAGGCGCGGTCCTCGCCGGCCTTCGCCGCGCCGGCGGCCTTCTGCGGAATTCCCGGGATCATGGCGGGGAGCGGCAGTTTGGCGTCCTGCGCCGCAGCGCCGGCGGGCTTGGCGCCGATCGCCGGCTTCACGCCGCCGGCGAGCCGGAAGATCTCGCTGCCGGCAAGAAGGAAGGCGCCCACGCCGTAAACCTCGCTCAACTCGGCATCGAACTTCTTCGGATCCGCGCCGATCGGCTGGACGTGGGCGAGTCTGCCGTCGTCGCGGATGCATCCGACGAGACCCGCCCAGCCCTTGCGCACCGCCGGCTCGAAGGTGGCGCGGTCGAGCAGCCCCTCGTTGACACCCCACGCCAGCGCGTAGGTGAAGAAGCCCGTGCCGCTGGTCTCCTTGAGCGGGTAGGAATCGGGATCGAGCAGGCTCGATCGCCACAGGCCGTCCGGCTGCTGCGCCTTGAGGACGGCGGCGGCCATCTCCTTGAACTGCTGCACGTACTTCGCGCGGTCGGGGTAGTCCTTCGGCAGGAGCGAGATCATGCGGACCAGGCCGCCCATGACCCAGCCGTTGCCGCGGCTCCAGAAGATCTTGCGGCCGTTGGCCTCCTTCTTCCCGAAGTAGTTGTCGTCGCGGAAGTAGAGGTGCTCCTCCTTGTCGTAGAGGTAGTCCGAGGTGACCCACCAGAGGCGGTTGGCGTGGTCGAGATACTTGCGTTCGCCGGTGGCGACGGACAGGCGCGCCCACGCGGGCGGGGCCATGAAGAGTGCGTCGCACCAGGACCAGCGGTCGGTGGCGCCCTTCTGCTTGAAGTTGAGGCTGTCGTCCTTCGGATTGGCCATCAGAAAGTCGAACTGCTCGCGCATCGGCGCGATCATGGCCGGATCGCGGTGGATCAGGAACAGCTCGCAGTAGGTCTGGCCGACGCAGTGGTCGTCGGCATGGTAGGGCCGGCGGCCGAGCTTCCACTGGGTGTACTGGCCCATGGCCAGCATCGCGTCGTGGTACTTCGGGGAGGGGGCCATCCGGGCGAACTCCATCATGCCCGCGAACAGGGCGCCCTTCGTCCAGTCGGTTGCGCCGTGCTTGGAGGGCGTGTCGTACTGCCAGTCGGCCACCTTGGTCATGGCGGCGAGGACGGCGTCTTTCTCAACGGCGTCGGAGACGGCCGCCGCTCGGGTTGGGATCGAGCCGGACGCGGCGCACGCAACAAGACCGGCGAACGCGAGAGATCGGTACATCGGGAGCTCCTTCGATTGCATCGGGCAAGTATGGCGGATGGCGGGGCGGATTCAATATCCAACATCGAACATCCAACATCCAACAACGAGCGCTGAGCATCGAACGAGGGGGCGGGGTGGCGCGGACACTCTTGTCCGCGCGGGGAGGGACGGCGGCCTCGCCGTCCGGACGTGGCGGATCGACGCGGAGAACATGATGGGCAGACAGGAGTGTCTGCCCCACGGCCCAACCAACATCCAAAGACCTCTGACCTCCGACCTCTGCCCTCCGACCTCCGACCTCTGACTTCTGCCCTCCGCCCTCGCCCCACGTCCCTCGTCCGTTCGTTACGGGGCGAAGATGGCGCCGAGGGCGAGGAGGGCGTACCACGTGTATTCGACGTCGGCGACGGGGTCGGCGGGATGGCCGGCGAAGCCGCCGTTATCCCGCGCGTGCCTCTCGATGAACTCCACGTCGGGTTCGATGGGATCGGGGACCGGATGCCCTGCGATGCGGATAGCCGCGAGGGCGACGGATGTGGAGAGCAGGTCGGGGAGGGCGGCGTTGAACGAGCCGCGCCACCCTCCGGATGGGTCGCGTCGCGCGGCCAGCCAGTCCAGCGTTCCGACGGGCGGTTGGATGCCGGCTGTGCAAAGGACGGTGCTCGCGGCGGCGGTCACGGTGGTCGACGGCGGTGCGCCCGGTGCGCTGCCAAAGCCCCCGGAGGAATCGCGGCAGCCGAGAACCGTGGTGGCGGTTCGGTCCAGACCGTCCGCACCGCCCAGATCCTCCATGGCCAGCAGGGCCAGAAAGGCTGCGTAAGGTCCGCCTGAGGGGCCGTCCGGCGACATGGACCACGAGCCGTCGGGCCGCCGGAACGGGGCAAGGCCGGTCCGCCACGGGCCGGGATCGGGCATGGCGTCGGCGAGGGCGAGGGACCGTATGAGAGCCGCACGGTGGACGAGATCCAGGTGTTCGCCCGAGCCGAAATCGCGGAGCCAGGTGCGGTCGGTATCCAAGGCGTCCAAGCCCAGCAACCGGTTGAGGGCGAGACCGAACGATGTGTAGTAGAGGTCCCCGGCCTCGGTCCGGCCTTGGAAGCCTCCGCCCCGGGCATGGCGGCTGGTTACGAACGACTGAAGGTCCGCGGAGGCATCGCTGCTGAAGAGACTGACGGCGCCGGCGGCCAGGGCGAGCATGCGCAGTCCCGCCGGCGCGGCCGCCGCATGGGGGAGGGCCGGATTCATACCACGTGGAAGTCGCAGATCAGGGGGAGGTGGTCCGAGAGGTGGACCTTCGGGATCTCGAAGCGGTCCACGACGACGCCCGGGCTGTGCAGGATAAAATCGAGGTGGCGTTTCGGCTTCCAGCTGGGGAAGGACGGATGGTTTCGGACGTCCGCCGAGGCCAGTCCGCAGGCGGCGAGGAAGAGGCGGATCTCGTGCTCGCCCCACAGCGTATTGAAGTCGCCGGCGACGATCACGGGTTTGCGGGCACCTTTCACCATCGAGTAGAGGTCGAGCATCTGGTGGGAGCGGGCCCGGCCTCCGAGCGCGAGGTGGACAAGGAAGATCACGACATCCTTGAGTTCCAATTCGATCACGAGCCGCTTCATGCCCTTGGTGAAATAGTGAAACCGCAGTTCGTTGGCCGAGTCGCGCACGACGAACGCATTGCCCTGCTTCCTCATCACAGGGATCCGGTGGGCCATCGACGCGTCGCCGTACTTCGAGCGGTAGGCGTGATGGTGGCCGAGCGCGTCGGCGATCATCTTCGCCTGGTTCAGACGGCGCGAGCGGTACGATCCCGCATCGACCTCCACGAGGCCCGCGATGTCCGGGTTCACCCTGCGGATGAACTCGATGATCTCCTCCATGTTGTCCCGGGTGCGGCGGAAAAACTGGAACGGCCCGCGCCCCGGCGTGCCGCCCGTACCGTACCGGATGTTATAGAGAAGAAACCTCATGCGAACACCGAACCCTCCTTCGCCAAGGCTTCGGAGGGCAAGCACCGAACATC